>CAZYRT010000001.1:0-105586 GCA_964650045.1 uncultured Ruminococcus sp.
TGTTTTCGTGCGCCCTTTTCGGGATGGTGCTTAAATCACAGTGTTTCAAACTTTTAACCTTGTCGTTTCTAGGTTTCCCGTCAAGCTCCGCAAAAACCTTCAAGGGACAATCCTTTCCTTTAATTTATATCTTAACATTTTTATTATACAAACTCTTTATGTTTTTGTCAACTTTTTTATAATCGCTGAAATATTTCGCTTTTGTTGCCATGCCCCCTCTGATATGCCGTTCGGCGCGGTTCTTTGCCAAAACCTCGGAAACCTCATTGAAAATTTCGGCATCCAGCCTCTTAAGCCTCGATGTAAGATATTTATGTACCGTAGATTTGCTTATCCCGAATTTATCTGCCGCGCTTCTCACGGTAGCCCCCGTGGCGGCAACATATTCTCCGATTTCTATAACCTTTTCATCAATATCCTTCCTTAACATATAAATCAACTCCGTTTACGGGTTTTGGTTATTTATATGCCTGTATTGCTAAAATAAGAATATTTATCAGAAGATAACCTATAAGGCTGACGAGAAACTGTTAAAACAAATATTACGAATCAAGCAACACCACATAACCAAAATGAAAAAATAAACAAATTCGGGTGAAGGAATATATCTAAATATGTTCACTTTTTCTTGACAGCGAGATGAAATGGTGTTATTATTATGATGTATGACTAGCCGAAAAGGATCGAACCCAAATCGGCTGTAAGGTGGGAGGTGTCGGCACTGGGCAGAGTAATATTTGTAACAGGCTTTAAAGGCGGTGTTGGCAAAACCACGGTTTCTGCCAATCTTGCGGCAACACTTCACGCTTTGGGCAACAAGGTTTTGGTTGTGGATGCAGACTTCGGTATGCGCTGTATGGACATGGTTTTGGGCTTGGAAAGCGAAACACTTTTCGATTGCAGCGATGTTCTGGCAGGGCGTTGCGCCCCAACGGCAGCGATAACCGAGGTTGGCAGCGGAACAGGCTTTTCCTTTATACCTGCGCCCATGAACCATGACGGAACCAAATTCCCCGATTCTGCATATTCCGATTTTTTCAGGGAAATGCGCGAGGAATATGATTTTATAATCGTTGATTCCTGCGCGGAAATGACAGAATATTATATGGCATTTGCCCGTCAGGCTGACGAGGCTGTTATCGTCACATTGCATCAATCCACATCGGTCCGCGCAGCAGAGAAAACGGCGGCAAGGCTTTCGGCGATGGGGATAAAAAAACTTTCGCTGGTTGTTAACGGATACCGCGCGGCATTTGCCGAAAAGGGAAAATTGCCCCATATAATCGACATAATCAACCGTTCGTCGGTTCGTTTACTGGGTGTGGTTCCCTATGGAGAAAAGCTTCAGGCATCTCAGGAAGCGGCAGAGCTTGCTTTTATGGGAAGCTTGAAGAAAAAAGCCACAAAATGCGAGAATGCATTTTATAACATTGCCCTTCGTCTTTGCGGAAAGCGGGTAAACCTTTTCGCAGGGGCTGAAAAATTAAAAAAACGTAATTCCTATGAAGGAATAGTAATCGAGAATTTCATCAAAAAATGGGAGGATTGAATAATATGAACATCGCTATTATTGCAAACGACAAGAAAAAAGAGTTAATAACCGAATTTTGCTTCGCTTATTGCGGAATCCTTTCCAGACACAACATTTGTGCTACGGCAACCACCGGAAAATATATTTCCGAGGCTACCGGACTAACTATCGAACGCTTGCTTGCAGGTACTCACGGCGGTGGCGAACAAATCGCTTCCAAGATTGCTTACGGCGAAGTTGACGTTCTCATTTTGCTTCGTGACACAAATAACGATGCAGAGTACGCAGACAGCGAGCTTAGCTTGGTTAAGCTTTGCGATAAATACACAGTTCCTGTTGCAACCAATATTGCAACAGCGGAAGCGCTCGTCCTTGCTCTCGACAGAGGCGATTTGGATTGGCGTATCAATTCTAAGGATAGTTTAGGAAGTTTTTAATCATGAGCAGAATCCAGAAACCAAAGGGAACTTTGGATATCCTTCCTTCGGATATCGGAGTTTGGCAATATATCGAAAAAAATGTCCGTGAAACAGCGGATCTGTTCGGTTTTTCCGAAATAAGAATGCCTACATTTGAAGCAACCGAGCTTTTTTGCAGAGGTGTAGGTGATACCACCGATGTTGTTGGCAAGGAAATGTATACCTTCGTCGACAAGGACGGAAGCAGTCTCTCTCTCCGCCCTGAGGGTACCGCAGGCGTTGCAAGATCGGTTATCGAAAACGGTCTTTATGCAGGCGCAATGCCCTTAAAGCTGTTTTATCTTTCCAATTTCTTCCGCAGAGAAAAGCCCCAGGCAGGCAGAAGCAGAGAATTTTGGCAATTCGGCACCGAGCTTTACGGTTCTTCCTCTCCCGAGGCAGATGCACAGGTGATCCTGCTTGCAGACAGCCTTTTCAAAAAGCTTGGCTTGACAAAGGTTACTCTCCGTATAAATTCTATCGGATGTCCCGAATGCCGTCCCGGCTACAGAAAAGCATTGCTTGAATATTTTTCGGGCTATGAAAAGGACCTTTGCGATACCTGTAAGGAAAGATTACAAAAGAATCCCTTGAGAGTTTTGGACTGTAAGAGTCCCATTTGTTCGGGAATTGCAAAGGATGCTCCCAAAACCTTAGAGCATCTTTGCGAGGGCTGTGAAAGCCATTTTGATAAATTAAAGGCACTTTTGGATAAGTGCGGTGTTGAATATATCGTTGACCCCTCCATTGTAAGAGGATTGGATTATTATACAGGTACAGTTTTCGAATTTACCGTTGATTCTATCGGCGCTCAAAGCACAGTTTGCGGCGGCGGCAGATATGACGGTTTGCTTTCTTCTATCGGCGGACCCGAGCTTCCTGCAGTAGGCTTCGGCATGGGTATTACCCGACTTATTCAAGCTTTGAAGGATGAAGACCTTATTCCCGATTTGAAAAAGGGATGCGACATTTATATTGCTCCTTTAGGTGAAAGCGCAAGTGCAGAGGCTTTCTTGCTTGCTCAGCAATTGCGCCAAAAGGGAATTTCCGCAGAAACCGATATTTGCGGCAGAAGCCTTAAAGCCCAGATGAAATATGCCGATAAAGCAGGCGCGGACTATGTTTTGGTTATGGGCGACAACGAAATTGCCGATGGCGAAGCCGAATTGCGTAATATGCGCGGCGGCGAAAAGGTCAAGGTTGGTTTAAGCATCGAAAATATAATTAAGGAAATAAGATAGGATTTATAAACATGGAATTGCTGGGTAAAGAACGCCGCACACATTATTGCGGCGATTTGAGAGAATCTAATATAGGCGAAACTGTCACAGTAATGGGTTGGGTAAAGAAGGCTCGCGATTTGGGCGGTCTCGTTTTCGTTGACCTTAGAGACAGAAGCGGTATCGTTCAGCTTGCTTTTGACGAAAACACCGAGAAAAGTGTTTTTGAAAAGGCATTGGAATTGAAAACAGAATTTGTTGTTGCCGCAGAGGGTGTTGTTCGCGAACGCTCCAGCAAAAACCCCGATATTCCCACAGGCAATATTGAGATTTTCGCAGAAAAGGTTAAAATTTTGGGCGAAAGCGAAACTCCTCCCTTTGATATAACCGACGATTGCAAAACCAACGAGGAATTGAGATTAACACACAGATATTTGGACCTTCGCCGTCCTGTTTTGCAGAATAATATTATTTTCCGCTCCAAGGTTGCAAAATCGGTTCGTGACTATCTTTGCGACCAAGGCTTTATTGAGCTTGAAACACCTATTCTTATAAAGAGTACCCCCGAAGGAGCAAGAGACTATTTGGTGCCTTCCCGTGTTCACAAGGGTTCCTTCTATGCTTTGCCTCAGTCTCCTCAGCTTTATAAGCAGCTTTCTATGGTCGCAGGCTTTGATAAATATTTCCAGATAGCGCGTTGCTTCCGCGATGAAGACCTTCGCGCAGACAGACAGCCTGAATTTACTCAGATAGATATGGAAATGAGCTTTGTTGACACAGACGATGTTTTGGCTGTTGGCGAAGGCTTGATCAAGCATATCTTCAAGGATTGCATGGGTATCGATATCCCTACTCCTCTTCCCAGATATACCTATAAAGAATGTATGGAGCGTTTCGGCTCCGATAAGCCCGATTTGAGATTCGGCATGGAAATAGTTGACCTTTCGGATGTTTTGAAGGGTTGCGGTTTCTCTGTCTTCTCCAATGCTATCGAAGCAGGAGGAAGCGTTAGAGCAATCAACCTCAAGGGCTGTGCAGACAAGCTTTCCAGAAAAGACATTACCAAGCTTGAAGAATATGCGAAGGGCTGTGGCGCAAAGGGTTTGGCTTGGTCCAAGAGAGCAGATACCGACAGCGGTTCCTTCCTTAAATTCATGAGTGAGGAGGAATTAAACGCAATTTACGCAAAAGCCGATGTTGAAAAGGGCGACGTTGTCCTTATTCTTGCTGACAGCGATAACAACAAGGTTCTCACACAGCTTGGTCAGCTTCGTGTTGAAGCGGCAAACAGATTGAATATCGAAAGAAGCGGTTTCAATTTCCTTTGGGTCGTTGAAATGCCCTTCTTTGAATATGATTACGAAAGCGGAGAATGGGTGGCGATGCACCATCCCTTCACAAGCCCCATGGATGAATGTCTCGAATATCTTGACAACGACAAGGGTAAAGTCAGAGCAAAGGCCTATGACCTTGTTCTGAACGGTATCGAGCTTTCCAGCGGTTCTATTCGTATAACAAATCCCGAGCTTCAATCCAAGATTTTCGACCTTTTGGGTCTTTCCAAGGAAGAAGCGCAGGTTAAATTCGGCTATTTGTTGGAAGCGTTCAGATACGGTGCGCCTCCTCACGGCGGTATGGGTATCGGCTTGGACAGATTGGTCATGCAGATGCTGGGCGCAACCAGCTTGAGAGATGTTGTTGCATTCCCCAAAATGCAGAATGCCAAGGAATTGATGACAGATTGCCCTGCAGAGGTTCCCGAAGAAGCTATAGCTGAATTGGGGATCAAAATAGTTAAAGAATAAACACATAGCCGAAAAAGCATTGCGGTTGACGCCCTTTTGGGTCGGTTCAAGTTACAATGCTTCGGCTGCCCTTGGATAAATAATTCCCCCTTGCGGGAGCTTTGGGGCAAATATCCCCAAAAGCTGAAAAACGGGAGAAAAAAGATGGTAGAAATTACAGAACTTCGAAAAAGCTACGGCGATAAACGCGCAGTCGACGGTCTTACCTTTAAGGTTGAAGAAGGCGAGATATTGGGCTTTTTGGGGCCTAACGGCGCAGGCAAAAGCACAACACTTAATATGATAACCGGCTATCTTTCTGCCGACAGCGGCAGCGTTAAGATAGATGGTGTGGATATCCTTGAAGAGCCTATGAAGGCAAAAAAGGATATTGGCTTTTTGCCCGAAATACCGCCTCTTTATCTTGAAATGACGGTTTTGGAATACCTTAATTTCGTCTATGACCTAAAAGGCTGTAATCTTCCCAGAAAGCAACACTTAAAGGAGATCTGCGAGGTTGTTAAGATTTGGGACGTTGGCAAGCGTTTGATCAAAAACCTTTCAAAGGGCTATCGCCAGAGAGTCGGTATCGCCCAAGCCTTGATAGGCAACCCCAAGGTTTTGATTTTTGACGAGCCTACCATCGGTTTGGACCCCAGACAGATTATCGAAATCAGAAATCTTATCAGAATGCTGGGCAGAGAGCATACTATCATCCTTTCTACCCACATTTTGCCTGAGGTTCAGGCGGTTTGCGACAGAATCGTAGTTATCAACAAGGGACAAATCGTTGCAAACGAAAAAACCGAAGACCTTATAAACGCAGTTGAGGGCTCCAGAAAGCTTGTTGCTAAAATCGTTGGTCCCGAGGATGAGGTTTTGAAGACCTTGCGTTCTATCGGCGGAATAAAGTCTGCCGATGTTTTGGGAAAGAGAGATACCGACAGCATCAGCTATCTTTTGGAATCTCAGGACAGAGTTGACATCAGAAAGCCCCTTTTCTATGCTCTTTCAAGCAAGGGCTGGCCCTTGATAGGCTTGGAAGGCGTTGAATTAAGCCTTGAGGATATTTTCATCCGCCTTGTAGGCAAGGAAAAAGAAAAGGAAGCCAACAAAAAAGGAAAGAGAGGCGGAAAATAATGCTGGCAATTTATATGCGTGAGTTAAAATCCTATTTTCTCACACCTATCGGATATATTTTCTGCGGTATGTTCCTTGTAATATCAGGTATGGCGTTCGCATCCTGTACTCTCCTTGAGCAATCTACAAGCAGTATCGGTCAATATTTTGTTTGGATGATGATTATTTTCGCCATTCTTATTCCTCTTTTGACCATGAAGCTTTTTGCTGATGACAAAAGGAACCGCACAGACCAAATCCTTCTCACAAGTCCCGTTTCCATTTTTGGGATCGTTATGGGCAAATACTTTGCGGCTTTGACAGTTTTCGGCGTTACCTTTATTGTAAACAGCTTTAACTTTGTTTTGCTTTTCAACTACGGTACGCCTAACCTTACTTCTATTTTTATGAATATTCTCGGCATTTTCCTTTTGGGTGCCGCTTTCATAGCAATCGGTATTTTCCTTTCTTCCTTGACCGAAAACCAGCTTATTGCCGCTGTTTCGGCTATGGGCGTTAATGCCGCAATGCTTCTTTTAAGCACATTGGCAAGCGAAGTGGAATCTACTGTTTTGAGAACTATCATCAAATGGTTCTCGGTTATCGACCGTTTCACTCCTTTTACCAACCAAATGCTTGATGTTTCGGCAATAATTTATTATATCAGTCTTGCGGCTATTGCCCTGTTTTTAACTACTCGCGTTATCGAAAAACGCAGATGGTCCTAAGGAAAGGCGGTCTTTGAAATGAACGAAAAAATTAAGAATACCGCCGTCAAGGATAAGAGACGTTATAAATACGGCTCCCTCTCTGCGGCTTTTACCGTTGTTTTTATCGCACTGATACTCGTTATCAACCTTGTATTTTCCTCTCTTTCGCTTTCGGGCGACCTTACTGTTGACCTTACCAAAGAGGAATTTTCCGAAATCGGAGAGGAGACCCAGCGTTTGCTTACCGATTTGGGCAAAGACCTTGATATTACCATATATTTTATGTCTGCAAGAGATATGTTTGACCTTGCGGCAAATGAATATAACGGCATTAACCTCACAGGTATAGTCCGCGACCTTGCGGAAAACTATGCTCAGAATTTTGACGGAAGCGGAGACAAAGGCATTATCCGAGTAGAATACAAGGAGCTTGACAAGGACCCTGAATTTGAAAAGAAATACCTTGAAGAATCCACAACTCAGCTTTCCAGCACAAGTGTTATCGTTCAAGGTAAATATCATTACCGTGTTCTTAACCTTGCGGCGTTCTTTGTTGCAGATGACAGCGGTAATTACACAGCTTTTAACGGCGAATACCGCCTTACAACAGCGATCCTTCAAAGCTCTCTTTCCGAGCCTCAGGTGGTTACTTTGACCTATGGACACGGTGAGCCTATCGGTGCTGACGGTGTTATTCCTTCGGGAAGCAAGATTACAGCTCTTGTTAATCTTCTCACAAATGCAGGCTTTGAAGTAAAGACTGCAGATATTTCCCGTGAAGAGATCGATCCCCGTACAGAGGTTTTGATTTCTTACGACCCTGTTACCGATTTCAGCTATGGCGAGGTAGACAAGCTTAACGATTATCTCTCCGAGCGCAATGCTTTTATGGCATTTGTTGATTCGGGCACACCTGCTTTGCCCAATCTTCAATCCTGTCTTAACGATAACTGGGGTATTAATTACAAGCCCTTCTACCGCGTAACAGACGAAACCCATTCCTTGGGCAGATATGATATTATCAATGCTTATTATCCCGAAATTTCTGCCGACCTTCAAAGCACATCTGCGGCATATCAGATTCGCAAAACTGTTGTAGATGCAGAAGGCTTCATAAACACAGCACTTCCCGAAAGCGTTGCCCTTGAGATCAAGCCCAATATCACTCAAGACGGCTTCCTTGTGGAAACAGTTCTTTCTTCTCACAGCACAGCAGTTGCGGCATCAACCGAATCGGACGAAAGCATCAGCGGAGAAATGCCTCTTATCCTTCTTTCCACAAAGCAGGGCTACGGCGAAAACAACGCTTATGAATATTCTTATGTAATGCTTGTGGGCAGTACAGAATTTGCCGACAGCTATCTTTCCTCCGAAAGCTATGGAAACAAGCGCATCCTTCTTGCGGCACTGCGTAATTTCAGCACAAACAGATTAGCTCCCGATATTGATGCAAAGACATTCGGCTCTGTTGCATTGGATATCGAAACAGGCACAGCAAGAACCCTCACTTGGCTTATCTGTACCATACTTCCCGGTGCAGTTATTATAATGGGTATCGTTGTGTTTCTCAAACGCAGACATATGTAATAATCGAAATAACTTCCGCGCGGGGAAACTCGCGCGGAAAAGCTTATAAAACCCAATCCCGAAGGGAGATTTTTGATGAAAAAACAAATTATAACGGTAATTACGGTTGCATTGGCAGCAATAATTCTCTTTGTTGCCTATTCTTTGTTTTTCAAACCCAGCGATATCGAAGTTGATTTAGACGAATTTTATATACTCTATGCGGATGTAGCAACAGCATTGGGGGAAATCGAGGAAGATGCCGAGATAACTCTTTGCGGTTATGATTCTACTGATGACAATTGGGTAATGATATATCGTTTTGCCGAATCGATTATGGGCGCAAACAAGAAATTCGACCTAACCACAGCCGACAGCGGTGATTTCAAGGGCGTAAAGGTAACAGCACAGGGCAACACTAAGGAAATTCCCTTTGAAAGCTTTTTCAAATCCCTTTATGACGGCACATATTATGCTTTTGACGGAGAAAATCTCATGGCGAACGCTATTCTTTCTCTCAACGGTAAGGAAGAATTGTCTGTAAATCTCCGTGCTTTAAGCGGATATGACACAAGCGGCGATAATATAACCTCTACAGGAAACCCCTTTATTTTTACTGCCATCGACAGAAGCAAGATATCTTATCTTACCGTCACCAACGAACACGGAACCTATTCTGTCCTTCAAGAAAATAACGAATTTTATTTCGGCTCCTCTGTTGCGGTTATCTACGATGACGAAATGTTCTCTCAGGTAACAACAAGTATGCGTTATAATGTTGCCTACGGAAAAATGGCAATGCCCGAAGGAAAAACATGGGCTGATTATAAGCTTGACAAAATCGAAGAATCAACAGCAAACTATACTATTATCACCACAACAGATGGCGACGGCACTTATAAGATGCACACAGTAGTTATCGGTGATAAATCCTCCACAGGTCTCTATTATTTCGCCCGTTATCTCGGTGCAGTTTATGAGGTTGACTCCACCGGCGATTATGAGGATAACAAAATGATCCATGATCTTAGCAAGGATATGATATATTTCATTCCTGTTTCTACAGTAGAAGAATCCATCATGCTACCTGAAACAGCAATGATGAAGCCTATTTTGATCAATTCCATTACCGATACCCAGGAAATATTTACTTTCGATAATATCCGAATAGATTATCTTGACAAAAATATCAGTGCATCGGTCAAAAACTTCAGTTCTCTTAATGCGGCAGACAATCTTGCGGCGTTGAACAGCTCTAAATTCGCAGATTGTATTTCCGATAAAAAGAGTGCAAGTGATTACAGCAGCTATTCCGACGGTTGGCAAAATCATACCGATGTTTTCGGCGCATTTACCAGCACCGACGGAAAATCCACCTATATCGAAGCCGCTTTAGCAAAGCAATGTACCACAGGTGATTATAAGGTGACTTTCGGCTTGCTTCGTGATGAGGCAAACGGCGCATATCTTCCTGCCAAGGTTACTGTTACAATATCCTATGACGGCAACAACTGGCATCAATTAGAAAACGGCACAGTTAACCCCACTCAGTCGGATAAAACTGTTCAAGGCTATGAAATTTCCTTCCATAATGACAACAATGTGCGTTTTATCAGAGTATCTTTTGATGTTCCTCAGGTCGCAAAAACCTATGTTGTTTTTGATGAAATAAGGATTTTTGTTGACGATAATACGGACGCTCAGCCTGTTGATACCATAAACGGCGTTTGGAAGCTTGTTTCTCCTACCGAATATATTGCTGAGGGCAGAAATTATGCTCACTTGGATATGTCCAATTTCAACACTTTCCTTCAATCTGTTGCGGCACTTCAGGGTGATTCGGTAGTCGCCTGCGGATTCTCGGATAACGGTAATGCAACTTCTTCCCTTTTGGACAAGGAGCTTTTAGGCAAATTCGGTCTCACCGAGCCTGCAAGACACTATGCTTTCGAATATGACAGCATTGTCTGCGATATCTATGTTTCCGCCCCCAACGAAAACGGTAATTATTACGCTTATTCTACCTATTCGGGAACTATAGACGGCAAGGATCAGGTTATCACCACCGACGTTATTGTAGAAATATCCAAGGAAACCGCAACCTGGCTGGATTGGGAATTTGTTGAATATCTGGACCATGCTCTTATAAGCGCATACATTTCCGAAATTCAAGATTTCACAATATCCTTTGACGGAAACGACTATCCCTTCCTTCTCACCTCCGATTCTGCAGGAGCAAACCTCCAAAGCGTTTCTCTCAACGGCAAGGATATGGATGCTACAAGCTTTAAATATATTTACAAATCCATTCTTTCCATTTATATGCAGGATGAATATGTTCTCCAGGAAGGCGAAACAGGAGAAGAATATCTCAGATTGAAATACACCACCGCAACCGACACAACCGAGATAGTATTCTACCGCGTTTCTTCCACAAAATGCTATTTCACGGTAGACGGTCAGGGCAGCTATTACGCTCTTGTTGAGCAGGCGAAAACTGTTCGCGAAAAGGTTCTTGATTACGTTTCGGGTGGAATTATTACAGAATGAAAAAATTAATTTCTTTGATCTTAACCCTTTCCCTAATGTTACTTTGGGGATGCGACCAACAAAAGGATACAGCCGCGGTTTTGGAAAAAGCCCAAGCCGCGGTTGATAACACCAATTCGCAAAACCCTCTTTCGGGTGAATATGTTTTGGAAATAACCTTTGGAGAAGGCTCTGTTCTTTATTACGCAAAGGGCGATATTCTTTGGGACAGAGAGCAAACTCAAGCATACGGCTCATTTACCCAAACTTATTTGGGTTCTTCGGCAAAGTTGGAAAACTATTATTCTAACGGCACCATGGTAAGCGTTGAAGAAGGAAACGCTGTTGAGGTTCAGCGAACCGCAGAGGATGTTTTTTCAAAATTCCCCTATTTCAAGCTACCTTCTCCTCAAGGAAATATTACAAAAGGAACCAACACTCTGGGAGATTCCTATAAATTCACAATAGATAACACAGAGAATCTTTCTAATCTTGTTATCGGGGATGATATTTTCTCTCTTGTAAATGTTTTGAAAAAGCCTCAGAAGGACAAGACCGAATACAGCCAAGCCCAATGTATCTATACTGTTAAGGACGATAAGGTGATTTCGGCAAAATACGAATTTGACATCAAGCTTTTCGATACCCCTGCCTATAATCCCAATTACAGCCAGCCCGAATCGGAATATACCATAACAGTTCATGTTTCCGCAAAGGTTTCCTATGATTTTTCAGCGGAAGATATATCCATTCCTCAATATTTCGAAGAAAGCTCGGAAAATTCCAAGGAAAATTAAAAAATCACTTGACAAGTTGATAAATTCAATGTATATTATCAATAGCTTGCAAGCGAAATAATTTTTCAAATAACAATGGGGTGCTGTGCATATATATGTACGGCTGAGATCATACCCAAGGAACCTGACGCAGGTAATGCTGCCGTAGGGAGTATATAAACACCGTTTTTATGACAAGGGCGGTGTGATGGCTGATTGCCGTTTTATGCTTTTTCGGCTTTTGCGTCGGTTTCGGAAAGGAATTAACGTAAAATATGAACAAGAATAAGACGGCAAATATTTATGCCCTTTGCGAATCGGCGATACTTTTAGCTTTAGCAATTGTTTTCGGACTTTTAAAATTCCCCCCTTTCACCTTTGACCTTTGGATGAACGGCGGAAGTGTGGATTTTGTAATGGTTCCCCTTATAATCCTCGGTTGGAGAAGGGGCTTGAAATGGTCTGTTCCTGCCTGCCTTGCCTATGGCTTTATTAAATGTACCATCGGCGGCGGATTAAGCTGGGGCATTCTTTCCATCCTTTTTGACTATGTTCTTGCCTATGGCATGGTTGGACTTGCAGGTCTTTTTAAAGGAAAAGGCTTGAAGGGTCTTGTTTTCGGTACAATTGTTTCTTCTCTCGGAAGATTGTTTTTCCATTTTCTTTCAGGTGTTACCATTTGGAAGATCGGCGTTGGAGAGGTACAGAATATTTTCGGAATGACATTTGATGAATCGGCAACCGCAATTTATTCCCTTATTTATAACGGAAGCTTTATGTTAGGGGAATTTATCTATTGTCTTTTGATTTTGATGATAATTTATAAGCCGCTTTTCGGTCCCAACGGATTACTTAATAAATAGTTAGAGCACAAACATAAAAGGCTCGGTTTTCTGACCGAGCCTTTTATTATTTCAAATAGTCAACAATTTCTTTTAGATTTTCCTTGGAAACAAAGGTTCCGCCCTCAGTCAAAGCTTTTTTCATAGCTATATCCGAAGATTTGGGCTGGGATATGGAATCGATTTTCTTTATCAAAGCCTTTGTTACAATTTTCATAAGGAATTTATAGATTCCCTTAAGCTTTTCGGGAGCATATCCCCCTTGAAGTGTGAACAGAGAAACATCTTCGGAGACAGAATTGGATTTTCTCACATCATCCACAATAGTTCCTGTTTCACATAGTCCCACAGCAACAACAGCTTTTATATTAAAGCGTTTTAACGCATTTTTGTATTCTGTTACCTTTCCTGCCATGAGCCAGCTCATAAACAAAACCTCGTCGGTTTTGGAAAGGGTGTTCTTGGCCTCCTCATAAGAAATTGCGGTATAGCCTGTTTCTTGGGAAAGCAAATTTGCATATTGAGCTGTAAAGCCTGTGCTGGAGCAATATACTATTTTCATAAAATACCTTTGTATGATCAAATTCGGAAAAAGTTGGTTTATGTTACGCGGAATAGTTCTTTACACACAAGTGACTACACCGCGGGAACTAAAATCAATCCACTCCGGCAATAGCAAAGATGTAGTTTTCGCAATCGGGGAATTTTATGCTGAACTTTTTAATAGAAACGCCGCTGACCTTGGAAAGGAAACGGGTATTGTCTACAACCGAGAAAAAGGGAAAATCTGCAAGAGTTTTGCCTGCTGCTTTGATATAAGCTTCCTTGCGAACCCATATCTTTGCAAAGTTTTCAAGTTCTTGATCCTTTGCGCTGTCACGCAAAAATTCCGATTCTTCAATAGAAAAGAATTTTTCTGCGATCTGCTGATAATCCACCTTATTGTCCTTGGAAAGGATTCGGGGAAGATATTCACCGTCGATACCGATAGGCTTTTCATAAAGAACCGCCATTGTAATATCTTTGGCGCAGGTTACAGATAAATGAAGCTTTTTACCTGCATTTTCTACAGTAGGTTTTCCATTGCTGTCGTAATTGATATTGACCTCGTCATTATCAAGATATTTTCTCACAGCATTTTGGATATCTTCTCTGCGTTTTCCTTGGTTTTCGTCATATTTAAACATAAAGGTTTTGAGTGCCATTTATTATTCCTCCCCTTCGTTGGGTTCTGTGGATAGGGTTTCTGTTTCTTCAGCTTGAGCTTCAGTTTCCTCTGCTCTGTCCTCGGCTTCTGTTTCAGGGTCCACCGCCGCAAATCTCGCAACCGATGTACCTTCTTCAAGACGCATTACGATAACACCCGATGCGCTTCTGCCGTAAACGGGAATTTCCGAAACACGGGTTCTTATAATAATACCGCCGTCGGTTATGAGCATGATCTCGTCTGTAGCCTTAACCAAGCGGATGCCTGCCAATTCGCCTGTTTTATCGCTGACACCGTGACAGATCAATCCTCTGCCGCCGCGGTGCTGACATTTATATTCACTTGTTATACTGCGCTTGCCATAGCCTTTTTCGGTTATTGTCAATACATAAAGGTCATTCTCATCGTTGCCCTCGGGAATTATTCCTGCGCCGACAACAAAATCGTCCTCGTCAAGAGTTATCGCTCTTACGCCGCGTGCCTGTCTGCCCATTTCGCGGACATCATCCTCGCTGAAGCGAATGGAAATACCGCGGTTTGTTGCAACCATAATATCATCGTTACCGTGAGAACGCAATACATAAAGCAATGCATCACCTTCATCAAGGTTTATAGCATAAAGACCGTTGGTACGCTTTGTCTTATAAGCCATAAGATTTATACGCTTAATAACGCCCTTTTGAGTTATAAGCACAAGATTTTCTTCATCGGAAAATTCTTTAACGGGAACGATAGCAGTTATCTTTTCATCATTATCAAGAGAAAGAAGGTTAACAAGATTGGTTCCCTTAGCGGTTCTTGTGCTTTCGGGTATTTCAAAGCATTTTTTTATATAAACTCTTCCTGTATTGGAGAACATAAGAAGGAAATCATGGCTGTGAGAGATAATAACATCCTCAACATAATCTTCTTCTCTTGTTCCCATAGCAGTTATACCCTTACCGCCGCGGCGCTGAGCCTGATAGGTATCGCTGGGCAATCTCTTAACATAGCCTGCTCTTGTTGCGGTGATAACACAGGTTTCTCTTTGGATAAGATCCTCGATAAGAATATCGTTTTCGGCTTCTACAATATCGGTTCTTCTTGCATCGCCGTATTTTTCCTTAATAAAATCAAGATCTTCCTTGATTATCTGGATGATTCTGCCTTCATCTCCAAGGATTTCCTTAAGGTCCTTAATAAGAGCATAAAGGGCAGCCAATCTGTCCTCGATCTTCTGTCTCTCCATGCCCGAAAGCTTACCGAGAGTCATGTCCACAATAGCCTGAGCCTGAATATCCGACAATCCGAAGCGTTCCATCAATTTAACTTTAGCATCGGCAATATTCGCGCTGGCGCGAATAATTGCAATAACCTCGTCAATATAGTCTATTGCAATTTTATATCCTTCATAAATATGAGCCTCATGTTCAGCCTTAGCCAAATCAAACTTAACTCTTCTTGTAACAACCTCCTTGCGGTGATTGAGATAATGAGTAAGAATCTCTTTAAGATTCAAAAGCTTTGGAACACCGTTTACAAGGGCAACCATATTAACAGCGCAGGTGTCCTGAAGCTGAGTATATTTATAAAGCAGATTAAGAACTATCTGTGCGTTAGCATCCTTCTTGACCTCGATAACGATACGCATACCGTCCTTACCCGATTCATTACGGATATCGGAGATGCCTTCTACACGTTTATTCTTAACCAACTCAACCATGCTTTCCAAAAGCATGGAACGGTTTACCTGATAAGGAAGCTCGGTTATAATAATACTCGTTCTGCCATGTTTTTCCTCAAAATGAGCCTTTGCGCGGACTCTCACCTTGCCTCGACCCGTCATATAAGCTTCATAAATTCCCGAGGTTCCATAGATAGTTCCCTTTGTGGGGAAATCGGGACCTTTTATATATTTCATCAAATCAGGAATAGAGCAATCGGGGTTATCCATTAAATATTGAGTAGCTTCGATAACCTCACGCATATTATGGGTAGGAATGTTGGTAGCCATACCAACCGCAATACCCACACTTCCGTTTACCAAAAGGTTGGGAAAACGGGAAGGAAGCACAACAGGCTCCTTACGCATATTATCAAAGTTGGGAACGAAATCGACAACATCCTTTTCGATGTCTGTCATCATTTCGTCTGCAAGGCGGGACATTCTCGCTTCGGTATAACGGTATGCCGCAGGAGGGTCACCGTCGATATTACCGAAGTTACCGTGTTTATCTATAAGAACATATCTCAAGGAGAAATCTTGACCTAAACGTACCATTGCATCATAAACAGATGCGTCGCCGTGAGGGTGATAACGACCCAACACGTTACCGACGGTTGTCGCCGATTTACGGAAGGGCTTATCATAGGTAAGTCTGTCCTCATACATTGCATAAAGTATTCTTCTGTGAACAGGCTTCATACCGTCGCGTACATCGGGCAAAGCTCTGCCTACGATAACGCTCATCGCATAGTCGATATAACAGCTTTTTATCTCGTTTTCTATGCCGATATTATGTATAACCTGTTCTTCGTGGTTACTGTAATCATATTCGTGTGCCATATTTTTTCTTAGTTCCGCGATAGAGTAAAACCGTTTTTCACTTTCTTTTCGATTTTACTTCCTCACATTTTCCTCCTTGAATCCGTTATTTTATAAACCGACTAAAATCAAGCTTTAGCCAATGCCTCCCTTGTGTAAAGGGAGGTGGCTCGGCGTGTCCAACCGCCGAGTCGGAGGGATTGTTTTTTTAATCTTTGAAATACAATCAATCCCTCAGTCAGCTTCGCTGACAGCTCCCTTTACACAAGGGAGCCATTTATAAGTCGCCTTATACTTCAAAGAATTATTACTACTGCAATTGCGCTATCCTAGATTCGATATATTCATCAAGATATTCGCAAACCCCATTGAAATTATTATTAATATTTTCATTAGGAATTCTTAATACAACTAAACCATATTGGGATAAAAATTCGGTTCTTATTTCATCATTCTTCATACCTTGCTCGGTATAATGCTGTGAACCATCTAATTCAATCACTAATTTTGCTTTCGCACAATAAAAATCTACAATATATTTTCCCAATACCTTTTTGCCGCAAAAATTTTCTAGGATGCAGGCGAAGGAAATCATACCATAAATGTTTTTCTTCCCTTGTCATGCTTTTTCGCAACATTTTTGCCGTAGGTACTATTGATTTATTATGCTTATTCATCAAAGGCTTCTTAGGTATCAAGGTTTGCATATTTTGCGTTGGCTTCGATAAATTCCCTTCTGGGTTCAACCTTATCACCCATAAGAACCGAGAACAATGCATCCGCTTCGAAAGCATCCTCGATAGTTATACGCTTCAAAATTCTCTTTTCGGGGTCCATTGTGGTTTCCCAAAGCTGGTCGGGGTCCATTTCACCAAGACCCTTATATCTTTCTGCCTGAGCATTTCCGCCCAATTCCTCGATATACATATCTCTTTCTTCATCAGAAAAAGCATATCTTTGCTGTTTTCCTCGGTATACCTTATAAAGAGGAGGTGTTGCCGCAAAAACATGACCTGCCTCGATCAGAGGACGCATATGACGGAAGAAGAATGTCAAAAGCAATGTTTTAATATGTGAGCCATCGACATCGGCATCCGCCATAAGAATAATTTTTCCGTATCTCAGTTTAGATATATCAAATTCGCTTCCGATACCTGTTCCCAAAGCCAAAATAATGGGAATTATCTGTACCGAAGAATAAATTCTGTCTATACGGTTCTTTTCAACGTTAAGAATCTTACCTCTCAAGGGCAAAATCGCCTGAAAACGTGAATCACGGCAATCCTTTGCAGTACCGCCCGCAGAGTCACCTTCCACCAAATAAAGCTCGGTATATTCCATACGTCTTTCGTTACAGTCAGCAAGCTTGCTGGGAAGCGAGCTTGATTCAAGCAAGCCCTTTCTTCTTGTTAATTCCCTTGCTCTCTTTGCCGCTTCTCTTGCTTTTGCCGCAAGAACCGATTTTTCTATGATAATCCTTGCTGTTTCGGGGTTTTCTTCGAAATAAATCGAAAGCTTTTCGTTAACAACGCTGTCAACAAGAGTTCTTATTTCGCTGTTACCCAATTTTGCCTTAGTCTGGCTTTCAAACTGAGCATCCTCAAGTTTAACAGAAATAACCGCACTCAAGCCTTCCTTAACATCATCGCCTGTAAGCTTATCTCCATCCTTGAGAAGATTATATTTTTTTCCGTATTCATTCAATGCCTTTGTCAAACCGGTCTTGAACCCTGTTTCATGGGTACCGCCGTCAATCGTATGCATATTGTTTGCGAATGAAAGTATGGAATCTGTTATTGTTTCGTTATACTGCAACGCGATTTCGGCAACCGATGTATCCTTTTCTCCCGAAACATAGATAACAGGATGTATAGGGTCTGCACCCTTTTTTTGGTTCAAATATTCAACAAATGAACGGATACCGCCTTCAAAGCAGAAGTTTTCCGATACTTCATCAACAGTACGCTTATCGCAGATAGTTATAGAGACACCTGCATTAAGAAAGGACTGCTCTCTCAATCTCTGCTTTACTGTTTCATAATCAAATTCAACAGTTTCGAAGATAGTATCATCAGGCCAAAATCTTACATGAAGACCGTGAACCTCGGTATCCCCTGTTTCACGGAACTGTTCAACAACATTACCTCTTTCAAAGGCAATATAATAACCTTTACCGTCACGGTGGTTTCTTACCTCAACTCTCTTGGAAAGAGCATTAACAACGCTGGCGCCAACACCGTGCAAGCCGCCTGCTATCTTATAACCGCCGCCGCCGAATTTACCGCCTGCGTGAAGTATTGTATAGATAACCTCAAGTGTAGGTCTGCCTACAGTAGGATGAATACCTGAGGGAACACCTCTGCCGTCATCGCGGACTTCACAGCTTCCGTCGGCATGAAGTGTTACCGTAATATTCTTACAATAGCCTGCCAAAGCTTCATCGATGGAGTTATCCACGATTTCGCTTATCAAATGGTGCAAGCCCTTTACGGAAGTTGTACCTATATACATACCAGGTCTTTTTCTTACTGCTTCAAGACCTTCAAGAACCTGAATCTGACTGTCACCGTAATTCTCGGTTGCTTCGTCCAATTCCTTATTTCTCAATTCATCCATTTTTTCAAATCCTGCGATGCTTTCCTACCGGAAATATTTCGCCGCAATCCTTTCTATATACTGTCAATTATCTTTTCCAAAGAGTCTTAATTTCGGTATCAAGGCGTTTTTTTATACTTTCTGTTGAAATACCCGACAGATAAATTCTATCGTCAAATTCACCGTCGCAAACCAAAAAGCTTTTTGGCAGGTCATTGGAAAGGTTCACAACTCCTCTTTCCTCTTCCTTACGGCGGAACAGATCCTTGGTACCTTGGGAAATACTCGCTGTTTCTATATCAAATATCCCTATTATTTCCTTTTTATCAATACTTTCGCCTTTTTCTAACTGCAAATACATATTATTAATGCCCGCGTTGTACTTTATACAAATTATTACCGCTTCTTCGCGAGGGTTGTAGCTTTTTAAAATTCAAATTCTTAATCTATTTTCAAAAACAGCTTTTGCTGTTTTTGCATTAAAAGTTTTTTCTCAAACTTTTTTAAAAAAAGTTTGGAAAATAACCCAAAAATCACATTTCAGTTACTTCGCCGCTTTTAACGAAGATTCTTTTTCCGTTACCCTTTTCAAAAACTTCGCTTTCACAGCCTGTTATAATAACCTGTCTATCTGTTATTCTGGACAAAATATAATTTTTTCTGTCCTTATCAAGCTCAGAAAGAATATCATCAAGCAAAAACACGGGATACTCTCCTGTCAGCTTTGCCGAAAGTTCACCTTCAGCAAGCTTCAAAGCAAGAACTATGCTTCTCTGCTGACCTTGTGAACCGTACATTTTTGCGCTTTTTTTATTGATATAAACCAAAAAATCGTCTTTATGGGTACCGTAAACCGAAAGAAACTTTTCCTTTTCGGTCTCCATTTTTTCGGCAAACAGTTTTCGGTAATTTTCTCTTATTTCCTCTTGCGTTTCGCCGTTACCGCCCTGAGAAGAATAATTTAAGCTCAATTCCTCTTTACCGTCACTCATATCTAAGAGAAACCTTCTCGCTTCTTCCTCAAGCCTTGTTATATATTTTTTTCTGTTTACAGTTATTATTGCCGCCAATGTTGCCAAACGTTCATTATAAACCTCTAAAAGCTCATTCTGAACATTTCCTCTTTTCAAAAGAGCATTTTTCTGAGCAATGATCCTATTATATTCCGACAACGTAGGAGCATATCTCGGGAAGGATTGGCATATTGCCAAGTCAAGAAAGCGTCTTCTATTTTCGGGAGAACCCTTTACTAAACTTAAATGGTCAGGTGTGAAAATAACAGCCCTGAACTGACCGATATATTCAGCCAACCTCAAAGGAGCGCTTTCCCCAAGCTTTATAATCCTTCTGCCGCCCTTTGAAAGTGTGGCAGACATTTTCTTTTTTACATTACCGCTCGTAAACCCGATAGAAATAAACCCCTTATCGCATCCAAAGGATATAAGCTCTCTATCCTTACAATTTCGAAAGCTTTTTCCTGCGGCAAAGTAAAACACAGCTTCAAGTATATTCGTTTTTCCTGCGGCATTGCTGCCGCAAATTACATTAATTCCCTTATCAAACGAAATTTCACTTTCATCTGCGTTTCGGAAATTCTTTAACCACAAACTTTCAACATACATTTTTTAGTTCCCACGATGTACTCACTTAAGTGCATACACATATTCCGCGTGAGTTTTTGATATAACAGATTACTACTATAGGGGCGTACTCACAAAACTTATTTCGTGGGATTTATGGTTAATCACCTGTTTTTACCCCAAAAACAGCATTTGCTGTTTTTGCATTTAAAGTTTTTGGCACACCTTTTCACAAAAAGTTGTGTAAAATCAAAAATTAATCCTTCAATTTGCAGGGAAGAACCAAATAGGTATAGCTGCTGTTAGGGTCCTTTTCTGCAGGTTCTATTATCATACTCATCAAGGGTGTTGACATAGATGCCATTATTTTTTCGTCTTTGCAAGCTCTTAAAGCATCCAAAAGGTATTTATTATTGAAGCCGATCTCAATATCGTCCCCTTCCTTCTGGATTCTTATATTATCGTTTACGGTACCGTATTGAGTGTTACACGAAATATTAAGGCTGTTATCCTCAAATCTGCAGCGCAAGGGTGTTCTCAATTTTTCATCAACAAGCAGACTTGCTCTTTCTGCGCTTTCAATAAAGGAAAGTCTGTCGATTTTCGCGAAAATTCTGTTTGATGTAGGCAAAGCTCTCTTATAATCCAAATATTCGCCTTCCAACAATCTGGAAAAGAACACAGTATCATCAATTTTGAAAATAATATATTTTGCCGTAAATTCAACTCTCAAGGGTTCCTCGCTGTCATCAAGAAGTTTTGCAAGGTCTGTCAAAGCCTTGCCGGGAACAACAAAAGAAAATCTGTTATCGTTATCAAATACACAGTTCTTTTCTTCTCTCATTGCCAATCTGAAATTATCCAGAGCAACAACAGTAAGGGTCCTGTTTTCTATCATGAAAAGCATACCTGTCAAAATAGGTCTTGCTTCACTTTGTGCAACAGCAAAAACAGTTGAATTGATGATATCCTTCATCAAAGGTCTTGAAATATGGAAAGCATTGTCACCGCCCAATTCGGGAAGATTTGGAAACGCTTCCGCGGTAACACCGTGAATTGTAAAATCACTCATTCCGCCGCTTATTCTCACCATATTTCTTTCATCGGATTCTATACAAATATCACAGTCGGGAAAATTACGGACTATTGAAGTTATTTTCTGAGCATTGATAATAACGGCACCGCTTTCCATAGGCACAACTGTTCCGATAGTTCTTACACCTTTCTCAAGATCATAACCGCAAACAGTCAATGTCTCACCGTTTAATTTAAAAAGCAAGCCTTCCAACGCAGGTAATGTACTCTTATTAGATGCCGCTGTTGCAGCAGGCACTATTAATGACAACAATGTTTTCTTGTCTGATACAAACTTCATTTTTTCTCTTTACGGTTTTATCAGTTACCGATAAAATAACATGATTTCCGCTTTTCCTTCCTTAAGTATCTTGTCAATTAGTAAATCTAAAATAGGTTTCCACAAGGTTTTCCAAAGCTTTCCACAAAACTTCCACAAATATGGACAACTTTTCTGTTTTCCACAGCCTGTCCTTTTTGTTTCCACATAAAAATCACGATTTTTAAAAGATTGTTTTTTGTCGAATCCCTTGCAAAACCTGCTTTGTAGGGGATTTCCACATTTCCACGCCCCCTACTATATACTATTATCACTATTAAATAATATAATCTAATAGTTTTATTTTTTTATTCTCACGGCATGCTTACTTGTATGCGAATACATATTCCGCGTAAGAATTAAACATAACGAATTTATAAAATTTTTCCAAAAACAGCATTTGCTGTTTTTGAACTTGAAATTTTTGGTCACACCTTTTTACAAAAAAGTGTGAAAATTATTAAATTAACTTAATTCTGCTATTAAAGCCTTGATTTCCCTATCAAAATTAGCTTCTTCCTGCATTTTGCGTTCAATAAAGCCAACAGAATTGATAACTGTTGTATGGTCTTTTTTATTAAAAAGCTTTGCAATGGATTTTTGAGAAAGATTGGTGCATTTTCTTATAAGATAGATAGCATAATGTCTTGCAATGATTATTTCGGCATTACGCTTTGAGCTTTTCATTTCCTCTTGTGTAACACCGAAACGTTTTTCGGCACATTCAAAAATACGTTCAATAACAGATTCCTCGCTTTTTGCGTTAACGAAAAAGGCATTCAAAACCTCTTTTGCCGTATAAAGGTCACAAACCTGACCAGTTATCAAAGAATGAGCTCTCAGCTTTTTCAAAGCACCTTCTATTTGACGTATATTGCTTGTTATGTTCTTTGCAAGGTAATAAAGAATTTCAATATCAAGGTCAAAACCGAAATCATCGGCTTTTCTTTTGAAAATTGCAACTCTCAATTCAAGATCCGGCGGTTGAATATCGGCAACCAGCCCCATTTCAAATCTTGATTTAAGTCTGTCCTGCAAATTATCCATTGCCTGAGGAGGACAGTCTGCTGCAAGAATTATTTGCTTATTCATTTGAAACAAAGCATCGAATGTATGGAAGAATTCCTCCTGTGTTGACATTTTTCCTGCAATAAACTGAATATCGTCAACCAATAAAACATCAACATTACGGAATTTTTCTCTGAATTGTGTTGTAGTTCTGTCTGCCAAGGCTTTTACAAGACCGTTTGTAAATTCTTCGCCTGTTACATAGAGCACGTTATAATCGGGATGGTTCTTTCTTATTTCAGTAACAATAGCAAACATCAAATGAGTTTTGCCCAAACCGCTGGGACCGTATAAAAACAGAGGGTTATTAAGCTGTGCAGGATGCTTTGCAACAGCCAAAGCGGCAGATTGTGCAAGCTGATTAGATTTACCCACAACGAAATTTTCAAAAGTATAATTAGGATTGAAGCGCATCTTATATGCCGACATATCCTTATCAATATCATTGTTTCCGCTTTCCTCGCTTTTGAAAAGCTTTATCATTTCGGCTTCTTCTTCATCGGTTATAAGTTTTAAATTAACATCAAAACCGAGAATTTCCGAAAATTTATTTTTCAATGCATCGTAATATTGAGTTTCTACAAAAGCCTTTTTACTTCTGGGAATAGAAACTGTTATACATTCATCCACAAGCTCAACAACTCTCATGGAGGAAAACCATAAATTAAATGTTGCCGAGGAATAGTTTTTTTTCAGTTCCTCAAATACAAATTCCTTTATTTGTTTTAATTCTTCGTTGCTCATCTCTATCTTTTCCGCAAAGGCGGTTTTTCCTTTTAATTATTTTATCTGAAAACAAAATGTATTTTTGACGAAATTATATCACAATGATTATAACATAAATAAATAAAAATGTAAACACTTTTTCCTACATTATTATTATATAATTTCAATTTTTAAGGTGTTTTTTTCACATATTGTTGACAATACTTTTTATTTGAATTATAATCAAAAAAACAACTCTGCTTCAGGAGGATTTTTTATGTCGAATCAAGAAAAATTTATTTTCAAATATCGATATGCCATTTTGTTTATTTGCTGTCTTTTTACTTGTTTTTTTAACATTTTTCCTTCATGGCAAGAAATTTTTAATTATTCCAATCAAATTATTTTGATTTTTGGCATTATCATAACTCTTTTTCTTTATTTGATTATTTTTTGGAAAAAGCCTGGATTTTCAGAAAGAAATATTATTTTTCTTCTTTTTGCAATAGGCTTTGTTTTCCGTTTGACCTATGTTCAGTCAACAGGTCATCTTTCCCGTCAGCATGATGTAGGCGGTAAAATGGGGCATTTGGAATATATTATGACATTAGTTGAAGGAAAAGGGCTTCCCCAAACTGATGTTTCAAAGCTTTGGCAATATTATCAGCCGCCTCTTTGGCACACTATCTGTGCTGTATGGATAAAGATCCAGTTTGCTTTCGGTGTTGCAGAGGAGGCTGCTCTTGAAAATCTTCAGCATATTTCACTTTTTTGTTCCACAGCTATCATGTTTATTTCTCACAAGCTTTTCCGTTTGTTTAATCTTGAAAAAGCTCCCTTGGTAATAGCTTGTGCTATTGTAGCCTTTCATCCTACATTCATTATTCTTTCGGGAAGCATTAACAATGATGTTATGTCATTAATGCTGGCTCTTTTGGCTGTTGTTCTTGCAATTCAATGGTACCGTGATCCGAAATTTTCAAATATAATTCCTCTTGGCTTTGTATTGGGTATTTCAATGGGTGTAAAAGTTTCGGGAGGCTTGGTTGCGGTTGGTATTGCAACATTGTTTGCTGTCCGTCTTTTTGGTAAAAAATATCCAAACAAGCTTAATCTTGTAGGACAGTTTGCTTCCTTCGGTGTTATTTGTGTTCCTCTTGCTCTTTGGTGGCAGATACGTAATTTTGTTAAATTCGGAATTCCCTTGACATATATTCCGGGTCTTTCTGATACTCATAGCCAATATGTAGGTTTTCGTTCTGTTTTTGAACGCTTTTTCGATTTTTCGTCTCTTCGAACAGCGGGAGTTTATCCTGCAAGAATACCCCGAGATTATGATTTCTATGAATATAATATTCCCTTGGGAGCATTAAAAAGCTCGGTTTTCGGTGAATATTATATAGGCAAGGATACCGGAATCGAAATTTTCTCGGTAATACTTTTCTATTCTGCTGCTATTTTGGCTGTTTTATCTGTTATTTCCGCTGTTTATGTTGTTGTTAAAGCTGTTAAAGATTATAAAAATAACGGTGAAATTACCGCGACTGAATACATTTATCCCTTGATTTGCGGTGCAACGATGATAGGTTCTTATATAAAATTCTGCTTTGATTTTGCTCATTTTTGCACAATGGATTTCCGTTATATTGCTATGACGATTGTTTTTGGTGCTCTATATCTTGGGCTTTTTACAAAATTGACACATAAAAACAACAAAATATTAGGTATATTTACTTTTGAATTGATCATCGTTTGTACTGTGAGTCTTTGTGTTTCCTCTCTCATGTTATATGGCACAATAGGTTAAAAGTATTGAAAAATCAAGAAAAATGCTTGACAAAATGGGAAAAATGAGTATATAATATACAATGCCTTGCCATGCGAGGGACAACCATAACCAAAGCATTGTAATACTTTGGCTAACCACGGACGTGTGGCAAAATAATCATTACTAATGTTTTAAATCTCATAGGAGGTGTAATACCAATGCTCAGAACATATCAACCTAAGAAAAGACACAGAAAGGCCGAACACGGCTTCAGAAAGAGAATGGCTACCACAAACGGCAGAAAGGTTCTCAAGAGAAGACGTGCAAAGGGCAGAGCAAGACTCACTTATTAATTTGTACCAAATCCTTTATGAATAAACCAAAAAGGATACAGATGCTGAAGGAAAATCACCTGTTCACAAAGGCGTATCGCAAGGGCAGGTGCTTTTCTGGACGGTACATTGCTCTGTATATTCTCAAGAATAACGACAAAAATTCAAAAAAATTCGGAATAACCGTGTCAAAAAACCGCGGAAACGCTGTTAAACGCAACCGTTGCAAGCGTGTCATCCGCGAGTCTTACCGAACCTTTCATCCATTTATAAAAGATGGATACATTATTGTTATTGTCGCACGTCAACCTTGTGTTGAGGCTCCTGTTTCCGTGGTAACAAGTGAGTTGGAATCTTTATTGGAAAAAGCGGCACTTTTATAAATATTAAAATGAAAAAGATTATAATTAAACTGATACGGTTTTATCAAAAGAACATCTCATCACAAAGGCCCCGTTGTTGCCGTTTTTATCCCACCTGCTCGGCTTATGCTATTGAAGCTATGGAAAAACGCGGCTTATTCGTAGGGCTTTTACTTGCGTTGTACCGAATTTTGCGTTGTAACCCCTTTTCCAAGGGAGGTTATGACCCTGTACCTGAAAAGAAAGAACGCAGGAAAAAATTAATTAGATAGAATAACAGAAAATTGTTATTTATTATCTAAAAGCTATTGAGTCAAGGTTGATGAATAATCTTGGCTGTGTTTTGCGCGGTAAAGGCTTTATTTTGAAATTGAATAATACCGTGCTTTTTGAAAAGGAGTATTATGAACTTTTTATATGTACCTTTTTCTTGGATTATGAAGCTTTGTTTGACTATGGCAGGCAATTCTTATTTGTTTGCATTGCTGTTTTTTGCGCTTATAATCCAAATTATTTTGCTTCCTCTTGCAATCAAACAGCAAAAATCTCAGATCAAAATGGCTTCAGTAAAGCCTAAAGAAATGGCTATACGTGAAAAGTACAAGGGCAGAAACGATAATGTTACCCGCCAGAAGATGCAGATGGAGATACAGGAAATGTATCAGCAGGCAGGTGCAAGTCCTTTTTCAGGCTGTCTTCCTTTGCTCATTCAGCTTCCCATCATTTTTATACTTTTCACAATTGTAAGAAACCCTATAAGCTATGCAACTAATATTGAAAATTTCGATTCCGAAGCTCAGGCAAATGCTGCTGTTGAGTTTTATGAAAAGGAAAAGGAATTGCTTATTGCCGACCAATTTGAGGAAGGCGAATATGATAAGCTTATAGAAACTATCGACGGTTATATCACATCGCTTAAAAGCCAAAGCTTGCGCGAAATGGAAATTTCCCGTCTTATTATTGACGGTGAAGATACTATGAATCAGCTTGTTGAAGAAGGCAAGCTTAACAGCGAGATAGTAGCTCTTTACAGCGAAAAGAATTTTGCACAATACAGAAGCGAGCTTCCTGATTATACTGTAGGTCCCATTAATCTTATTGATGAACCTGATTTTGACGGTGATCCTTGGCTTCTCTTGATTCCTCTTCTTGTTTTCTTGACATCCTTTATTTCTACAAAGCTTACAAGACGTTTTTCCGGTGCAACTCAGCAGACCGACGAAAACGGAAATCCTATCGGCGGCGGTTTGTTTATGGAAGTGGGTATGCCCTTGATGTCTGCAATATTCACTTTCTCCTTTTCCGCAGCTATCGGCGTTTACTGGATTTGGAGAACCTTGATCAGTATGATCCAATCCTTCGCTATGGCAAAGCTTCTTCCCATTCCTAAGGTTACCGAGGAAGACATTGCTGCTGCAAAAAAAGAATTGAAGATTTCTCAAAAATCCAAGAAAAAGAAGGTCATCACCATTGAAGTTGACGAGGATGATAATAGCTATGACGATTTGGTGGTAAACAAAGACGGTACCCGTACAAAAACAATTGATGTAACCCAAAGAACACCCAGAAAAATCGAAATGCTCACCGATGACGATGAGACTGAAGAATAATTTGTTTTTAATTGAATTAATTGAAAGGTAAGGAATATGTTAAAACAAACCGTTGCAACTGCTTCAACTATCGAAGCGGCAGTAAATGCGGCTTGCGTAGAGCTTGGTGTTGAAAGCACTGAGGTTGATTATGTTGTTCTCGAAGAACCCAAAAAGGGATTCCTCGGATTCGGCGCAAGCGATGCTAAGGTTCAGGTTACTGTTAAATCCACTCCTGCGCTTAAAGCAGTTGAATTTATCGAAAATATTATTAAAAATATGGGTCTTAAGGCTGAAATTGAAATTCAGTCTAAGGATGATGAGGGTGTAACCCTTAACATAAAGGGCGAAGGTCTCGGCGCTTTAATCGGCAGACGAGGCGATGTTCTTGATTCTCTTCAGTATCTTGCAACTCTCGCTGCAAATATCAACAGAAGCGGTTTTTACCGTGTTACAGTTGATGTTCAGGGTTACCGTGAGAAGAGAGCGGAAACTCTCCGCGGTGTTGCAAAGAGAATGAGTGAAAAGGTTCTTAAATACAAAAAGAGTTTTGCTCTTGAGCCTATGAACGCTTATGAAAGACGTATCATTCATTCAGCTTGTCAGGATATCCCCGGTGTAACCACGCGTTCCATCGGCGAAGGCGCTGAACGTAAGATCGTAATTTCCCCTGAGAAAAAATAACATAGAAGATAAAGAAAATATGCTTCCCGTTTTTTCGAGAAGCATATTCTTTTTTATATCTATTATCTATTTTCTAGTCAACGGGTACAACTCAAATTCAATAACCTTTTTCAGTTCATCAAGGCTTATTTCAATATGTCTGCCTATTTTTCCCCCAGAAAATATTATTTTTTCGTGGTTTTGCGCTGATATATCAAAAACTGTTCGAAAGAATTTTTTCATTCCGATAGGAGAACATCCTCCGTGAATATATCCTGTTAAAGGCAGTAATTCCGCTTGCTTTATCATAGAAATTGATTTTTCTCCAACAGCGCAGGCGGCTTTTTTTAAATCAAGCTCCTCTGCCACGGGAATAACAAAAACATAATTTTTCTTTGATGGAGCAACCGTTACAAGAGTTTTAAAGGCAGAGCTTTCGTCTACACCAAGCATTTTTGCGATTTCCACACCGCTGTGGGCAACCTTAGTTTCATAGCAATGAGGGATATATTGAGCTTTTGCAAAATCAAGCTGGCGCATTGCATTGGTTTTTTCGTCATTTTTCAAGTGAATCACATCCTTTTGTATGTTTTATATTACCATAAATTGCAGTTATAAGCAATTATATCTTGAAATATTTTTTTATTTATGTATAATGAAAGTGTATGACAAAAAATTAACCAAAGGGGACTTTTAAATGAAAAAGTGGAATTTTTATACTACTAATGAAATCAAACCCTCGGGATGGATCAAAAGACAGCTTGAAATTCAAGCAGAGGGCTTGAACGGTAACCTTGATAAAGTTTGGCGCGATGTTCGCGACAGTAAATGGATCGGCGGAGATGCCGAAGGCTGGGAAAGAGTTCCCTATTGGTTGGATGGATTTATTCCTCTTGCTTATCTTCTTGAAAACGAGGATATGATCGCAAGAGCAAAGAAATATATCGATGCTATCATTTCCTTCCAAAAGCCCGATGGCTGGCTTTGCCCCTGTGATGACGATAAGAGGGCAACCTATGATACCTGGGCGGTTCTTCTTCTTTCCAAGGTTTTGACAGTTTATTACGAATGCTCCAAGGATGAAAAGATTCCCGATGTTCTCTATCGCACTCTTAAAAATTATTATGATCTTCTCGTAAAGGGTGAGGTAAAGCTTTTTGATTGGGGTAAATACCGTTGGTATGAAGGCTTTATTGCAATCGATTTCCTTTACAAGAGATATAACGAGGAATGGCTCCTTGATTTGGCAAAGCTTCTCAAAGCTCAGGGTATGGATTACAATACAGTTATAGACCAATGGAAGCGTCCTCTTAATAAATGGACTTTCGATACTCACATCGTTAACCTTGTTATGACAATGAAGCATGAGGCTGTTTCCTGTGACCTTCTCGGTCAGGAATACACAGACGATGCGGAAAAGCTTGTTTCTGTTCTCGAACGTTACAACGGTATGCCTGTCGGTATGTTCACAGGTGACGAATGCCTTTCCGGTCTTTCTCCCATTCAGGGCGCAGAGCTTTGTTCTGTTGTTGAATTGATGTATTGCTATGAAATCCTTTATGCATACACAGGTGACAGAAAATGGGCAGAACGCTTGGAATTGCTTGCATTTAACGCTCTTCCTGCAACAATAAGCGATGATATGTGGGCGCACCAATACGGTCAGATGTCCAACCAGATCGCTTGTATCCGCTTCCCCGGCAAGTCTATTTTCCGTACAAACAACAGCGAAGCTCACATGTTCGGTCTTGAGCCTAACTTCGGCTGCTGTACCGCAAACTTTGGTCAAGGCTGGCCCAAGCTTACCCTTTCCACCTTCATGCACAACGGCAACACAGTTATCAGCGCAGTTCCGGTTCCCTCTGTTCTTAATGCTGACGGAAAGAATATCAAGCTTGAAACAAATTATCCCTTCGAAAACAGCTTCAAATACACAATCAATGCCGAAAATCCCTTTGAATTTAAGGTTCGTGTTCCTTCCTTTGCAAAGAATCTTACAGTAAACGGTGCTTCTGCTGACGGCGAAATGCTTTCCTTCGATATTTCCGCAGGCGAAACTGTTATTGAAATCAGCTTTGATGTTAAGCCCTATTTTGAAAAGCGTCCTTATGATTTGAACACAGTTAAATGCGGTTCTCTTGCCTTTGCGGTTAATATCGGCTATGAGCCTAAAATGCGTGAATATGAAGCAGACGGAATCGAAAGAAAGTTCCCCTACTGCGACTATGAATATTATCCCACAACAGATGAATGGAATTATGCATATTGCGGCGATACCGAGCTTGTTGTGGAAAGAAGAGAAATTTCGGATATTCCTTTCTCCTCCAAGAATCCTCCTGTTGTTGTAAAAGCGGGTGTTAAGAAGATTTCTTGGGGCTTGCAGGACGGTTACGAAACCGTTTGCGCTAAGGTTCCCGAATCCAGAACCCCCGTTTCCGATGAAAAGGTTATCGAGCTTTATCCCTATGGCTGTGCTAAGCTCAGAATGACCGAGCTTCCCTTCACCGTTTGATTTAGCTCCCGCGGCGTACTCGACTCAAACTGCAAGCACTCATCCGCGTGAGATGTAGTTTATTAAATCAAAATAAATACCATTCCTATAAAGATATTGAAACCTCGATGAATTTCATCGAGGTTTTGTTCTTTTAATCTATAAGCACAAACATTTTTTGTATTATACAACATAAAATAAATGCCAAGTGATATTCTTTGTTACGCAAAGAGTGATATTTTCTTACGAAATGATATTACTCCCTTTGGTCGTAGTGATATTTTATTCGCCTTATATACCTGCGAAGCAATATCACTCGCCAAATATATTATTTGGCGAATAAAACTGCGAGACTTCCCATAAGGAAGTCTCGCAACGAGGCTCTTTAATATTCTCTATGGGAGATTTATTCTCAATTAGAGAGCTGCGGAGATGATTGTTGCGAAATCGGGAGCCTTAAGAGAAGCGCCGCCGATAAGACCGCCGTCAACATTTTCCTTGGAAAGGAGCTCTTCACAGTTCTTAGCGTTCATTGAACCGCCGTACTGGATTGTAGTAGCCTTAGCAACACAGTCGTTGTAAAGACCTGCAACAACGTTACGGATGATACCGCAAACCTCGTCAGCCTGGTCAGAAGTAGCAGTTTTGCCGGTACCGATAGCCCAAACAGGCTCGTAAGCGATGATGATGTTCTTCATCTGTTCTTCGGAAACACCCATAAGAGCGATCTTTGTCTGCATAGCAACGATTTCGCCGGTGATGCCCTGTTCGCGTTCTTCAAGAAGCTCGCCAACACAGAGGATAACCTTCAAGCCTGCTTCGAGAGCGGCGAGAACGCGCTTGTTAACGGTAACATCGGTTTCACCGAAATACTGTCTGCGTTCGCTGTGACCGATGATAACATAGTTAACACCGCAAGCTACGAGCATATCAGCGCTGATTTCGCCTGTGTATGCACCACTCTTTTCCCAGTGGCAGTTTTCTGCGCCGATCTGGATAGGAGAACCTGCTGCTGCCTTAACAGCCGCATCAATATCAACATAAGGTACGCATGCGATGATACCGCATCCGGATGTATCCTTGCCCGCAAGCTCTGCTTTGATAGCTTCGATAAGTTCAACGGCTTCAGCAGGAGTCTTGTTCATTTTCCAGTTACCTGCGATAATTGCTTTTCTAAATTGCTTGTTCATAATTTATTGATCCTTTATTAATATTTTATATTATTTTTCCAAGAAAAATATACATTTACTTTGTGCAAAGCACAAAATATCACTTCCGCAAATCGGAAATATCACTACGAAGTAATATCACTTCGCGAAGCGAAATATCACTGTAAAATGCCCGAAAGGTATTTTACTTATCTGTCATTGCAGCGATACCGGGAAGCTCTTTGCCTTCGAGGTATTCAAGAGAAGCGCCGCCGCCTGTGGAGATGTGGCTCATCTTGTCGCCGAAGCCGAGGGTGTTTGCTGCAGCAGCAGAGTCACCGCCGCCGATGATTGTTGTAGCATCTGCTTCAGCAAGAGCCTTAGCAACTGCGATAGTACCTGCAGCGAGGATGGGGTTTTCGAAAACGCCCATAGGTCCGTTCCAAACAACGGTCTTTGCGTTTTTGATCTTGTCTGCGTAAAGTTCACGGGTCTTGGGACCGATATCGAGAGATTGCATATCAGCAGGAATGCTGTCTGCATCTACACAAGAAATTTCGATTTCAGCATCGATGGGGTTGGGGAATTCCTTGGTGATAACACAGTCAACAGGGAGAAGTATTTCAACACCCTTTGCCTTTGCTCTGTCAAGCATTTCCTTGCAGTATTCGAGCTTTTCATCATCAACAAGAGAAGTGCCGATTTCTTTGCCCTGAGCCTTAAGGAAGGTATAAGCCATACCGCCGCCGATAATAAGAGCATCAGCCTTGTTAAGAAGGTTTTCGATAACAGCGAGCTTATCAGCAACCTTTGCGCCGCCGAGAATGGTAACGAAAGGTCTTACAGGATTGTTAACAGCATCGCCGAGGAATTTGATTTCCTTAGCCATAAGGTAGCCGTTTGCAGATTCTTCAACATAGGAAGCTACGCCAACGGTAGAGCAGTGAGCTCTGTGAGCCGCACCGAAGGCATCGTTAACAAACAATTCACAGAGAGAAGCCAATTCCTTGGAGAAAGCTTCGCCGTTCTTTGTTTCTTCTGCGCGGTAACGGGTGTTCTGGAGAAGAACAACATCGCCGTCCTTCATTTCAGCAACAGCCTTCTTTGCATTTTCGCCAACAACGCAATCGTCAGCAGCGAAAACAACATTTAAGCCGAGCTTTTCGGAAAGACGTTCGGCAACGGGAGCGAGAGAATATTCAGGCTTGGGTTCTCCCTTAGGCTTGCCGAGGTGAGAACAAAGGATAACCTTTGCGCCTTGGTCAAGAAGGTATTTGATCGTGGGAAGTGCGGCAACGATACGGTTTTCGTCGGTGATAACGCCGTTCTTCAAGGGAACATTGAAATCGCAACGAACAAGAACTTTTTTGCCGGCTACTTTAAGATCTTCAACAGACTTTTTAACGTTCATTTTGGAAATCTCCTCGTTTTTTATGATTATTTTTTTATTAGCAAAAACAATTCGCATACATGGGTATTATATACCAAATATCCCCTTAAATCAAGGGTTTTATTGGAAAAATACCGCGCTGTCTTCATCAAAATAATATTTTCTTCTTCTAAAGCTTTCTCTTATGCTGTTACCAACTGTCAAATGCTCGTTTATTGCATTGGTCGTACAGTCGGCTATGTCAAAATAGAGATTGCCGATGATATATGAAAAATCAAAGTAAACGCTGTCGCATATTGTGTTCAGTATCATGGTTTCGGTGTTGTCGTAAAGGTACATCATTATGAATGAATTTATAAATTCGTCTTTTACTGTAGCGTTGCCTAAAGCGCAGGTTGCTGTTATGATTGTGGAAACAAATTGACGTTTTGATTCGCCTGCTGTTTGAAGAGTTTTAGGTACCGATATAACTCTTGCTCGGTTATCTGCCATACAATAATAACTTTCCTGAGTTTCGCTGGATTTGGGCATAGGAAGAAAACCATATTTGCTTTCATTACCTGTTCCGTCTCTTAAAGCATAGAAGTAATCGAAGGTATTGCAGAAAAATATTGTTTTGTTGTTTTCGAACGATTCTAAAGCTTTTGCGCCATCAAAAGGATATCTTCCGTTAGTGTCATAGATATCCAAAAGCTGATTGCAAATATTTTCTGCGGTGTCGTAATCTATAGTTATTTCTACAGCTTTTTTATACGTGTTGCCAACGATACTTTCACCGCTTGAAGCAAACATTGCAAGAGGGAAGGTGTTATCATCTGCGTAAGCTGTGAAACCAAACAAATCATTTTCCAAATCGGCAGCGATTTTGTTATAAACCTCACTTGCGGAGAGCCGAACGACCTCGTTGAATTTATCCCATGTCCATTTACCTTGCAGGGTAAGTGTTTCCAAATCGGTTGTTCCTTCGGGCAATTGCAAAAGTTCTCGATTATAGAACATTACATATATATCCTCATATACCATTGCTGTAGGGTCAGGAAGAAGATATAACGTGCTGTTTGTTGCCAATTTTGTAGCATACTGTTGATTGAAAAAATCGCTTGTTGCATCAAAACCCGGAAGGGAATTTAAATCCTCTAAAAGCCCATTCTTATAAAGATTTGCGCTTTCTACAGCCGAAATTGCAAGCATATCGCAAAATTCGGTTTCTGATTCGATAGCTGTGCGTAACTCTTTTGTGAGGTCATCTCCCGACATTTCTTTTACATTGATTGACGCGCCGTATTGCTTTTCGAGAAATTCATTTCTTTCCTTCACTGCGGTTCCGATCATTGAAACAGATTCTTCATCATAAGAAAACGCAGACAACTCATCTGTAATTATTGTAAACGACGTTTCTTTTGGCACTTGAACTTCTGATTCGGTTGATGCCTCAGCTGATATTCCCGCAGAATTTTCTGCCGACATTTCTTCTGAAATTTCCGATTCCGAAGGAGTTTCTAATGACAATACGGGTAGATTAGAAGCTAGAGTATCGTAAATATTTGTTGATGATTCCGCAGAGGATACTGCTACCGAGCTGTTGTCTTGCTCATAACTGACGTTTTCACATCCTGCAAGGAATAAAAGCGTAAAAACAATTATGATTGCTAAAATTTTTTTCATTGAGTTCTGTCTCCAATTAGAAATGTTTCACGTGAAACATTTCATTTTGTATTTATTTCAATTGTTTCACGTGAAACAATCAAAGGGGTTTGACGTATGTAGGTGTGTTTTCGTCACCTAAGGCGATTATAGAAAACAATTCTTGCTTGCATCCGTTAAAACTATAATTTTGAGCATATACTAAAGGTATCAACACTCTTGCGCCGCATTCAAGAGCAACAATTATCTCTCCGCTGTCGATGCGCTTAACTGCAATACCGTTTAATAGGGTCTCTCCGCTATCCTTTATATATTTAAGTGCGGTTAATTTTGCATAACGGTTAACAGTTTTTTCAAAATTAATGGCAAGATCATTGGAAAGATCACAAACTTCATGAATGGTTTTATGAAAACGGTTTGAATTTATATTAGAGGGATTTCCTTTTGCTTTTGCAACTGTTTTCAAAACCTGTAGAACAAGAAGGTTTGTGTAGTTAGTGGCAGGTGTAAAGAATGAAACGATTAGTTTGCTTGCACAAAGTGAATTGTAAATAGGTGCAGAAGAATATACGGGGCGGGGAACGCTGCTTTTGAGAACGTCACAAACAAAGTCGTAGTAATCCTTGCCTTTCGCTTCCTCTGCTATAAGTGCGGTGAGCTTTCCGGGGTCGGTTTCTTCGGGATTGATTCCAAGGAGACTTGTCAGCATATCAAGTATGTTTATGTCAACAGAACTTCTGCCGTTATAAATGGCAGGAATATTATGCTCGCACATAAATCTGCCTACGGCTTCTGCAGTCAAATAGCCTATTTCGCGTATCATTGCACGGGAATCTGATTCTGGGACACGGCTGAATGAAATTATCTTACCCGTTTCATCGGTTTTATATACTCGTTTAAAGTTGGTGCAATCAAGACCGCCTCTGTCTCTACGGTTGGCGCAATAGGTTGCCGCGATTTCGTACATATCAATAACTGTATCCATAATCGGAGCATATTTTTTTCTTAAAGACATAACAGAAGAAGCATCTGTGGTCAAACCCAACTGATCTATTTCACCGAAAATACAGTTAGCAGAGATTTGAATTACGGTTTCCTCAAAGCTTACATCGATAACATTACCTTTGCTGTCAATATCCATAAAAACCGAAAGAGCGAGCTTGTCACCTGAAGTTGCAAGGTTACAGAGGTCGTAGCGAATGATTTCGGGAAGCATTTCCTTGACAGATGAACCGTCGTTGAATGCGGCTATCCTTGTTCGAGCTTCTTTATCCATAGGAGAGCCTTCACAGACATATTCCGCTACATCGGCAACGTGTACTCCCAATTTCCAGCCATTACCGTTGGGATAGAGAGAAAAAGCATATTCCGCAGGGGAATTATGACTTTCCGAAAAGGAGAAGACCATCTTTCCGCGCAGATCGGAACGCTTGGCAAGATAAGAGGATGTTCTTATACGCCCGGCGATAGCCGCCTGCTCCAAAACATTGCTTGGGAATTGTGTATGGTGCATATTTAAACCTCTTTTCTATATAAAAATACATTTTAATTGTACTATATCAACACTTTTGATGTCAAGAAGTATTTATATTATTTATGTAACAAAACCGTTAATTTCAAATAAAAGAGGTTTATCGATATGCGGCGTATCGATAAACCTCGCGCATCAATGAATTTTTTCTCTCATACAATATATTGAAAGGGAAATAATGCACTCCCAAATTATGGTACTTGACAATATGTGGTATAATATAAGCAGGGAATCTTTGGTTTCCCAAGCCTTTAACCTCTCAGCTTTCGGTATTTGCCTAAAAATTCTTGGGAATTTGGTTAAAACGCATATTTTTCCACGAGGCGGTGGAAAAGTGTGTGGAAAATCTACATTGACATTCAGAATTGCTTCCTATATTATTTTAAGGAGAATTTACTTATGAAAAAACGTATTACTGTTGTGCTGGCGTTTGTCCTTGCATCAATAATGGTTTTCGTTGGTACAGCGCAAATCTCCGCATCTGGAGAGGAAACCTTTATCATTCCCGACAACACTCCCGTAACCTATGGCTATCTTAAGGAATATATGGATGAGATCAAGGCTGAGGTCAAAGCCGAGATTATCGCCCAATTAACTTCCGACGGTGTGTTTGATACAAAGCAGACCTATGAGGAGGTTTCGGCATCCAAGGGGCAGATGATAATCCTTTCTGCCGATACCGAAATTATTTATCGGGGCGGAGGTGCAGTTGCGGTAACATCCTCGTTCACCGAAGGCAACGGTATCACCGATATGTCTATGGGTAAAGAGATATTTTCGGGAGAATCACTCCAATACGGAAGAATATATTATTCTTCTGCCGGAGATTCCAAGAAAGCTATTCTTATAATAGGCGAAACAGCCTATTTTACAATAAGGGGTAATTATGAGATTATCTAAATTAAAACGATTACTAAGCTTCGCTCTGGCACTTGTTTTTTGTTTGGGTATTACAATTTTTCCCGATTCACCTTTTAACGAGGAAGCTTACGCATATAATGAACCCGATATTAGGGTGGGAATATATGTAGGCAGTAATGTGAGATTTTCCTCTCTTAATCAATCTGCATCAGGCTCTTTTGAAATAGGATATTCCGATAACGGCTTTTCTAAGCTTTTTGATCTTGGAAAAGGTCAGATCCTTATAATTCCTCAGGTAAATGCGTATTATGATCCTGCTTCAAAGAGCTGTTCTCCTTCCTCAAATGGAAATATCGGAGCATACAGCGCGGTCATCAGCCGTCACAACAGCTATTCCGAGGCTTATAATGTTGCAAAAACCATAAAGGACGGTTTTGTGGCTGTTGTTAACGGTGGATTTGAGGCAAGAGGATTTTCGGGAACAAGCGCGTATTCAGTTCAAAATGAATCCTCGGGTCGAAAGGTTGCGTCTCCCGTTTCCTGCGGTTTGACTGTTATTGACCCTGCTACGGGTAAAATAATCTTCACATACGAGGATTCCTCCAAAAGACTTGCAATAAGAGCAACAGGCGGCAGTACGGTAAGCCTTCCTTTTAAATCAGACACCTATTCATATTACGGTTATTTTGAATATGTAAACGAGGGAAGTTACCTTAAAATGGTAAACTGTGTTCCTCTTGAGACCTATGTTGTCTGTGTTATGGGTATGGAAATTGGTATGGGATATTATTCCGCCGAAACCTGCAAGGCATTTTCTATTATGGTCCGTACCTTTGTTTTGAGACATAAGCACGGCGATGATTATTATGTTTGTTCTACCGATTGCTGTCAGGTTTATTTGGGAACCTACCGCTGGAGCGATGTAAACGTTAAATATGTTAATGCCACAAAAGGTCAATATTGCGCCTATAACGGTGAGCCGATTTTGGCGGTTTACCATAATTCAAACGGCGGTGCAAGCTGTTCTTCTATAGCGGCATGGGGCGGAAGCGACCTTCCTTATTTGAAAACCGTTTATTCCAATGAAAAGGGCGAAACCGAAATTTGGAATTATGAGTTTACCAAGGATGAATTTTTTGATTACATCTCCTCACGTTCCAAGTTTTCCTCTATTTCCGATTCGGATATAAAATTCGAAATATTGGCAACCGACCCTTACGGCTCCAATTATATTACCCAGCTTTCGGTTACCGACGGAAATGGTAATAATGTGGTTATCAACACAGCGGAAAGCGTCCGTGTTGCCTGTGGATTCGAAAGCGCCAACTTTGATGTTGAATATTCCACCCAAATGGAGGTTCTCACCAAGGAGGGCAAGGTTGAGACCGCTGAGGTAAAGGGAATCCTTACCGCAGACGGCTATAAGCCCTTCCAAAGCTTTGATGACAGCTATAAAACAACCGCAGGAACCGAAATAACTCCCGAAAAAATTATAATTAACGGCAAGGGAACAGGTCACGGTGTTGGATTCTCGGTTTACGGCAGCGAGGAATTGGCAAAGGACGGATATAATTATCAATATATCCTTACCCATTATTTCTCGGGAACCAAGATTTTATCACTTTAAATAATAAGAAAAGGAATGGTCGAAGCCATTCCTTTTTGTATTTTGAGAGTTTTTGAAAAGAGAGCTTGAGAGAAAGACTTTTTGCAAAAAGTTTTTCTCTCACTAATTTTGAGGTCTGAAGGTCGTAATATTTTGAATTATAGAGCAAAATCGGGCGGGTGGGGCGCTTTTTGGCGACAATTACATAGAAAATATCGCCTTCGCTGTTTGTGCTGACCTCCTGAAGGGATATAACCACACGTCCGCAGGTGGAAAGGTACATTGCGTGCTCCATGTGGTAGGTTACTCCGTGACGGGTGTAACGCCGTATAACCTTATCATCCTCCACGACTCTTTCAACCTTATCGGCAATTATATCGTAATCCTCTTTTGCCATTTTCTTGAGAGTGATGTAATAATGAAACACATTGCCGACTGCAATTAAAACGGGAAGGGCTGCCAACGCTATTTTTATTATTTTTGTCCAGGTTTCGTTTAAGGGTGTGTCCATAGAAAAAATGAATATAAACAACCCCGAGAAGAGGACGCAGACACCGCTGACAACAAACCAGCCTACAAGGTCAACCTTTGCCATAGCTGCAAGCTCGTTATAAATTGTTTGGGGGGTTACGGTTCTTTTTCCCTCTGCCTGCTGGTCTGCCATTGTGCTTTTGCTAACATAATTTCCCATTTAACAAACTCCTGTTAAGGCTGTTTACAGCTTTCCAAAAATTCCAAAAGCCTTGGAATAGCATTTCTTCCATCGGATGCGCCTCTGTCATAGGTTGCTTGGATACGTTCAGGGTCATGCTCAAGCCTTGCGGCAGGGAGAGGAGAATCGGGTCGGATAATGAAAATATCGCCGTTTTTCTCTAATTCCAAAAGTGATTCAACCGTTTTGTTATAAACCTCTGCACGTCTTTCCATGGCTTCGACAAACTTTGGATATTTTCGGTAGATAAGCTTGGAGAAAAGCTTGGATTCGGGCTTTTTAACATAATCTGCAGGTCTGGTCAACACAACAACATTCTTTTCAAATCCCATTTTGCGGAATTGATGAATGGGTATTGCATCACAGCAACCGCCGTCCAGATATTTTTTGTTGCCTATCTCCACAATTCTCGAAAAATAGGGGAGAGATGCCGACGCACGCAAAAAATCGATTTCGGCAAGCATATCGGTTATTTGGAGATATTCGGCTTCACCTGTTTCCACATTGCTTACTACAACATAAAAGGGAGTTTTGTTGACTTTGAAGCCCTCGTAATCATAAACATCAAGCTTTTCGGGGAGCTGGTGATAGGAAAATTCCACTTCCACAATGTCCCCTGTCTTAATCCAGCTTTTCAGGCTCATAAAACGTGGATCGGCACAATAATTACGGTAGTAACGGATGCTTCTGCCCTTTTGTCCCGAAAGGTAGGAGCATCCGTGGACTGCTCCTGCGGAAACTCCTATCAATCCGTCAAAGGTGATTCCGTTTTCCATGAAAACGTCTAAAACACCTGCTGTATATATTCCGCGGAAGCCTCCGCCCTCTAAAACAATTCCTGTTTTCAATTGGTTTTCCTTCTTTGGGGTTTACTTTTTCTTGGATTTGAGAATAAGGATAACTGCAACCGCGATTACAACAACTGCAACTGCTACAATAATGATAACGATGGTATTGCTGCCGTTATCTTCATCAGCTTGGCTGTTATCGGCAGATTGTGTATTTTCGGATACAGTTGCTTCAACAGAGCTTTCTGCTTCCTGAAAAACGGTTCCTTCTTCGGAAGATTCGGGCTCTTGAGAGGAAACCTCCTGCTGAACAGGCTCCTTCATGGGAAGATTTTCGTCCAAAGCTATCTCTATCTCATCTGCCCAGAGGAAATTGCCGTTTATGGTAAGAGTGAGCTTGATATATCGGTAATCGTTGAGATAATCGCTTTTTACTGTAAGGGAATGGAGGGTGCTTTGATCGGAGTCAACGGCATCGCCGTTACCCAAATTTGCAACCTCTTGGGTTTCACCGATAGGGAAGAAGCTTTCCTTGTCATTTGAGCCTTCAACCGAAATGCCTGCGCAAGAAGCAACACCCCAGAAGCCTGCAGAAGTATAAACTGTGTAGGAATTGGATTTTGCGCCTTCGCCAAGGTCAAATACAACGGTCACCTTATCTGATTGGTCCTTTTTCCATGCGGAATAGGCATTTGTTAAAACACCGCTGTTGGATTTCAAGCCGTCGGACAGACGCACACCGTCATCGTGAAGAAGCTTTGTATCAGCCCAATAGCTGTAATTTTTCTCGGCGGTAACCTCATAAGATGCGCCAACAGAAATTATTTGATATTTAGAAAGAGCCAAAGCATCGGAGATTGCGGTTATTGCATTTTTAATTGTTTCTCCGTCTGCATCATCTGCAGAAACCAAGGCTTTGCCGTTGTCCAATGCGGTTGTAAGGGTAGAATAATCCTCGGCAGCATAGTGAGCTTCATCAGCCTTTTCTCCTTGGGTGATAACATCCGAAAGAACAGCCTTTAAATCAAGACCCGAAAGGGCTTTTTTCAATTCGCCTTGGGTAGGTGTATCATCGGAAAGAACCTTTTCTGCGTATACAATTGCATTTTTTAGGTTAATATCGTCGGTTTTGATTTCTTTTGCGTTTTGGAGAGAGGACTCCAATTCAGTCTTCAATTCATCGTCGGAAAGAGAGGATTTCTTTACAATGAGAAGGGTATCGCAAACCATACGTCCGTTTTCCTCGGGACGTTCGGCAAGATAAACGATTCCGTTTGTTTCGGTGTAAACTGCGCTTGATCCGCCGCCGTCAAGACGGATAACGTCGGTACAGCCCATTTGTATCATTGCCGCGGCAACATCCTTGAGGGTGAGACCGTATTCTTCATTAACAAAGTAAACGAAGGTGCCATCGGCTTTAACACCGAATGCCGTCCATGCTCTTTCTAATGTAACGCTGTGGATAATGGTGCTGTTTTTGTTTGTTTGGTCAACACCGTCTTTTACAAGCCAATATGCGCTGCTTATTGCGCTATAGGCATTTTCCAATTCGGTAACATAGCCCTGAGCTTCGGCTCCTATTTCAACCGAATCTCCTTCCTTCAATCCGCTAACAGCAGTTGCATAGGGCGAATCAGTCTTTACGAAAAGGATAAATTGGCTGTCATTTTCGGGAATCGTTGCGCCAAAGGTGGATTCAGAGACCGAAACAACCTTACCTTTAAGAGTTCTTCCGACTGCGATTTCGGTGTTGTCCAGTTTATCGCAAAGAATTTCGTAACCGCTTATATCGGATTTCGCGATGGGCGAATAGCAATTTAGTACATGGCGGTCATAATAGAAAAATTCGCCTAATTTTGAAGATGTGGAGGACTTTCCTTCAATATATGTATATTTCTTGTTTACAGAAACAAGGCTTCCTGTTTCCTCTCCGTTGAGAGAGACGGGATATTTAATGGAAGGGTTGCTTACATGGCTCATAACGCCCTTTGCATCAAAGCAAGCCAAGGCTTCCATTGCTCCCGAATCACCGATTATTATTCTGCCGTTGGATATAAGCATACCTGTCATTGTGCTGGTGGCACCCTGGAAGAAAGAGCCGTTTATTGCGCCCACGACCTCATATCCTTCGTCAGCGGCATAATTCATGTGCTTTTCCATGAATGTAACTCCGCCTGCTGTGCCTGTAAAGGCGAGAGGGATATTACCGTCCGCAGGAGAAAATTCGAAAACATAGGATCTTGCGCTGTCTTCGCAAACGCTTCCTGTTATATCATAGGTAGTGAAAAGTGTGTTGTTAGAGAGAGTTTCGGAGGAAACTGTAGAAAATTCAACTGTTGCAGTTTGAGTCTCTGCAAAAACAGTTATTCCCAAGGATAATACTACCGATACTACGGTCAACACAGAAATAAAGCTTCTAAAAGCCTTCATGATAATCAACTCCTCATTTTAATTTATTATCATGTTCATTATACAAAATACCTAAATATCTGTCAATCCTTTTTTTAGTTCCTGCAATGTACTAACCAATATGCATTACACATATTCCGCGAGTGGATTAAAGACAACAAGCCTCTTACCCATACATTTGAAAATTTACCGATTCGCGTAGTAAGGTTTAATAAAAAATTTTGATTAGGGTATTGCAAAGTTGCAAAAATAATAGTATAATAGTTTAACATATTAAAGTATAAAACTATCAGGAGGAAAAATATGATAGATAAGATAAAGGATTCCACAACAGACAAGCTTGCCGAAGCGTTTGTCAGCGTTCGTACAGTTGAAGAGGCTTATCGTTTTCTCAGCGACCTTTGCACCATTTCCGAAATTACCGAAATGAGCAAGCGTTTGACTGCGGCAGAAATGCTTCGCGAGGGCAATACATATAACGAAATTGCAGAAAAGACTCATCTTTCCACAGCTACCATTACCAGAGTAAACCGCGCACTTCGCTACGGAAGCGACGGTTATTCTATGGTTCTTGACAGAATTTCGGAATGAGCTTCTTTGCAATATCCGAGCTTTATGACCAAATAAACGGAAGCTCTTATGCACCTTATGCGGATTTTTTGGCTTCGGCTTTTGAAAAAGCTGATATTAAGGTAAACGAGGTTTTGGACCTTGGCTGCGGTACAGGCGGGATCTGCGCCCTTCTTGCAGACAAAGGGTATGATATGATCGGGCTGGATGCTTCTCCCGAAATGCTTAATATAGCAATGGAGAAGAATTTCGGCAAAAATACTCTTTTGCTTTGTCAGGATATGCGCGAGTTTGAATTGTACGGAACGGTTCAAGGAGTATATTCATCCTTTGATTGCCTTAATTATTTAACTGAAAAGGGCGATTTGGAAAAGGTTTTTGCCTTGGTGCATAATTATCTTGAACCCGGCGGTATTTTTGTTTTTGATGTTAACACCGAATACCGCTATCGGAATGTTCTTGACGGAAAGAGCTATGTTTATGATTTTGACGGTGCTTTTGCCGTTTGGCGAAGTGCATTTTCCGAAAGTGACGGTCTTTGTGAATTTACTATAGATTTATTTACCGAGGACTCTGACGGTCTTTATTCAAGAGACGGAGAAACCCAGCTTCAAAAGCTTCATAAGCCCAAAGATATCGAAAATGCCGCGAAAGGCTTTGCTCTTCTGGAGAAATCGGGAGGCAAGGGCTTTGACGGTTGTACTCAAGACGAAAAGGTTTATTATATCTTCAAAAAAATATAATCACCGGTTGTGCCTTGTCGATAAGATAAGGCATAACTAATTTATATGGAAATTTATAGAAAAATTAAGAAAGGAGCAGCAAGTGTAAAGCGCTTGTATGTAGCTTTAAAATGAAAATCAGTGAAATTATAAAAAGCAAGGAAATAACAGTTTCCTGTGAAGTGTTTCCCCCAAAGCTGGGAACAGAATTGGAGCAAAGCCGAAAGATAGTTTCGGATATGGCAAAGCTCAAGCCCGATTTTATCAGCGTTACATACGGTGCTGCAGGTTCAACTGCTAAATTTACAGCAGAGTTGGCTGATGAGGTGGAAAAGAACGGAATCGCCGCATTGGCTCATGTTACCTGCGTTTCTTCCGACGAGGAAAGCCTTGATGAATATTTGAGTTCTCTTAAATCTCATGGAATCGAGAATATTCTCGCTTTGCGCGGAGATATGCCCCAAGGCAGAGATCCGAAAAGGGTTTATGCCCATGCAAGTGACCTTGCTGCGGCGATTAAGGAAAAGGGTGATTTTTGTATAGGCGGCGCTTGCTATCCCGAGGGGCATCCCGAGGCTGTCAGCGTAAGCGCGGATATTGATGCTTTGAAGATAAAAGCCGAAAGCGGTTGCGAATTTTTCACCACACAGATGTTTTTTGATAACGATATAATGTATTCCTTTATGACCAAATTCCAAAGAAAGGGCATTAATATCCCCGTTATTGCAGGTATAATGCCCATAACCAATGCTAAACAGCTTGGCAGAAGCGTTTCTCTTTCGGGAACAATGGTTCCCAGAAGATTCAGAGAAATCGTGGAGCGCTTTGGAGACAAGCCCGAGGCTATGCGTCAGGCGGGAATTGCTTTTGCAACTGAGCAGATAATCGACCTTATTGCAAACGGTGTTAATAATATTCATATTTATGCTATGAATAAGCCCGATGTGGCGGCGGCAATTTTAAATAATATTTCGGCTATACGTTAAAAAGGAGCTCTTTTATGAGTGAATTCAAGAATATTTTATCTGCCTTAAATGGCGAAGGACGTCCCTTGGTTGTTGACGGTGCAATGGGAACCATGCTTCAGAGTATGGGATTAAAGCCGGGTGCTCTTACCGAAACCATGAATACTCTTGACCCATCTTCGGTTATGGCGGTACACAAAGCATATATCGAGTCAGGCGCCGATATTATTACCACAAACAGTTTCAGTTCTAACAGCGTGAAGCTTTCTCCCTATAGAATGAACCCGAGGGAAGAAATGTTAAAGGCGGTTAAAATAGCCAAGGAAGCGGCAGGCTATGGTCAAAGAAAGGTTTTTGTGGCAGCGGATCTTGGGCCCACGGGCAAATTGATGCCTCCCTTGGGAGATTTTGAATTTGAGGATGCGGTAAATGCATTTAAGCCTGCTGTGGCTGCTGCCGAAGAAGCAGGGGCGGATTTGGTATTTTTCGAAACCTTTTCCGACCTTTATGAGTGTAAGGCGGCGGTTATTGCCGCAAGAGAGGTTTCCTCCCTTCCTGTTGCGGTTTCATTGACCTTTGACGAAAGCGGAAGAACTCTAACAGGAGCCGATGCAGAAACAGCGGCTATCTATCTTTCCCGTTTGGGTGTAGATGCTATCGGTATAAATTGCGGCTTAGGCCCCGATGCTATGGAGCCTATAGCCATAGCGTTAGCAAAATTCAGCGGACTTCCTGTTATAGTAAACGCAAATGCAGGTCTGCCCAAAATAAATGAAAACGGAGAAACTTACTTTGATGTAAGCCCCGAAAGATTCCTAAGCTTTGCCAAAAAGCTTGGAGAAAACGGAATCAGATGTATCGGCGGATGCTGCGGTACAACCCCCGAATATATCGAACAGGTTGCTAAGGGTGTAAATAATTGTGATTATAAAAAGGTATCATCAACAGAAAAGCGAGTTTCGGTTTGCTCGGGCACAAGAATGTTCACCTTTGGTGGAAAAACTGCGGTTATCGGTGAAAGACTTAATCCTACGGGCAAATCCAAATTAAAAGAGGCTTTGCGTACCGGCGACATGGATTATCTTTGTGCCGAGGCTGTTTCTCAGCAGGGGGCAGGTGCGGATATTCTTGACGTTAATGTTGGTATTCCCGAAATAAATGAGGTAGAAATGCTTCCTAAGGCTGTTTTGGCGATACAAAAGGTAACCGACCTTCCTCTCCAATTGGATTCTGCCGACCCCGATGCATTGGAAGCTGCGGCGAGAGTTTACAACGGTATTCCTATAATCAATTCGGTTAACGGAAAAAAAGAAAACCTTCAAAAGGTGCTTCCCATAGTTAAAAAATACGGCGCAGTTTGCGTTGGTCTGCTTTTGGATGAGGAGGGAATCCCCGATTCGCCTAAAGAAAGATTGGAAATTGCCGAAAAAATAAGAGAAACCGCGGAAAATGATTTTTCGTTCACTCCCGATTTTCTCTTTGATGCTCTGACCTTAACGGTTGCCACCGATGAAAAAAGCGGTGAAAAAACCCTCGAATGTGTAGAAAGCCTTTCGAATCAAGGCTTTATGACGGTTTTGGGCGTTTCCAATATTTCCTTTGGTATGCCGAACCGCGATGCTATTAATGCTTCATTCCTCGGTGCGGCTATGTCGAGAGGGCTTTCGGCGGCGATTATCAATCCTTCCAGCGAAAACATGAGGCTGGTAATTAACGACCCTTCGCCAAATCCGGATTTTGTTTTCTCTAATGAGCCTGCCGAAGCGGTTCAATCTGTATCTGAAAAAAAGGAAATGACGCTTTTTGATGCCGTTTATTCGGGACTTTCCAAAAAATCGGCAGAATGCGCAAAAGTTCTTCTTTCCCAGTTCAAGCCCTTGGAGGTTATTGAAAATCATCTTGTGCCTGCATTAAATGCTTTGGGCGAGGATTATGAGGCGAAAAAGCTGTTCCTTCCCCGACTTTTGGGCGGTGCCGAAGCGGCAAAAGCAGCATTTAAGGTTATAAATGAATCTCTTTCGGGTGAAAAGACCCAAAAGGGTATGAAGATAGTTATAGCAACAGTAAAGGGCGATATCCATGATATCGGAAAAAATATTGTGGCAACGCTTCTTTCCAATTACGGCTTCGATGTTATTGACTTGGGCAAGGATGTTGCCCCTCAGGCAATCGTTGATGCCGCAATAGCAAACAACGCGAAAATCGTTGGCTTGAGCGCATTGATGACAACTACAGTTCCTGCAATGGCAGAAACTATCAAGCTTATTAAAGAGCAATGCCACGAGGTTAAAACAATGGTAGGCGGCGCGGTTCTTACTCAGGACTATGCTGACACAATGGGCGCAGATTTCTATGGCGTTGACGCAATGGCATCTGTCCGCTACGCTCTTTCTTTAATTCCCGCGATGTAGTTTGTTCAAATTGTTATCGCTCATTCGCGTGAGCTGTAGTTTGCTCAAATCGAAAATATTACATCTTTACAACACAAAAAGACCATCGGTTTTCCGATGGTCTTGATTTGTTTATAAGCCTTATGCGAAAATAGACTTTTTAAGCATGAAATAGTCGATAGCGGTCAATTTGCCGTCGCCGTTCATGTCGCAACGTGCAAACGCGTTATCGGGATCCTTCAAGGAGCTGACGGAAATAACGTTCATAACTACTTTTTTGAGAATCAAATAGTCTGTTGCGGTCATTTTACCGTCGTTATTTACGTCGCCCACGCCCTGAGAAATAACAGGAGTGTCACTTTCGGGAAGAAGTGTGCCGTTAAGAGCCGCTTCAACCTCATCAAGCCAGAGGAACGCGCCGTTGGAATATGCGGCAAATCTGATATAACGGTAATTCTGAACATCCTCGCTGACAACAGTCATTTTGGAAAGCTCGGTGATAACTCCGTCTATGGGAATGCCTTCGCCAACCTTAACCAATGTATCGGTATATCCGATCTCGGTAAAGTTAACACCGTCGTTAGAACCGGAAACATTCAACCAATAGGGAGGATTAACGCCCCATTGCTTGCTTGCAGAATAGATGTTATAGGTATTGGTCTGAACATTTGCGCCAAGGTCAACGATAACCTCAACATATTCGATGCTGCCCACATTCTTATTAAACGCAGAATAGGTGGAGGAGAAGGGATCCGAGGTGCTCTTAAAGCCATCGGTAAGACGGATTTCGTCGTCAAAGAGGGAGCTTCCGTTTTGATAGGTATAATCGGAATCGCTTGCGGTGTAGCTTGCACCGATAGATACTATTGAAAATTCGGAAAGGGAAAGAGCATCCGAAAGCTCACTGATAGAATTTGCATATTGGGTCTGGGTAGCGGAAGCATTCGCCAAAACCTTGTTTGCATTTTCAATGGCAGTCCGGAGTATAGAATAATTGCTGTCGCGGTAGTGTGTGGAGTCCTCTGCTTCAGCCTGTGCAACAAGCTTGGTAAGAACATTGTTGAGAGAAAGGGCAGAAAGGAGCTTTTTAACATCGCCGTCGGAAGGATAAGTTTCTTTAAGAAGAGCTTCTGCCTTTGCGATATTTGTTTTAAGCTCTGCATCGGGCTTTTCAACTGTTTTTGCTGTTGCAACAGCAGCTTCAAGCTCGGCTGCAAGGTCTTCGTCATAGGTGCTTTCTTTGGAAACTACCAAAAGAACATCACAGATGGGACGTCCGCTTGTATACTGTGTTGTTTCAGCAAGGTAAACAACGCCGTCGGTTTCGTTATACATAGCGCTGGATCCGCCGCCGTCCAAGCGATAAACGTGGATACAGCCCAATTCGATCATTGCCGCGGCAACATCCTTAAGCGTGAGACCGTATTCTTCATTAATGAAGTAGACAAAGGAACCGTCTTCCTTAACGCCGAAGGCTGTCCAAGCACGGCTGAGGCTGACGCTGTGTGTACCGATCTGAGATTGGGTATTTGTTTGGTCAACACCGTCTTTTACAAGTGCATAGCAGGAGGAGATAGCGCTGTAAGCATTATTCATAGCTTCCTTTGCGGCACTATTCTGTTCATCAACAGAAATAGAAATGATATCGCCTGCGGAAAGACCTGTTGCATAGGATACCTTATTGGAAGCTGCAGGCATAAAGAGGGTGAAATATTGATGTTCGGTAGGACGGTTTGCGCCGTAAGTAGCTTCGGTAACCGAAATTACTCTGCCTTTCAAGGTGTGACCGACCGAAAGCTCACTGTCATCAAGCTTTTCGCAGAGTATTTCGTAGCCTTCAACAGTACCGGAAACACCGGATTTTGCATAAGCATCATAATAGAAGAAACGGTTAACGAAATCAGAATTTCTTCCCAAAACATAGGAATACTTTTTGTTAACGGAAGCCAATGCACTTACAAGCTTTTCGCCGTTTATTTCTACAGTATAGGAAAGATTGGTAAGAGCATGGGTAAATTCGCCGTTGGAGGAGAAGATGCCCACAGATTCACCTGCACAAGCGGCATCGGCAGCGATGATTCTTCCGCCGGAAATATTGATACCGCACATATTAACACCGTTGAAGAAGGAGCCGTTTATTGCGCCGATAACATGATAGCCTTCGGCATTAGCCTGATTAACATGTGTGCTGAAAAAAGGGAGGTTTGCACCGCCGTATGCGGCATAAGCTAAGGGAATAGCGCCATCGGCAGGGTCAAATTCCAAAACATAGGATGTGGAAGTCTTTCCGCTGTCGGAACCGTAAATGCTGTAGGTTGAATAGGTTGCGGAATTGCTCAAGGTTTTTGAGGTAGAGGTGTTTTTGGTCAATTCCACGGTAGAGGTAGCCGCATTGGCTATCACACAGGAGGACACAAGCATTACTGCCATAACCAAAAGAGCAATCAATCGTTTTGCACTTTTCATAATTTATCTCCTTAATAATTTTGTTCTTGAAATATTATATAAGATTAATAATTTTATGTCAACAATTCAATAAACTTTTATATTTCATCTTTTTGCCATTGTGGCAGTATGCCCAATTCCTTGAGAATGGGATAAAGCCCTGCTACAGGAAGCCCGATTATGTTATAAAAATCGCCTTGGAAATGCTCCGCAAAAAGACTTGCCTTTTCCTGAATACCGTAGGCTCCTGCTTTGTCCATAGGCTCTCCTGTGGCGATATAATGCTTTATTTCTTCGTCCTCAAGGTTTCGGAATTTCACTTTGCTTTCACATGAAAATTCCCGTATTCCCTTTTGAGATATAACGCAACAGCCTGTTATCACCGAATGATAGGTTCCCGAAAGTCTTTTCAGCATATCAAAAGCATCAGTTTCATCCTTGGGTTTGCCGAAAATATTGTTTTCCACACAAACCACAGTATCGGCACCTATAACAACACAATCATCTCCTAAACGGGAAAATACCTCTTGGGATTTGGCTCTTGCATTACAAACAGCCAGCTCCGACGGAGCCATTCCTTGGGTGATCTCATCAGCATCCGAGGGAACTGCATTATATTCATAGCCTGCCAAGGTCAAAAGCTCACGTCTTCTGGGAGAATTTGAAGCGAGAATTAATTTCATTACATTGCTCCTTTTTTGGGAAAACACTTGATTATTCTAACGCATTTCATTATAATAACAAATTGATAATATGTAAATAGCGCAGGTAGGAAAAAATGAAAATATCCACAGAAAACATAAAAAGAGTTGTGGTAAAAATAGGAACCTCTACTCTTACACACAACTCGGGTTTTATTAATATTCGCAAGATAAACAAGCTTATCGAAGCTCTTGCCGACCTTCACAACAGCGGAAAGGAAATTGTTTTTGTGTCCTCGGGCGCAGTTGCATGCGGTCTTGCGAAAATAGGCTTTTCCAGAGATACATTAACAACAGAGCAAAAGCAGGCTGCCGCCGCTGTGGGTCAATGCCAGCTTATCGATATGTATGCCCGCGGTTTTGCCGATTACGGCGCAACGATTGCTCAGATACTCATTACAAGAAGCGTTATTGATGACCGTGAGCTTCGCGCTCATGCCAGCACAACCTTGGAAACGCTCCTTGCTCAGGGGATCATTCCTATTGTTAATGAAAATGATACTATTTCCAATGAGCAGATCAAGATAGGAAGTAACGATACTCTTGCGGCAACCGTTGCAAGGCTTTCCAATGCAGACCTGCTTATCAATATGTCGGATATCGACGGTCTTTATGATTCCGACCCCAGAAAGAACCCCGATGCAAAATTCATCGAATTTGTGCCCGAGGTTTCCGATGAGGTTTATTCTTATGGTACTGGCGCAGGTACATCAAGAGGTACCGGCGGAATGGCAACAAAGCTTGAAAGCGCAAAATATGTTACCGAGCGCGGAATCCCCATGATAATCGTAAACGGTGCCGATACATCGATACTTTACGATATTTTTGACGGTGAATTTAAGGGAACCTATTTCGCCGCCAAGAATGTAAAATAATTATTTAAGAGTATTTTCTGTAGTCAGGAATTTAATGGAGCGTTCCACCGAATCCTTGGATTCACCCCAAGGGAGAGAATCGAATCGGTAATCAAATTTTTTGCAGAAAAGGGACACATCATCCTTAAGGCTGTTTAAATATACCGTTACCTTTTCGTTAGCTGCTTTTACAAATTCGGCATAATTTTCCTTTGTTAATGCGTTCTTTGCGGCAATAACATATTCACGGTAATGGGGCAGACAAAAATAGCGAACCTCTGAAAAAGATTGACGGAAATCCTTTTCTTCTGCATAAAGCTTTGATGCGGTGGAAAGCATTTTTGAAAATTTATCCTCGATTCTTTCACAGATATAGCAATGTTCATTTAATCTTCCGATTCTTTCAACGCTTTTTGCGCCAATGTCTTTGGAGAAAAAGTTCCCTGTTTTGATTTCCTTTTTCAGGGATTCAAGATGGCTTTCCAGCATAAGGGCAAGTTCAAGACGGTGCTTCATGCCGTACATCTTCTGAAAATGCTCGGCACAGAAGCCCTTTTCGTTGGTTTCGCTTCTTATATCGGGTTCCATCATAGATGCACCCAAAATTATTTCCAATTCGTCCTTTTCCAGCTTTTCTTTCAAAGCGCAAAAGGGACAGCGGGTTTTGTGCTGTTCAAAGGCTTCGGTAACGGGAATCGTATAAATATGTTCTTTCATTGCGGCTCCTTAACTTTTATTGGATTCATTATACATTATTTCTACCTAAAATACAAGAGGCATAAATTCTATGAAACTCACTCAGCAGGGAAACGATTTGATATTATCCGAAATCTCAAATTTCGACCCTTTTGTGTCTGCGGAATGCGGTCAATGCTTTCGGTTTGAGAAAATCAGCGAAGATGAATATTTTTTAATAGCCTGCAACAGAGGTCTTAATGTAAAAAGGCTTTCCGACGGTTGGCTTTTTGCCGATATGAGCGAAGCGGAATTTAACGAAGGCTTTGTTTCCTATTTTGATTTGGAAAGAGATTACGGAAAAATAATCCAAGGCTTTTCCTTTGATGAAAATATTTCAAGAGGGGCAAAAGCAGGAAACGGAATAAGAATATTCCGCCAAGACCCTTGGGAAACACTTATATCCTTCATTATTTCTCAAAATAACAATATCCCCAGAATCAAAAAAATAATTTCTTCACTTTGTGCTCTCCTCGGTCAAAAGATTGCTGACGGTGTTTATTCCTTCCCCTCGGCAGAATGTATTTTAGACGCAGGATTGGAAGGCATTGCACCGATAAAAAGCGGGTTCCGCGGAAAATACATAATCGATGCGGCAGAAAAGGTGGTTTCCAAGGAAATCGACCTTGACGAAATCGCGAACGTGGGATATGAAAAAGCATTGGAAAAGCTGAAAACCATAAAAGGTGTGGGCGATAAGGTTGCAAATTGCGTTCTCCTTTTCGGGTTCGGTTATTATAATGCCTTCCCTGTTGACGTTTGGGTAAAGAGGGTTATAGAAAAATACTATGGCGGTTCCTTTGACTCGAAAGCATTGGGAGAATATGCAGGCATTGCTCAGCAATATCTTTTCCATTATGAAAGAAATATGACTAATAAACAAGACGTCTGATACAAATCTGGCGTCTTATTTTTGTGTAATGTTCACAAAAAAACACAGAATCATTGACATAAAGAAATAAATTTTGTATAATGTACGAAGAAAAATACAATAAGGAGAAAAGTTTAATGAAAATCACCAAAAGATTTCTTGCTCTTGGTCTGGTCGTTCTTATGCTGTTTTCAACATGTGTGGTTGCTAATGCAGCAAGCGGAAGCGCTACCTTGACCAAGGGAAGCACCTACACTATCGACAATGCAGTGTACTATTCTACTTATACTGTAAAAGGTACAAGTGCAAGTACAACTGCTCACGTTCTTGAATTTAATCCCGATGACGGTTATGTTCCCATGGCGTTCACCGGCGCGGCAGGTGACGTTCTTTCCGTTTCCGAGCAATATGCTGCGGCTGTTGCTCAGGGTTATGAGGTTGCAGGCGTTATCAACGGTTCCTTCTTTGATATGAACCGCGGTTCCTTGAACCAGGTTTTGATCAGTGAAGGAAGATTGATTTCCGCTGATATAAGCAATAGCGTAGGCGAAGTTGCTACCTTTGACACAGAAGGTAACATGGGTCACGGCTATAGCGTTCTTCATTTCGATATAACCTTTAACGGCACAACAGTTAAGGATTCCCTTGTTTCGGTTAACAAGAGATATCAATATATTGCCAATGCAAGCTCAACAAAGAGTTACACAGATCGTTTCTTCTATTATGACAGCAAGGTTGGAAGCGATGGATATTACGGCTTCACCAGCACCTCTGCAAACGGCTACGAAATTCTTTGTGAAAAGCTTGATTATACCGAAATCGCTGTAGGCAAGACCTTGAAGGCAAAGGTTATCAGCGTAAGCTCCGGCAGAAATTACGGTACCACAATTCCCACAAGCGATAATCAGTTTGTTCTTTTTGTAAAGAGCAGCTCTTCTTATGCATCCTATGCATCCAGCCTTTCCGCAGGCGCCTCTATCACCGTTTATTCCTACGAATCCAGCTCTACTCAGGCGATGAACGATGCATATTCCACAATGAGTTCTGCTTATTACCTTGTTCAGAACGGTGTTGACAAATGTGCATCTTCTTCAAGCATCGGCGGACACAGCGTTAACAGCTATGGAAGACCTTGGACTGCATTCGGTCAAAAGGCAGACGGTTCTTTTGTATATTTCATTTCCACAGGCGAAAAGATCGACCTTGCGGATGTTTCTGCAGCTATGATAAAGCTTGGCTGTGTAAATGTTATCCGTCTTGACGGCGGCGGATCCACCGCTATGTATGTAAACGGCAAGGGCTCTGTTTACACTCAGGGCAGAGATGTTGCCGATGCTCTTCTTATCGTAAAGAAATCCAGCCTTGAAGATACCGCTCTTACTGCAAAATTGGAAGAATCTGTTGCTCTTGCAAAGACAATTTCCAATCCTACTGCTGAAATTTCCGCGGCAATCACCGAAGCTGACGCAGTTTTGGCAAACGCTTATCCTGCAAAGGGTCTTGTTAAGGTAGCTCTTTCCAAGGTTAACAACAAGGCAATACTTGGCAATCTTATTTCTCAGGCACAATCCGAATCCTCCTCTCACTATTCTACTGAGGATTACGCGACACTTCAAACTGCTATCACCAACGGTAACAGTGTTTTGAATAATTCAAGTGCTACCGATGCACAAGTTTCTTCTGCTATCACTCAGCTTACTTCTGCTCTTGAGCTTTCCAATTATAATATGCTTTCCACAGGCAAATCCTACACAGTAGGCGGAGCAACAGCTTACACCGCTGATACAACCGATGACGGTGTGCGTTTGACAGACGGTGCTAAATGCAGTCTTGATCCCTTGACTTCTGATTATTCTGCATGGAAAGGCAATTATATTGATGACGGCGCAGGCGGAAAATATCAGACAATCACCGTTGATTTGGGCGAATCCACCGTTTCCAATGTTTACAAGATCTATATGGCAAGCAACTTCTGGGGTGTTTCCGCTTCCGGATTCGTAAGTGTTTGGGGTTGTAACACCAAAGACGGCACTTATACTCTTATCGGTTACGATGAAAGTCTTGAACAGGAAGCATCAGGTGTTTGTGCTTCTGTAGATAATTCCACAGTTATATCCTCTTCTATGACTATCTCCAGCGAAACAGCGCAGAATTACCGTTATATCAGATTCAATGTTTACCCCGGCGGATCCTTCCTTTGGGTAGATGAAGTTGAAGTAATTCGTGACGATTCTCTCCTTCCCGAAGAAGAACCTGCTCCTGCAACAGGCGTGGGCGACGTAAACAATGACGGCAAATTGACCGCGACCGACTATTTGATGCTCAAGAAAGTGGTTATGGACGTTATTTCCGTCAGCTCCTTGAAGGACCCCGACAACGCGTTTGCACGCTGTGACTATAACGGCGACGGCAAATTGACCGCTATCGACTACTTCATGCTTAAAAAGGCTATGTTTGCATAAAAGTTAAACATCCAATAAGAAAGACCATCGGTTGCCCGATGGTCTTTTTGTGTGATTTAGTCCTCTCGGTGTGCTTACTTATAAGCAAATAAATATTCCGCGTGGGTTTTAAACATAACAAATCCCCTATAGTTGTATTATTAGTACAGTCTATATGGGCGCACATAAGGAATTAAAATATATAAAACCATAAATGCTTTTCAAACCACCGAAAAAAGAGGACAGAGAACACAAAATTCTCTGTCCTTTTCTCACCGGTATGCATTATATAATATACTTTAAGTCAAGATTTTTTTAAAAAGGTCTGCCCATACCGCCGCTCGGCTTTTGGTGACCGCCGCCGAATCCGGGCGTTCCGCCCATACCGCCTGAGGCGCTGTATATCAAGGAATCCATTGTAATGGCGTAGGATTCTGTTCCTCCTGTATAAGCGGAATTTTGTGCGAAGCCGTGGCTGTCAGCGTTTGCTATTTCGGCACCTGTGATTATTTTATAGGAGCCGCCTTGCTGTATCTCGGGAGCTGTTATAACTGCACATTGATAGGATTTTTCGGGAGCAAAGGAAACGATGACATTTCCTTTTTCGTCGCAAACTGCAAAGGATTGCTTCGCGTTGCCTGAAACATTAATAAGCATTGCACCTTGGTTTTCTGCCTGAGTAAAGTTTTGCGCCATTCCCACAGCACCCGTGGCAATGAGCACTCCTCCTGTTACAGCGGCAGAGCCGTCAAAGTCAAATGCGCCGTTTCCGCTATTGGTGGGACCCGAAACCAAAGTAACACCGCCCGAAACGGCAATCGTTCCGTTAGAGTCAATACCGTCGCCCGAAGCATTTACATACAGATAACCGCCTGTTATATAGATTTCTCCAACACCGTTTGAGAAACCACCCATGCCGGGACGTCCTCCCATAGCGGAGTTGTCGTTGCCGCCTGCGGCGTTCAAACCGTCATCGGAAGCAACAAGAGCGATATTTCCGCCGGTTACAAAAATACGGCTGCCCTCGATACCTTCATAGCTTTTTGAAATATTTATGTTGCCGCCCGAAATCGAAAGGTCTGTGTCGGCATGGATGCCGTCATCTCCGGAGGAAAGGGCGAAGGCTCCGTTTGTAATGGAAATAGTATTGTTGGAATGGATGCAGTCATCCATGGATTGGATATCAAAGGTTCCGCCGTCTATAAGAATATCCGATGCCGCCTTGATGCCTTTTGCGGATTCACTTGATGCAGTAAGACCGTTTCCGCTTCCGCCTCCGGATACTATTGTAATATTTCCGTCTGTTATTTTAATAGCGGTTTCCGCTTGGATGCCGTCGTTTGCCGAGGTTATGGAAAGATCGCCGCTTTCAATATAAACGAAACCTCTGTCCGTATCTTCGGCGTTGTCCGAACGAATACCGTCGGTTCCCGAATTGACAGTAATGCTGCATTGACTTAATTTAACACAGTCCTTGCCGTTCAAGCCTACGTTTTGGGAATTTACATTGAGAGAGAGGGATGAAACAACCAAATCGTCTTTCGAACAGATACCGTGCTTTGTGTTGCCGTTTACTGTTAATTTACCTGTGCCGTTGATAGTAAGGTCTGCACGGGAGAATATCGCCGCATCGATATCGGTTTCGTCAACATAGGAATATCCGTTCCCGTCGGAAATGGTGTTTTCGGTGCCATCCTTGGCAGTTATAAATACCTTGTCGGCTGATTTTATATAAATTGCGGGTCCTTTTGAATTTTGGAGATTAACTTTATCCAGAACTATTTGTATTTTGTCTGTGTCTCCTGCTTCTACCAAAACCATTTGGTCGGTTATATCACCCGAAAGGATATAGGTTCCTTCGGTGGTTATATGATAACCCTCGTCAGTTTTTTCTGCTTCGGAAACTTCGCTTTCGTCAACAGAATTTTCCTGATCACGGTTTGTCAGACTGAAATCCATTCCGCTTGTGTCTGCTGTGGAAAGGTTTTCAGGTACAGAGCCTTCCTCTATAGAAGGAACCGAAATGACCCCAGTCTCCTCCTCGTTTGAGCAGGCACAAAGTAAAAGTAATGAGATGATCAGAACAAACGATAACAAGCGTTTCACTATATCGCCTCCGTACCTTCGGGAGCATCGAAAATGGAAATTTCAAGGTTGCCGTTTCGGCAACGAAGCTTGTCAATAAACTCTTGAATTTTAGCTTTGTCATTCATTTGTATTTTGTAGTGGAGCATATAAAGACTGCCCATATTGCTTGTCTTTACTTTGGTAAGAATGTGCTTTTTGGTGTATGTTTTGAAAAGGTCATCGAAGCAATCGGAAAAATTAAGAGATTCGGGAATCATAATGTGAAGTTCCATATATCTTTCATCGCCTAAGGGGAGTACAGACAAAACGACCAGAACCAAGGAAACCAAAAATGTAAATATGACTGCGATTCCCAAAAATCCTGCGGCGCAGGCTATACCCGATGTCATTGCAAGGAAAAGTGCTGCAATATCCTTTGCTTTTCCGGGAACCGAACGGAAACGAACCAATGAAAATGCACCCATGACAGCCACACCTGTTCCGATGTTTCCGTTTACCATGGTGATGACTAATTCAACTATCATAGGAAGGAGTACCAAGGATATCACAAAGCTTTTTGTAGGGGTATTTTTTATAGATGCGGCAACTGCAACAATAATTCCGCAGATCAATGCTGCACAGAGGCAATAGAGTTGGGTGGCGAAGGTTATTTCACCTTGTATTATTGAATCAAGTAAGGACATATTCTTTTTCTCCTGTTTCTGTATTTTGTTGTGTATTTTCAAAAATGTGTGTGCGGTATGCTGTTCCGTATTTTGAGAAGGAAGCAGGCAATATTTTAAGGTCATCTAGAGCATGGGAAAGCCAGACAGGCATTGCTCCGTCGGTTTTTATCTCCATTATAAATGTTTCTTTGGGAAGAAGCAAGGTTCCTTGGTTACCTTTTTCAAGAAAAAGGTTATCGGTGCGGAAGCGCACATTTGTATCAAAGGTTATTCTGAGGTTCGGCATATCTTTTATAAAATATGCTTCCCGTTCATAGGATATCATGGCTTTGGGAACAGGCTTTTTGTAAAGCTCCATAGCATAATCGATCTCCGACATTATCTGGGATTCCTCGGGTTTGGTTCCATTTTCCAGATAATCCTCTGCTTGCTTTAATGTCATTGCAACTCTGCGTTTGTAAACAACGCCCTTGAATTTCTTTTTAATTTCAAGAAACACCTTTGTGTCAGAGTCGGGAACCCCGTAACAGCGAAGGCGAAGCTTTTCTTTGTATGTTTTCGCTTCCAGGGATCTTCGGATTATATAGAAATCGGGAGTATCAAGATAAAGGCTGGAAATTGTGCTTTTTCCGTACTTGTCGGGAATAAGATATTGAGATATCAGCCCCATAAGCTTTTCTTTTTCGTCATTTGAGATAATATATTTTTTCTCTATCCGCTTGAAAATGCAAATGTCCTTTGCCATATCCTTCCTCCCTTCTTTAGAGTATAACATTACGTTTACATTATATTCGAATTTCTTAAATGAACCTAAAAGCTTTTGAAAAAATTTCTATAAAAAACTTTAGGGTTAGCGTTTGCTAACCTATTGAAATTCCATTTTGTTTGTGATATTATCTAATTAACAAAAACGGAGGTACTTAATTATGGCTTATACTATTAACAATGATGTTTGTCTCGGCTGCGGCGCTTGTGAAGCAGAATGTCCTGTAAGCGCAATTGCAGTTAACGAAGAAGGCAAATATGTTATCGACCCCGATACTTGTGTAGAATGCGGCGCATGTGCAGGTGTTTGCCCTGTTGATGCTCCCCAGGCATAAAGGGATTTTAAAAGAGCGCTGTTGTAAGCCAACGCTTGCGGCAGCGCTGTTTTTTTGTTCAATGGGAGTTAATAGACATAATTTAAGAGTTAATTTTGCAAAGCGTTAATAGATTCATAATAAATGTATGTTATAATTAAAATTGACAATGATTTAAGGATATAATGTTATGGACGTAAAAAAGGAATCTGTAACAAATGAAATAAATGCAGGCATCACCTTAAAGGAGCCAAAGGGCGGCATCCGCTTCGGCACAGATGCTCTTTTGTTGGCAGATTTTGCTTTGTCTGTTATTAAAAAGGGCTTGTGTATCGATTTGGGTACAGGCTCGGGTGTTATTCCTCTTTTAATGCTCGGCGCAGGCTGTAAGGCGGATTTTTGGGGATTGGAGCTTCAGCAGGAATATGCTGTTGCTGCTCAGGAAAATGCAGAACGAAACGGTTTTTCTCAACGGTTTCGGGTTATAAACGGCGATGCTTTTGATTATAAGAAGCTTTTTCCCTCGGGAGGAGCCGATCATGTTATAACAAATCCTCCCTATATGCGTGCCGATTGCGGTTACAACAACGATTCTCCTGCCTTGGATATTGCAAGAAGGGAAATTTCAGGCGGTGCCGAGATATTTTGCAAGGCGGCTTCTTGGGCTTTAAAAAGCGGAGGAAGCTTTTTCGCGGTTTACCGTCCCGATAGATTAGTTCATCTGTTTTGTGCTATGAGAAACAACGGAATAGAACCGAAACGTCTTCGCGCTGTTGTGCCTTCTTCCTCCAAAAAGCCCTCTCTTGTTCTTGTAGAGGGAAGAAAGGACGGCAAGGAAGGGCTTAATTACGAAAACGATCTTTATATTTATACCGACCAAGAACACAAAAACGAGACTTCGGAATTAAAGGAAATATACGAAAGGTTCGGCTAAATGAAGAAAGCTTTAGTTTCTTTAATATTAACGGTTTGCCTGCTTCTTCCCGTTGGAGTTATCAACGGGGCTGTTCTTTTTGCGCCCGAAACACCGTTTGCTCATTTAGACGAATTGAGAGAAAAGGCTTTAGAGCAGTCTTTGGAGGATTTTTCGGGAAGAGAAAAGAAAGACGGCGCTGTTCAGGGAAAAGAACGTTATATTGTGAAATTCAAGGATTCTGTTTCTTTGCATGATATACAAAAGGTATTGGAGGACGTTTCCTATGAGCTTCTTGCCGAAAGCGATCAACGTCTTTTTGCTTTGGTTTTGAATGATTCGGCATTTATTAATGAAAATTCGGATATTATTGAATATTCCGAAGCTGACCTTGTGAGAACTTCTCTTGCTGTTGTTGATGACCCTATGGTTATCCAAGGGTATGAAAAAATGGATGTTTACGGAGCTTGGGATATTGCAACGGGAAACGAATCGGTTATCGTTGCGGTTCTTGACACAGGTGTTGACCGAACACACGAGGATTTGAAAAATGTAAAAATACTTTCGGGCTATGATGCAGTTTCGGGAATTGCGGATGTAAACGAGGATACTGCAGGACACGGAACCGGCGTTATCGGTCTTATAGCCGCAACGGCCAATAATAATATTGGAATTGCAGGAATCGCCCACGGTGTTTCGATTCTTCCCATAAAGGTTGCGGTCAGCAACACGACTATCTATTCCTCTGACCTTATTAAGGGTATACGTTTTGCTGCCGATGCAGGAGCGAAGGTTATAAATATGTCTATCGGAGGCTATGCTTCCTCTTATGCCGAGCAGGCGGCTGTGGACTATGCTGTTTCCAAGGGCTGTATTCTTATATCTGCCGCAGGTAACGGAGGAAAAGGAGAATTTGCAGGTCAAAAAAGTTATCCTGCTTCTTATGACGGAGTTATTTCGGTTGCTTCGGTTGATGCTTCCGGAACCCCCAGCAGCTTCTCTCAATATAACGATTCCGTGGATGTTGCCGCTTACGGAGAAAAGCTTCCTCTGCCTTATGTTGACGGGGATAGAAATTCTCTTTATAAAGAGGATTCGGGAACCAGCTTTTCCTGTGCCTTTGTAAGCGGTATTGCCGCGCTTGCCGTTTCCTTAACAGGAGACAGCGCAAGGTTGGAAAGCGAGGAATTCCTCTCTCTGATAATCGAATCCTGCGGTGAAGACCGCAATGACCGTGTGGGTTACGGCATAATCAACGCGAAAGAGATATTAAACCTTGCGACCAAGCCTATTATAACAGGTGTTTCAAACGGAAAAAACTATTCGGACAGCGTGAATATAGGTTTTAACCGAGGCACGGCAACTCTTGACGGAGAATCGATCGAGGATGGACAAATTGTTATTGCCAACGGCAAGCATACCTTGGTGGTTACAGACGGCGAAAACAAAAAAACGGTTACCTTCCGTTTGGAATACGATCCTATCTCATATAAATTTTATGAGTTCCCCAGCTATGCCTATTTTGAATTTTCCAAGGGAACAGCCTTTTTGGACGGTTTTCCTTATGTATCGGGTGAACGTATAACAGAATCGGGACGTCATTTGTTTGTTTTGACCGATGGGGATCAGCGTTTGGAGAAAAGCATTGATCTGTCTTACACTCTGCCCACAGTTTACGGTGTTGAAGAGGGAAAGACCTATAACCGTCCCATAGAAATCTCGGTTATAGGTGACGGCAGCGCAGAGCTTGACGGCAAGCAGATTTACGGCAAAACGGTTATATATACTAACGGTGACCATAAGCTTAAGCTTATAAGCGGAAACGGTGCCATAATCCAAGAAATACAGTTTTCTCTCAACTGCAAAGATATGGAATTTATCGACAACGATTATGCCAACGGCAGCGCTTTTGTTGATGAAGAAAACGGATTTGTCTGCCTTTACGGCGAAACCTTGGTGGGCGCCCGTATTTATGATATTTCGGCTTTGAATAAATATTTGTGCTTCCTTCCCGTTGGGGAGGTTTACGGTCATGCCGTTCGCGGAGACGAATTGCTTCTTTTCGGTGTCGAAGGTGTTACTGTTATTGACAGAGCTTCTGCAAAAAACGGAAAGGATTCTGTAAAAGAGGTTTATAAATTTGACGATATAAGCTATTATACCTATTTTCAGGATACGGTTTACGGGTTCGGAAACGGAAATATGTATTTCCTTGATGAATTTGGTATTCCTGCCTTGGCTGCCGAGCTTGGCTTCAATTGTGAAAAAGCCTTTTTCCAAGAAGGAAAATTTCTCCTTCTCAACCCTTCCGCGGACAATATTCTCAGAATTTTCGATCCCGTTACAAGTGAGATTCAAAATATCGACCTTCCCGTTGCATTAAAGGATGAAAAAATCGTCTTCGGAGAGGGGAAGCTTGCTGTAGGCAATAAGCTGTTTGATATTTTCAGCGGTGAAGCTTTGCTTGAATTCAGCTCTAATTTTGCGGTTGCCGTAAAGGACAATAGGGTTTATACCGGTAACAGCATCATTGACATTGAAAGCGGAAGGATTTTGGGAGTTTTCCCCTTCCAAATTTCAGATATATCGGTTACCGAAAGCGGAAATTATCTTTTCGGTACTGAGAAAAAGGCGGCTGTTATAAAAACCAAAAACGGTGATGTGTCGGATTTTGGAGTTGCGGAAAACCTAGAATATGTTTTCTCGGAAACCTATTCGATGAATCCTTATCATATAAACGGTTATTATGACAGATATTCTTCTCTTATCTCCACCTCGGTTTCGGGAAATAAAATGTTTTTGCTGTTTCAAGGAAAGCCTATGCTATACAGCTTTGACGGTGAAACATTTACTGAGGGCAAGCCTTTGGAATTGAAATATATGCCTTCTCGGGTAAATTGCTCCAACGGTTATGTGGCTGTATCCTTTGTCAACGGCAAAGCGCTGTATATCGCTCCGGCGGATTCGCCTGCCGAGGGAAGATATATCTCTCTTTCCTATGCTTGTGACGATGCAGCATCGGCGAACCGAAATATATATTTTACTTCGGGCGGAAAGCTTTTTGTCTATACACTCGACACAGATGTCCTTTTGGAGACAGATATATCTGCCTTTGAAGTAGAAACAGGAGAAAATGGATTGTTTGTTGTTGCAAACAGTAATATTTATCATTATGATTACAGTCTTTCTCTCCTTTCTTCGGCTTCCTGCGGAAACGGAAAATTGGTTTTGGATGAATATTATGCCGCAGTAGGCAAGGATGTATTCAATATTCAGAATTTGTCTAAAATCGGCTCGACCGATTCGGATATTCTTGCCATAAAGGGAGCTTACGGTGTTACCTCCGACGGTATTTTCAAATTGGATGTTAACCGATATGCAGGTGATACTGCTATAAAATATTCTGCTTCGGCGGCTATTATTGAAAATAATACCGTTGTAACCTTCGGCGGCGGCGACGTTTGCTTCTGCGCCTACGGAGACGGAACCGATGTTATTCTGAATCCCGAAATTACGGGGATAACAGACGGCGGTGTTTATGAAGGCAGCGCTTTAATAAGCTATACAAACGGCTTTGGCTATCTTGACGGAAAGAGCTTTCAATCAGGCGGTGAAATAAAGGATGTGGGACGCCATGAATTTGTTCTGTCGTTGCCTTGTTCGAGAAATATCGTTATAAGCTTTTATGTTTCCGCGCCGTTATCAAAAATAGAATTTGCATCCGGCAACCGTACTCTTTCGGTAGGCGAAAGCTTCACTCTTTCTCTCAGCTATCTGCCTGCAGGCGCAACCTCTGTTAAAGCGGAATTTCAATGGGATTCTGAAGGTTTGTCTATAACCGAGGATGGTGTGGTTACTGCCGTTGGTCCGGGAAAATATGCGGTCAAGGCTATTGTAAGAACCGAAACCAGCGTTTTGGAAGCCAACTGTATTATAACCGTCGAGGAATCGCCTGCGGTATTCCCTGATGAAAGCGGAATTGTTATCGACCGCAACAGTAATTTTGTCGTGGGAGCAGAATCGGGAAAAACCGCTTCAGAGCTTTTGGAACTGTTGGAAACAGAAAGGGTTGCTGAAATAGTAAACGAAAAAGGCGAAGCTGTTACAGGAAGGCTTTTCACAGGACATAAGCTTATTATCCACGGTTCAAACGGCGGTCCCGATGATGAGTTGACGATTATAGTAAAGGGTGATACCGACGGAGACGGATATATTTCTTCAATGGACCTTTATGTTTTAAAGAGCATATTGGGCGGCAAGACATTTGAGCCTATGTATGTCCGCGCCGCTGACTTAAACGGCAGCGCTTCGGTTACTGATAAGGATTACAGAATTCTTGAAAATATCCTTTTGGGCAAAACTCAGGTGTCCATGGCGGCTCCTGAAAATCTCTATTTCGGTGCATTTGATGTGCAGACCCATACAAAAGCCGAAAGCGGAGGATTTATTGATGCTGCTGTTATCCTTTCCGGCTGTAAGCACGCTCAGGGGGTTTACGGTAAGCTGAATTACGGAAGCGGATTGGAATTGACCGAGTTTTCGGCAGAGGGCTGGGAATTTGAATATCATGATTTCGGCGGAGAGATCGGTTTTTATGCCTATTCTCCTCAAGGAGAGGAATGCGGAACCGCTTTCAAGGTACTTTTGAACCTTCGCTTCAAGGTGGTTGCAGCTGCCGATGAGATCGTTTCGATATCCTCCGAGGGATTGAATGTTTCCATGCACGGTGAATGCCGTAAGGTTAAGTTCAATTCTATGGAAAGAACTGTTGCCGAATCTGTGGACGGTGATTTCAAGATCGAAATATCCAATGCTTACGGATATTATTTCTCCCGTGATGTTTATGAATATAGCATAACTGTGCCGTACAACAGCGCATTGGTGGATATATGGACAATTTGCGGTGAGCTTCAATCAGCTTCGGTTTCCTCTTGCGTGGTTCCCGATTCGGGAGAAACACAGATAAATGTGAAATTTTCGGATCGGCTCACCGGTACATTCTATTATACCTTTAATATAAAAAGAGAGGAAACGCCGAGAATCGATGCGAATTGCAGGCTTTCGGATCTGGAAATACAGGGATTCCAGTTCAAACCTGTATTTTCTCCCGATTTTCATGAATATTATCTTACTGTTCCCTATGGAACCCAAAAGCTTGAAATATATGCAATTGCCGAAAGCAGCTCGGCTTCGGTATATATAAGCGACAGCAATCTGTCTGTGGGAGAAAATGTTATAAAAGTAACAGTTTATGCTCCTGACGGCGAGGCTATGGAATATATTATAAATGCCGAACGCTCGGCTCCTCCTCAGCAATCGGAGCCTTCTGACGAATCTTCTGAAGTATCCGAACCGATTTCCTACGAGGTTTCCGAGATAAGCTCTTATGAAGAATCTTCGTTATCGTCTTTAGATATTCAGGAAGAAAAGGGTTATGTAGGTACAACCATTGCAGTTGTTTGTGTTGTTGCGGCTGCTGTTCTTGTGGTTTTGACTTACAGAAGAAAAAACGGCGGTTCTGTTGAGAGATGATGTATATATCTTGACTTATTTCGAAAAAAGAAGTAAAATAAGTAGAATAAAGAGGAATATTATGATTTTAGAGGGCTTTATGAAAAGAATTATCAGTATTTTTACAGTTTTACTTATGATACTCTGCCTTTTTGTTCCCGTTGTAGCGAATGCCGAGGAAACAAGCACGCAGGAAAAGATACAAGGCGACTATGGTGTTGACCTTTCGGTTTGGAACATAGGGGGAAGCAAGGTAATGGATTATTCCCTCATTGATTTCAAAAAAGCCAAGGAGGCGGGCTGTGAATATGCCATTCTCCGAATAGGCTTTGAGGGTTCTTCCACAAGAGAGGATACATTGGACCTTGCTTTTCTTGAATATTACAAAATGGCAAGAGAAGCGGGAATGAAGCTTGGGATTTATTTCTATGCCTTGGCAACAACTTATGATCAGGCTGTTAACGATGCAGAATGGGTCATCAAGGTTATCGAAGATAATGATCTTTATTTCGAATATCCTCTTTACTATGATGTTGAAACAGGACCCCATTATGCTTTGAGCGCTGTTCAGATGACAAGCCTTTGCAACGGTTGGTGCCAGACTCTCGAAAAAGCAGGCTATTACGGCGGTGTTTACGGTCGTGCCGACATTCTCGATAAGCTTGACGACGAGTTCAAATCAAAATACAGCCTTTGGCTCAGATACATAAAGACCGATTCACCTCTCGGTAAGCAATATGACCCCGATACTTTGGACAAGAGTGCAGATTGCCAGCTTTGGCAATATACAATGTTCCAAAAGTTCGACGGTATTCAAAACGATGAGCTTGACGGCAATTTCTGCTATATAAACTATGCCGAATTTATGGCTCAAAACGGTTATAATAATTACACATTGGAGCTTTATAACGAAGCCGAGGGCATCGAATCCGAAGAGGTTTTCGAAGGAACAGAAAGCCTTGATCCTGTTAGTGATGCTGTGGAGGCAGAAGGCGGCATCAGCGTTATGGGAATCGTTTTCATAGCGTTGGGAGCAGTTGCCGGATTGGCGGCTGTTATCGTTTTGATAGTGGTTTTGTGTAAAAAAGAAAATAAAATGTGAATTTAACATTTTATGTCTTTACAAAAGGGTTATTTATAATTATAATATGTAAGAAAAAATTGCTGACAGGAGGATAATATGACAAGGAAAAAGCATATAGGACTTTTGCTGATAGTTGCGGCTGTGCTTTCGGTTTTGAGAACTGTTATCGTAATATGCGGTATGGAAAAGAATGTTTATGAAACCGACACATATTATCTTTCCGACAGTATTGTAAACGATATTTTTACCGTTATATTTGTGGCGGCGCTTTTGGTGTTTTTGCTCATCGCTGTAAAGATAGGAAAAGGCTGTCGTTTTGAATTCGATTTGAAAAACAGCTCGGTTTCGGGTGCATCCTGTATGCTCGGCTTTTTTATGTTTGGTGCGGCTTTTATCTATGGCTATAATATGATATTCGGTGGCGGAACGGTAACAAATATCGGCATTACCATTGCGGTATTTTCGGTTTTGTCGGGAATCAGCCTTTTGCTCTATGCCTTGCATGTCTGCAGTAAAAAGGTTTTCGCATTGTTTGCCCTGATGCCTATAATTTTATCGGCGGTTCGCCTCCTTGGGGATTTCATCCGCACAAGCGCAACACCTCTTGCCAGCTCGGGTGCTTATCATATTTCCGGCTTGGCTTTGGCTCTTCTGTATTTCTATTGCGAGGGCAAGGCTTTTGTCAATGGCGGAAGCGCGGCTGTTTATCTTGCTATGGGTTATTCCTCAGTGCTTTTTTTGGCGGTTTATTCGGTTCCCAATCTTATTCTTCATTGCTTCGGTGCATTCACATTTGACCATTACGCAATGTTTTCCGCTGTTGACCTTGTGGCGGCAGGATATATTGCGGCGAGAATGTCCAGCGCAAACATAATCAGCGCGAAAAAGGACCTTGCAATGATGCTGAAGCTGTCAGCCAAGGCGTAATAATCCTTTCCAAAAAAGAATATAAATAAAGCAAATGATTTTTTAAGGATGTAAATTCATGAAAAATTGGTTGCTTTATTTTTTTGTCTTTTCTCTGTTAAGCTTGTGTGTACCCTTCGGAGCAAAATCGGCGATCGGAGCTTCGGTTCCTGTGATAACTTTGTTTTCAGAGGGAGAGATACAGGAAATGGACATAGAGGAATATACCTTCAAGGCTCTCCTTTCCCAAGGAAAGACTGCGGAAAGCCCTCAAGGGAAGAAGGCTTTGGCTGTTGCCATACGCTCGGAGGCTTATTATCTTTCGGTTTATGGATTGAAGCATAGTAATTTTGATGTGTGTAACCAAAAAGAATGCTGTCTGACTTTGGGCAACGGTGATGATTATTCAGAAGAATATTATAATCAATGTAAGTCTGCTGTTGAGGAAACATGGGGCAGAGTCTTGGTATACGATTCAAAGCCTGCCCTTTCCTTGTTTACCCTTTGCTCGGGAAGCGGAACGGCATCCTGTGACAGCTATCCCTATTTGACGGGAGTTTCGGAGGAATTGCCCTGCCAAGAGCATATAACTTTAAAAAGCTTTAACAAAAGCGAATTTGATTTTTCACTTTCTCAAAGTGACTGCTGTTTGGTTTATAACGGCTGGGGAAAATGTGTTTTCGGAGTTTTAGACGGAAAATATATGAATAATGATGAATTGAAAGCCTTGTTTTCTCTGCCGTCGGATGAATTTTTTATTGAAACCTACGAAGAAACCATTGAGATAAAGGCTTACGGTGCAGGCAACGGATTCGGCTTGAATCTTTGCGGTGCCGAAAAAATGAGCAAAAACGAAAAAAGCTATGAGGATATTCTGGGCTTCTATTATCCAAAGCTTGAATTAATTTATATCTATTGAATAACTTTTGTGTCCCTTGAATAACTTTCCCTGAAATTGAAAATAATAGAAACAGCATAAGTGAATTTGCTATGACTATAAACATTTTCAGGGGGAGTACCTATGAACGAAAATCAAGAAAACCAGCATTTTGAAACCGATGACCGTGACACCTCAAAAGAGCCTTTTACAAAGAAGATCGCAAGATTTTCGGCATTTATTTATCTGGGCTTGGCGATAACCGTTGTTATTGTGGCTACTGTGGGAATTTTCAGCATTTCCTATGATTACGATGATGAACTTCCCTCGGTTTCCATACCCGATATTAATTTTAACCAATCGCCCTCCTCTGTTCCCGAAAGTAATAGCGAGGTAAAGCCGCCCTTGTCGGAAACTCCTGCAGGCAACGAGGAAAGTAATGTTGATGCCGAAGTGGAAAAGCCCGAGGAACCCAAGGAAGAGCCTAGAACAATGTTCTATTGCCCTGTTAACGGAAATGTTATCAAAGGTCACAGCGAGGATACCTTGGTATTCTCCGAGACTATGGGCGATTACCGTGTTCACATGGGTATAGATATTGCCGCAGACCGAGGAACAGAGGTGGTTTCCTTCACAGATGGTGTTGTTGCCGCTATCGAAGAGGATTATTTTTACGGCATGACTGTTGTTATCGCTCATGACAACGGTGTTATTTCCTATTATAAGAATCTCGATACCGCCCTTGCCGAAAATATTATCGTAGGCAGCGAGGTTTTGGCAGGACAGGCTATCGGCAAGGTCGGTTCAACTGCCCGAATCGAATCCGCCGACGAATCCCACCTTCATTTTGAGCTTGTGGTAAACGGTACTCAGGTCAATCCCGTACCCGAGCTTCCTGCTTCTTGAGTATAGCCGAAAAGAATCCAACTAAAATCGCCCTAAAAGGTTCTTTCCGGCCATGGACGCAGTTGGAACGAATCATTTTCTTCCAACTGCATTTTATTTTTAACAAAAATCCGACTTTCGACATAATCTTAAAGTGAGGCTGGAAAAACCGAGAGAGAAATTTCTCGTTGACCCTTTCTCAAAGACTGAAGGGAGGATATATAATGGGCTGCTTTGATTCGTTCTTCGGCAATAACAATTGTTGGATCATTATCCTTATTGCCATCGTTATCCTTTGTTGCTGCTGTTAATTTCTGAAAGTTAAAATTATAGGACATAAAATGTTCCCGACACATTTTAGGGGACACATGAAGAAAAGCAGAGCGTTTTTGCGCTCTGCTTTTTTGTGTGATGATTCAAGGTTTATCGAATTGGACACTATGATTTTTTATAAATTCTTTAATATCCGACAGAAGCTGCATATCATCAGCGGAAATCGATTCGAAGTCGCCCAATCCCAATAAATAATTGGGGTCGAGTTTTAAAATTTGACATATTCTTCGAAGCTGTTCCAAATTAGGCTCTTGAACATTACGTTCTATTTTAGAATAATTCGATTGGTTCATTGGTATCAATTTTGCCATATCGCTTTGAAGCAGATCCATGTCTTCCCGCGCATTTCTGATTTTTTCGCCGATGCTCATACAGAAAACTCCCTTCGCCTTTATTATAATAAATTTAACTATAATTCTTGACAAATAGTTAAAAACGCTATATAATACCCAGTGTAGTTAAAAATACACAATTGAGGACAAAAAAGTTAAAATTAAAAAAAGAAGGTGTTATGATGAAAAAATGTTTGTTCTTATTTCTGTCTGTGTGTTTGTCATTGCTGCTGATAGCCTGCGATGCCGGCGGAAGCAGTGTTGGCGGAAACGGTGATGCAGGCGGAAATGCTTCCCAAAGCGTAAAAATAACCAATATTGTATTGTCCACTAATTCCTGCGAGCTTACCGAGGACGAAACCTACAAGCTTGAATATACATTATTCCCCGAAGCGGCTAAGGATGAAGGCTTGGTTTGGAAATCTGCAAACGCGGCTGTCGCAGAGGTCGACCAATTCGGAATAATCAAGGCTCTTTCGGCAGGACAGACCACAATCACATTGTCTACTCCCGAGGGGGTCGTTGCGACCTGCGCTGTTACCGTTAATCTAAAGCCTGCTTATGACAGATTGGAACAGCATGAAAAAGCATTTGTAGATACTTGTCTTAAGCATATAAACCAATTCAAGAACCCTGATTCCTTGGTAATTAAAGAGATTCAAGACAACGACAGCTCGTGGATAGTAAAATATTCGGCACAGAACGGATTTGGCGGAAACACAGTTTCGGTTAAATATTTAAGTGAAGATTCGGGATTTTGGGATTGGGAGGATTTGGGTCTCAGTCTTAGCGTAACGATAGTTCCCGATGACTCATTTGACATAGCATTAATAAACCAAGCAATAAACGAAAAACGTTAGAAAATATGAGGATGTTAAGATGAAAAAGATATTAATTTTATTGTATGTTATTTTAGGTGTTGTATCCATCATTTTCGGTGCAATGAGTTTAAGCGAGGGTTATTATACCGGCGGAGAATACATATCTCACAAATCCTATGGCGGTGATGCTTATACAGGTATCCAGAATGCCGCTGCAGATGCAGGTAACAATGCCCTTGATGTTGAACGTGCGGTTAATTCCAATTCTTATGCAATAAGCGAGGGTATCGGTTATATATTAATCGTTATGGGCGGCTCGACAATACTTAAGGGATTTTCCTTGGCTTCGGAAAACAAGGAGGCAAAGGAACAACCTGCACAACCCGAAGCTGTTTTTGAAAATAACAATTAATTTAATTTTGTACCACACAAAAACCAAAAGCGAGAGGCTTTGTAGCTTCTCGCTTTTGGTTTGTTGTATCACATTCCTAACAACACCATCGTAGGGGAGGGGCTTGTTTCCGCCCGTAATACATCAATTAGAATAAAACAACACAAATCCGTAAAAGGTTGCTTTATGTTACGCGCAAAAACACGGGAGGAGCAAGCCTCTCCCCTACGCATAAACTTTTACTTCAATCCGCTTACTCAAATCATACTACAAAAAAGGTTCGGATTTTTTCCGAACCTTTTGTTATTGAGTGAATCATCACGGGAAAACAACCTTAGGGTCGTTAAATTCCTTTAGGTGGTTTTGGTAGGCGTCCATGGCGGCGTCCTTGAACGCCGCGACAGCAGTTACTCCCGCAAGGGAAATGAAATATTCGCAGAATAGGGGGTTGAGAGGAAGAATGGGGCCTGTTACATGGGTACAGATAAGGTTATTTTTTCTCATGCCCTCGAGCTTGGATTCCTTGTTGATGCCGTCGCCGCGCAAGACCTTGGCAAAATGATTTTGGGAGTTATCGCCATAAATAAAGCTGAATTGGGATTTAAAGCCAACAATGCTCATGCCGTTAAATTCCCCGAGAAATTTACCGTTATATCTCTTGAAAAGGTCGGTTTTTACGGTGAAATCGAAAATTTCCAAGCCTTCTGTTTTAATTCCCTCGGTAACATAATCAATTTCCCTGCAGAATATCTCCCCTGCGTTTCCTGTTGCCAAAATGGGAATATTTTTGTCTATCAATTCAAGAATGCGCTCTTTATAAGGTATAAGCTTGGCAATAACACGTCTTTGAATACCCTCGCTCATTCCGCCTATATAGATAATATCGGGGTCATTGTTCACAAAATAGGGTTCATCGGTCAAGGATGTGTAGATAAATTGAGCATCGGGAAGGGTGGATTTAAGATAAACCGAGTTTTGACCGTCACCGAAAAGGTTGCAGACCTCGTCAAAAAGTATTTCTATAACCATTTTATTCTCCTTTCATTCGCTCTAAAAGAGAATTTTTAATAGCCGCCGCATCATCAGGACGGTAAAGGTCATGAAGAACGAAAACATTCTTGCAGACATCCAAATCTATCAAATCTCCTGCTTTTGCGCTGGATTCGGTTATCCTTAATTTTTCTTGGGGTATACCTGCAACAAGAGCGCGGAGATATTGGTCCTTGCAACGGGGACCGCCGAAAACGATTTGTTTGACAGAATCGGTATTCAAAACCGAATAATCGCTGTCGTAAAGCCAGCAGGTATTTTCGGAATTGTTAGTGTTGTCGCTTTTATCGTCGATTATTATAACAACACCCTTGTCCTCATATTCGGATTTTGCCGCATAATCAAAGCAACGGGTGCAGGCGATTGGGTTTTGTCCCTTGGACATAAGGAGAGTTATCCGTCTGCCGTTGTATTCCACCTCGTCAAATCTTGTTTTAACGATTTTCGAATCGGAAAAGCCTTTTGCGATTTGGTCATGAGTCAAGCCGATTTCGCTAAGTAGAGCGATTGCACCGCAGAAGTTATAAACATTAACGATATTATCATTAATAAGGGTGTATTCATCAAAGGAATCACCGCATCTTACTGTGAATTTGTTGTTTTTACGATCGATTTCGGAAACAACATATTTAGGCTCGTGAGATGAAAGACCGCAAGATTCGCAATAAAGTCTGCCGATATGGTTGTATCTCAAATAATCCCATTGAAGCTTGCCGCCGCATTGAGGGCAATAAACTATATCTCGGATATGGTTGACGGTGGTTTCATCGGGCTTTTCGGCTTCTAAACCGAAGAAAATCTTTCTCTGTCCTTTTGTTCCGAGAGTGGATGCAATAAGGTCATCGGCATTCAGAACCAAGGTGGTTTCTTGTGGAAGTGCGCGGTCGATTATATAGCTGATAAATTCCGTGTGTGCATTTCTTTTGAGAGAATCTCTCATTATGTTGTTGCAGATGAGATAATCGGGCTTTAAGAAAGGATAAATAAGGAGAGAGCTTCTTTCGTCCACCTCCAAAACCGCAATATCCTTCTTTGCCTTGCCCAAAAGGTTGGAATCTTCTATCAAAGCTGAGGCAACTCCCGATTGAACATTGGAGCCGAAGCTGTTATTTGTAACGCTATATCCGTTATCCCTTAAAATCGAGGTCAAAAGATTGCTCACCGTGGTTTTTCCGTTGGTTCCTGTAACAGCGATAACGGTTTTAGGAGGAGTGAGATGAGCAAGAAAATCCTTCGATATGGTAACGGCAATCTTACCGGGAAGGAAGGTTGCGTTTTTGCCCAAAAGCTTCATTGCGGTCTGGGCGGCTTTCGCCATAAACAGCGCAATATAAAACAGTAATTTTTTCATATTTATAAATCCTTTTAAATTTGGAAACTATAATTTACGGATATTATTCCCTTTCTGCCCATTATACAACAAAATCCTTGACAAATCAATCGTTTTGTCAAGGATTAATATTATTTATGGGGTCCCCGAAAGCTGAAAGACTTTTGGGGTTGTTTATTGCCGATTTTTGTCGGGAATTTCCACAGGAATATTCATGGGGCTTTTCTCCCAAGCATTGAAAATTCTAAGCTTGACGCCTCTGTCCTTTTGCTCCATTTCAGAAAGCATCCTTTTGGCATCCTCTCTTTTTGTAAATCCGTCTGCAGGACAATTCTTTGGAACAGGAATGATTTGAGAAGCCCGTGTAAAATGGGTTATTTCCTTTTCGGGGGTATAGAGTAAGGGACGTATCACCGTCATATCGCTTCGGTCAAGATAGGTAACAGGGCGGAAGCAATCGAACCTTCCTTCGATGAAAAGGTTCATAATAATAGTTTCCACAGCATCATCAAAATGGTGACCTAATGCCAGCTTGTTACAGCCGAATTCTTTTGCCGCATTGTGCAATGCGCCGCGGCGCATATTCGAGCAAAGAGAACAGGGGCTTTTTTCCTTGCGGACCTCGAAAACTACCGAATATATCTCGCTATCTAAACTTTTTAATTCCAATCCCAATTCCTGGCAGAGGGCTCCGGAAACCTCATCGGTTTCGTTGGGAAAGCCCATTCTCAGATTGATCGGAACTATTTCAAATTTTTTGGGATAAAAACGAGAAAGCCCATGTAAGGCGCAAAGCAGGGCAAGGCTGTCCTTGCCGCCCGAAACTCCCACGGCTATCCTATCGCCCTCGGCTATCATATCATATCTGTCAATTGCCCGACGGGTATATGACATTAATTTTTGCAATGCTTTTCTATCTACCATAATCGCAAAGCTCCTTTAAAGGACATATTTCGCATTTGGGTGACCTTGAAATACAAATTTCACGTCCGAAAACCACCATTCTGTGGCAAAAATCACTTTGTTTTTCGGTGGGTATAAGCTTTTCCAAGGCTTTTTCTGTTTTCAAGGGGTCTTTTCCGTCAGCGAGCCCCAATCTTCCCGAAATTCGGATGCAATGGGTATCTGCCACAATACCGCCTAAATTATAAATATCTCCTCTAAGGAGATTGGCTACCTTTCTTCCGACACCGCGAAGTGTCAAAAGCTCCTTCATTTCCATGGGAACCTTGCCGCCATAAACCGAAGTAAGCTTTCGGCAGCATTCCTTTAATGATTTTGACTTGGAACGGTAAAGCCCAACCGAATGAATTTCCTCCTGTATTTCCTCAAGGCTTGCGTCTGCCATGTGCTGAGGAGTGGGGAACCGCGTAAAAAGTGTTTTTGAGACGATGTTCACCCTTGCATCGGTGCATTGAGCAGAAAGGATCGCCATTATCAAAAGCTTGTATGGGTCATTTTCCCAATCAAGTCCGCATTTGGGAGAGGGATATAATTTTTCCAAACGGTCATTGATTTCCAATGCCTTTTCTTTAGTCGTCAAAGATAAAACTCACATCCCCCGACAGAAGAGACAACGCTCCTCTGAAAATAATTTCAGCACGTTCATCAAAATTTTCCTTAAGCTTTTCGGCATAGGAGCGCTCCGAAAGGAAAACCTCCAAGGAAAAGAGAGCTTTTTCCTTGTCAACTATACCGCAGTTAAGCTTATATCCTCCGTTTGATTCGGTTATAGAGCTTACGATACGGTTGCCGCTTCGGTTGAAGGCTATTAATCGCAATGCATTTTTCAAGGCTCTTTCCTTGATGACCGAAAGCAAAGCTCCTTCGTAGCTTTCAAGAATTTCACGTCCGCTTTGAGAAATAGTATAAAGACGGCTTTCTCCGATAGCTATTTCATCGATCTGACCTGCATCCAAAAGCTCGGAAAAGCAGAGAGCAAAATCAAAATAGCCTACAAATTCATCCTGCAGCACAATATCGTTTACCGTTGTAAATTCAAGAGGCTCTCCCACCTTGTCAAGGAGATATAATATAAAAACTTTTATGTCGATTTTATTTTCAAGCTTCAATTTATCACCTGATTTTTAAGAAAGTAATTAATTATACTATATTTCGACAGATAATTCAATAAGATGTTACAAAAGAAATATGTGAAAAATATTGCGCCTTTAACGCATTTGTGGTATACTTACTATGAATAATTGTTTGGAGTTGAAAGAATGATTCTCGGATTCACCGGCGGAGTTAAAATGGATAAAAAAACAGGCTTCGCTGAGCAGGAAATAAAAAAAATGGATAATTGCTCCTTGGTGGGCATAAAGGCTTATGATTCCCCTGAAGTTTCGGCAGAAGTGGGCTCGGAAGTAAAGAGAGGCACCCTTTTGGGTGTTGCGGACGATGTTCCCGTTTATTCTTCAGTTGCAGGAGTTTTCAGCGGACTTTTGGAGATCGATGGTGAAAATTTCTTTGTTGTTATGAACGAGGGGCAAATGGGCGAGGAAATACTGTATCCTCCCGAGACCCGTTCTATTCAGGAATTACAATACGAGGATATTGTTGAGATCGCAAGGCATTTTGGTATAGTTGATTCCCGTTCGGGCAGACCTCTTTGGAAGCTCCTTTCTCAAAAGGAGAAATTCCGCAGAGTGGTCATAGACTGCACCGAATCGGACCCGTTGATAGCTATAAATTACCGCTTGTGCAAGGAAAAAGCCAAAGCCATTGTAGGCGGTGCCAAGGTGTTGGTTCAAGCCACCTCTGCGCTGAAATGCGTTTTCGCGGCTGAATGCTCCAGAGATTCTGTTTTTGATTATCTATCCGATTATGCCCATGATAAAAAGCTTTTTGCTATGGCTCCCATGGAGGAAAAATATCCCTATTCCGACAGAGCGTTAATGCAGGGCATATATTTGAAAAATCTTGCAATAGGCGAAACTGCGGCAGACGGAAATGTTCTCATAGTCGGTGCCGAAACTGCGTTGGCTTTGTATGAATGTATGGTTACGGGAATGCCCCATTTGGATCGTTATATATCTTTTTCGGGAATCGATGGAAAAGAGGGAATAAATCTTTGTGTTCCCCGAGGAATGACCACACATGAAATAATCGAGGCTTCGGGTATTGATACCGAGGATTGTATTATCGTTAAAAACAGCCTTTTGAATGGTGTTTTAATGGGCGGCGTCCTTTCGGACAGCACTCATGGTTTTATTTGTGTCAAGCCCACAGAAACCAAAAGAGGTATTTGCATAAATTGCGGAAGCTGTGTTTCCGCCTGCCCTGTAAGGCTTTATCCCTTTGAGGCACTGAGAGGAAAAAATAAAACTCTTCATAATACCTGTATAGCCTGCGGTTGCTGTGAATATATCTGCCCCAGCGGTATACCCCTTGTTTCACTTATTCACGGTAATAAGGAAGAGAAAAAGGGAAGCGAAGCGTTTATCGGCTCGGAACTTCAATCCGAAGCAGAAATTCAAGGAACAGAAATTCAAGAAACAGAAATTCAAGAATCTGTACAAAACCCTCTGTTTGAAGATGAAGGAACAGAAGAAACGGCAGTAACAGAGGAAATATCCGAACAAGCAGAAGAAACAGACGAACCCGAAAATATCCAAGAAACCGAACAGGAGGATAGGGAATGACAGTAATTTCGCCGTATATTCATTCGAGGCAATCTATAAACGAATCGGCATTTAATTGGCTTGTTGCCCTTGTTCCCCTTATTATTTGGAGCATTTTCATGTTCGGCGCAAGGGTTGTAACCCTTTGTGCTTTGGCTGTTTTGTTTTCTCTTGCCTTGGATTATCCCATAAGAAGATATATTTTCAAGCTTGATAAGGGCGTAAGAATCGATGTTATGACCCCTGTTTATTCGGTTCTCGCCGTTTTGATGATGCCTGTAACCGCACCTCTTTGGTTGCCTGCAGTCTCGTCTATTTTGGTTGTTTTTGCAAAAAATGTCTCGCTTTTCCGTCCCAAAAGGCTTTTTAATCCCTTTGTTTTTTCGGCAGCGGTTTTGAATTTTGCGTTCCCGAGCATTATGACAGCTTTCACCAAACCCTTTGCCTATTTTTCCCCGTTTACCATAAGTCTCGATCCTGTTTTGGTGGAAAACTACCGTGTTATTTCGCCCCTGCAGTACATCGCTGACGGAAGTGTTTACGAAGACGGACTTTATGCCCAATTCTATGGTTTCGCATCGGGAAATATGGGAGAGATAGCCGTTTGCGCTTTGATACTTTCCCTTTTGTGGCTGGTTTTGAGAAAAGAAGCAGATTGGGTTGCTGTTGCAGGCTTTTTGTGTACTATCTTTGCTTTGGCTTATTTCAATCCCTCCAACGATGCCGAAAGCAACCATTATGCGGCAAGCATGCTTCTTTCGGGCGGCATAGCCTTCCTTTCGGTCTTCGCGCTTTGCGAAAAGGGAAGCGTACCCTTCACGTCATCGGGCAGACTTTTCTTTGCCCTTGTGTGCGGTGCCGCTGTTTTTTATACAAGAACCTATCATGGGGGTTTTGAATGGGGATATTGTATTATCCTTGCCATGAACCTTGTTTCTCCTCTTATTGAGAAAATCACAAAGCCTAAGCCTTTAAAGCATAAAAAGGTAAAAAATCAATGAAGAATGATATTATAAATCTTGAAATTACCGATATAACTCCCGAGGGCTTCGGTGTCGGCAGGCGTGACGGTAAGGTATATTTTGTTTCCGACACGGCTGTTGGTGATAAAATCCAAGCCTTGGTTTTGAAGGAATTGAAAAACCGTTCCTTTGCCAAGGTGCAAAAGATTTTGGAGTCTTCTCCTTTCCGTATTCAATCGGATTGCGAGGTTTCACAAAAATGCGGAGGTTGTACCTTCCGCCATATTTCCTACGATGCCGAGCTTGATTTGAAAAGAAGCTTTGTGGGTCAATGCTTTTCCCGAATAGGGGGCATGGATATTAAGGTGAACGAGGTTGTTTCTGATGATATATCCGAATACCGCAACAAGGTTCAATATCCCTTCGGGTCCGATTCCGACGGCAGGGTGACATTTGGCTATTATGCCAAGCGCTCCCACCGAATCATCCCCCATTCCCATTGTCCCTTGCAGGAAAGAATTTTTACCGAAATCGGTGAGTTTTGCGCTGAAACCGCCGATTCCCTTGGAATTTCCGCCTATAATGAGGAGACGGGAAAGGGTGAATTGCGCCATTTGGTTATGAGAAAGAACCGAAAGGGCGAGATTTTGGTTTGCATCGTTTCGGCGGTGAAAAGCAATAAGCTTAAAAAGCTTTGTTATATTTTAAATGACGAATTTTCCCGAATTATCGGGGTTCATCTGAATGTTAATAAAAGACGTGATAATGTTATCTTCGGTGAGGAAACCGAGCATATCTGCGGTGAATCTGCCTTGACCGATGTTCTCTGCGGAAAAACCTTTAATATTTCTCCGAGGGCATTTTATCAGGTTAATGCCAACATGGCGGAAAAGCTTTATTTAAAGGCAAAGGAGCTTGCGGGGCTTGGTGCCGACGGCAAAATCCTTCTTGACCTTTATTGCGGCGCGGGCACTATAGGCTTGTGCCTTGCGGGAGAAAATGACAGGCTTTGCGGTGTTGAAATAATCGAGGATGCGATAGAAAACGCCAAGGAAAACGGGCTCCTTAACGGCAGAAATGACGAAAACACCCTTTTTGTCTGCGGTGACGCTTCGGTTGGCGTGGCTGAATGCCGTAAGAAATTCGGCAACCCCCAAATTATAATTGTTGACCCTCCCCGAAAGGGACTTGACAAAGAGGTTATAAACACAGTTGCCGAGGCAAAGCCCGAAAAAATTGTCTATATCTCCTGTGACCCTGCCACTCTGGCAAGGGACTGCGCCCTTTTTGCAGAGCTGGGATATGTAACAAATGAGGCGACTCCTTTTGATTTGTTCCCGAGAACTGGCCATGTGGAAACTATTGTTTGTTTGCACAAACAATAGTTTCAGCGATATAAATCCCGAAACGGGATTTGCGATATACGCAAATGCGTGCGATATACCTGCGGTGCGATATGCGCCTTTCGGCGCGTGATTTTGGGTACTTACAAACTAAAAAAGATAGGAAAAAATACCAAATGAAGAAGCTACTTATTCTAATGTTAACAATAATGCTGTTTTTGGTAGGCTGCGCAAGCGGTGACGGCGAAATATCTTCGGTTCCTTCAGAGGATGTGACCGATGCAGGGGCATTTTCCGAGATTTTGTCGGAGGAAGGGCTGTCATCCCAAGAAAGCTCAGAAATAATATCGGAAGAGCCGTCGAGCATAGAGGAATCCTCGGAAATCCTTTCGTCAGAGGAGTCTTCCTCAGAGGAGTCTTCTTCGGAGGAAGCCTCAAAAGAGGAATCATCCGCCGAGCCTGAGGTCAGCGAGCCGCCTGTTGAGGAATACCGTCTTAATCTGAATCCTCTGACAGGCTTATATGATGTTACCGACGGGGGCAAGGGCAAGCGTCCCGTTGCCATTATGGTCAACAATATTGAATATTCACTTCCACAATACGGTATCTACACAGCGGATATTATCTTTGAAATGCCTGCTGAGGGCGGTTTGACACGTTTTATGGCAATGTATGCCGATTATACTGCGGTTCCCAAGGTTTGCTCGGTTCGTTCCTGCAGAAAATATTTTCCTGCCATGTCCGAGGGCTTCGATGCGGTTTATATAAATTGCGGTATGAACGATGTTATCCGCGATTATGTAAAATCTCTTAACCTTACAAATTACGATGCTTATTTTGATTCCAGACTTTTTGCCCGTGACCAAGACCGCTTGAACTCAGGCTATGCCTATGAGCATACTCTCTATTTCGACGGACCCAGATTGCCCGAAATTATGGCGAAAGACGGCGCGAGAACAGATATCGAATCCGATAAACAGGGCGCATTCTTTAACTTCAATGATATAAATAATCCCGTTAACCCTTCCGATACTGTCTGCGAATATGTGAGAGTGGATTTCGGCTATAACGAATCGGGCTTTACATACGACAAGGAATCTAACAAATATTTGAAGGATTTTAACGGTGATGCTCAAATCGACGGCAACAACGAATCCCAGCTTGCCTTTACCAATCTTATTATTCTCGAAACCGAAATCGGAAACGATGTAAACGGTATGCACAGAGATGTAAATTGGCATGGTGGCAGCGACCATTACGGCTATTATGTTTCCAACGGATATGTTCAAAAGATAACCTGGTCAAAGGCAAGCGAGGAATCCAAATTAATGCTTTTCGACCTTGACGGCAACCCTCTTTCCATTAATTGCGGAAACAGCTATATTTCCGTAGGCTTTATAGGCGAAACCTATTTCAGCAAATAAAAGCTGTTGTGAAAGGTATTTTCATAGATGAACAACACAGATATAAAACAATGTGAAAAATATAAAAAGTGCAGCGGATGTCAGCTTCAGAACATGGATTATGAGGAGCAGCTTTCCTTTAAGCAGGCGAAGGTTGTGAAGCTTTTGGGCAGATTTTGTCATATTGAGGAGATTATCGGCATGGATAATCCTCTCCATTACCGCAATAAAGCCCAAGGCGCATTTACCAAGCTCCGCGGTCAGATTGTTTCGGGTATCTATCAGTCGGCAAGGAAGGCTGTTGTGCCTATGGATTCCTGTATGCTTCAGGACGAAACTGCAAATAAAATTATCGTTACGGTGAGAAAGCTTTGCGTAAGCTTTAAGATAGAGCCCTTTGACCAAAGAAGCGGAAAGGGCTTTATCTGCCACACTCTTGTGCGCAAAGCCGAGAAAACAGGTGAAATTATGGTTGTTTTGGTAACCGCAAAGGGGATTTTCCGTTCCAAAACCTCCTTTGTGAACGAGCTTTTGCGCCGTCATCCCGAAATAACAACAGTTGTCTGGAATATTAATGAATCCGACAAGGGTCTTATGCTTGGTGAAAAAAGCGAGGTTCTGTTCGGTAACGGTTATATAACCGAGGAATTGCTGGGCTTGAAATTCAGAATCAGCCCCAAATCCTTCTTTCAGGTGAATTATAAACAGACCGAGGTTCTTTATAAAAAGGCGATAGAATATGCAAACCTTTCGGGTAAGGAAAGGGTTATCGACGCCTATTGCGGAACAGGTACAATCGGGCTTTTGATGTCCGAAAAGGCGAAGGAGGTCATCGGCGCCGAATTAAACCGAGAGGCTGTCATCGATGCAAAGCTTAATGCCAAGCTGAATAATATTGAAAATGCAAGGTTTTTCGCGGTGGACGCGGGAAAATTTATGGATGAGCTTTCGGCAGAGGGTGAAAAGGTTCATGTTGTTGTGACCGACCCTCCCCGTTCGGGATGCAGTCCCAGATTTTTGAAAAGCTTGATTTCTCTTGCCCCCGATAAAATCGTTTATGTGTCCTGTAATCCCGAAACTCTTGCACGCGACCTTTATACTCTCCGTAACGGCGGATATAAGGTTAAGTGCATCCAGCCTGTTGATATGTTTCCTTTTACAGACCATGGGAAACTGTTGTTTGTTTGACACGAAAATGAGCGATTTTAACCCCAAAACGGGCATTTTCAGCCTTTTTGAGTGAGATAATTAAAAAATGGTGTTCAAAATCAAAAAATGCCCCCAAATTGACTTGGAACAAAAGAGAGTTTCGAGCAACACTCAAAAGTTCGTTTTACAGCAGTTTAGTATAACATATCGAAAATATAGGAGAAAACTATGAGCAATATTATTCAAGCAATTTACAACATTTATCACTGCCCTGTTTATAAGACCGGCGAACATTACTATGCAAAAAATAGAGCTAATAATATGGGGGACGCTTTAGAGCATTTTATAAAAGATTCGTTTGCAAACTCTTACGGACTCGATGAAGCCGATGCAATGAGAGCACATTCCGAGACATTTGCCTATCTTGGCAATCAGAACAATCCCCCAGATGCTATATTGCGTGGTGGTGATGCGATTGAGGTTAAAAAAATAGAATCTCCTAATTCCGCGCTAGCATTGAACAGTTCTTACCCCAAAGCAAAAATTTATCGTGACAGTACTATGCTCACTTCGGCTTGTAAATCCTGTGATGGTGGTACTTGGGATGAAAAAGATTTGATTTTCGCGGTAGGTGTTGTTAAAAACGAAGAAATCAAACAACTTTGCTTTGTATATGGCGAAGACTACGCAGCCAGCAGTGAAATATATGAGAGAATACGTACTCAGATTAAGAACGGTATACTTGAAATTCCTGATATAGAATTTGCAGAAACCAATGAACTCGGTAGAGTGAATCATGTTGATCCTCTTGGAATTACATATTTGAGATTGCGAGGAATGTGGCACATTGAAAATCCGTTCAGAGTTTTTAGATATGCCTATAAATTCGATGCCACAAAATCATTTAATTTCCTTGCTATTATCAATTTTGAAAAATACGAATCTTTCCCTAAAGCCGATAGGATTTTAATTGAACACGAAATCGGGATTGATATAAAGTTTAGAGAAATAAGAGATCCCAACAACCCTGCTACGATGAAAAAAGTAGTAGTAATCACATTTGCGAGGTAATGGAACTTGAAAGTTGTAAGTTTGTTTTCCGGAGCGGGCGGTATGGACTTGGGCTTTGAAAAAGCTGGATTTAATATTGTTTTCGCCAACGAATTTGATAAAACAATATGGGCTACCTATGAGAAGAATCACACAGCACCGCTTGACAAAAGAGATATTCGTCTTATTCCGTCTTCAGATATTCCCGAATGCGATGGTATTATCGGTGGACCACCTTGCCAAAGTTGGAGCGAAGCGGGGGCTTTGCGTGGTATAAATGACGAGCGCGGAAAGTTGTTTTATGAATACATCCGAATTTTAAAGGACAAGCGACCCAAATTTTTCGTTGCAGAAAATGTTTCGGGTATGCTTGCCGATATGCATCGTGAAGCGGTACAAAATATCATCCAAAGCTTTGAAGATGCAGGATATAATATATCCGTTACACTTGTAAACGCAGCGGATTATGGTGTTCCACAAGATAGAAAACGAGTTTTCTATGTGGGTATACGCAAAGATTTGAATATGAGATTTGTTTTCCCTGACCCCCAAAAAACGAAGTACACCTTATATGATGCTATTTGGGATTTGAGAGAAACTGCAGTTCCTGCATTAAAATCCAATAAAACTAACGGAGCAAACTGTATGGTTCTCAACCACGAATACATGATAGGTGGTTTTTCTACCATTTATATGTCACGAAACCGTGTTCGATCATGGAATGAGCCTTCCTTTACCATTCAAGCGGGAGGTCGTCATGCACCCATACACCCACAAGCACCTAAAATGGTATTTATCGAAAAGAACAAACGAGAATTTGTGAAGGGCAAAGAGGACTTATATCGCAGATTAAGTGTCAGAGAATGTGCAAGGATTCAAACATTTCCAGATACCTTTGAATTTGTGTATACAGATGTTGCCGATGCATACAAAATGATTGGTAATGCCGTACCAGTAAACTTGGCGTTTGCTGTGGCGAAGCAAATACAACAAATTCTGTTACGATATGTCCCTTTGGGACGTGATTGAGGACAAAAGATGAAAAAGCTGAAATTTAAAAGCACATTTCAAAAGGTCATGTGGCTGGGAAGTATTATTTCTTTGGCGCTGTGGGTGGGCTTTCTCGGTCTTGACAGGGCGTTGAGGGCTGATTTGGCGCCCTTTTCCATAACATTTATGACAATTTTCTACCATTTGGCGGTCAGGCTTGTTTTTGGGGAATGGATTTTGATGAAAATAATCCCTGCCAATCCCAATTACAAAAGTAAATATTTCGATTCCGACAATAAATTCGAAAATAAGCTTTACGGTTTTTTGAAACTGAAGAAGGCGATTTCCGACGCGCCTACATATTCTCCCGATGAATTTTCAAAGGAAAAGCACACATGGGGCGAAATCGCTTCTGCTACGGTACGGTCGGAGATAGTTCACACGGTAAATGTGTTTTTAAGCTTTGTACCTCTGCTGTTTTCCTTGAAATTCGGGGATTTTCCCGTGTTTTTGATAACAAGCCTGTTGGCGGCAGGGTTCGATTTCTATTTTGTAATGCTCCAGCGATGCAACCGCCCAAGATTAAAAAGAATTGCCGAAAGGTTTGAAAAATAAAATGGAAACAACATTTTTGCTGAAAATTATAGGAATATACCTTCTTGCAATTAATCTTATAACCTTTATTTTCTTTGCGATCGATAAATGGAAGGCAAAGCACAACAGATGGCGTATCCGCGAATTTACCCTTATGGCTTTGGGCTTTGTGGGCGGTACTATCGGCGGCTTGGCGGCTATGTATACAATAAGACATAAAACTCAGACCCCTCTTTTTAAATTCGGAATGCCCTTTATGCTTATTTTGCAGGTCGCCTTGGCGGTTTTCTGCGTGTATAAATGGTTGATTTGAAAGGAGAATTGCGGAAATGATTGAAACAAGAGGAAAAAATATTATTCTGCGAACCATGAACCAAAAGGAAATGAGAGCTCTTTGGAAAAAATGCGAAACAGCCGAGGGCAAAAAGCTTGTTTATGACGAGGCTGTGGTGGATAAATTCTTCGAGAAAATTTCCGAACGTGAGGAAAGAAGCCCCTCTGTGGGTATCTTCACCAAGAATGACGAAATTATCGGTCAGCTTATTTTCGAGAATGTGGTTTATTCCGAAAAAAGATGTGATTTGACCTTTTTCCTTGCAAATTCAAGCTATGAGGGCAAGGGCTTTGAGGTTGAGGCTGTTACGGTTGCGAAAAATTACGCCAAGGACAAAATGGGTCTAAAGAAAATGTATACCCAAGTTTCCTCTAAGAATGTTTCAACACAGCAAATTTTGAAGGAATGCGGCTTCAACCATACAAAAACCTTTCCAAAAAAGGCAAGCGATGGCGGCGATATGCTTATGTTTTTTGCTATGCTGTAATAGCATTTCTATTGATTTTTAAGCTATTATATAGTAATATGTAATATAATATATTGAAAATAAAAATGAACGGAGATAAACAAAATGAGCGACAGAAGAAGTAAGATCAACTATTATCTCGATATTGCTGAGGCGGTAACCTTGAGAGGAACCTGCCTTCGTAAAAAGTTCGGTGCAATTATTGTAAAGGACGATGTTATCATTTCAACAGGCTATAACGGCGCGCCCCGCGGCAGACAGAACTGCTGTGATATCGGAACCTGCCTTCGTGACGAAATGAATATTCCCAGAGGTGAAAGATACGAGCTTTGCCGTTCGGTCCATGCCGAAGCCAACGCTATTATTGCCGCACAGCATGACAGAATGCTGGGCGCAGACCTTTATATGGCTTGTGTTGATGCAAAAACAGGCGAATTGGTCGGCGGAACAACAAGCTGTCAGATGTGCAAGCGCTTGGTTATTAATGCAGGCATTAAACGTGTTATCGTAAGAGATAACAAGGACGAATATTCTATCTATAATGTAAGCGATTGGGTAGAAAATGACGACAGCTTGGGTCAGATAGGTTATTAATATAATGAAAAAATTTTTGGCTTTATTACTTACTTTTTTAATGATTTTCCTTGTGTCCTGCGGTAAAAAGGACGGCGAAGCCTTGGAAACAGGGTTCAAGGACCCTAACACGGGAATCGAATATTATTATGCTACACCAATGGGGCTTTATCCCGTAACACCCGATGAGGAATATATCAAGGTTCAGGACGGAAGCATAGAAATGACCTATTATAAGGTAAAGTTTGAGGAAAGCGATAAATTTCTCTGTTATGAGGACAGCGGAAACTTTTTCCTTGTGTATTCCTCGGAAATAGAGGAGCCCACTGTCTCTTCTTTTAAACCCATTGCAGCATCTATCTACGGCCCTAATAACGAAACTTATATCACTTCGTTTTATGCGGATAATCAATATCTCCCCGATGAGCTAAAGGAGCATAATTCCACAGAGGATTCCTGGCTTTGCGAGCTTATTGCAGAGCATATTACCGAAGGTGAAGGTGTTAACATCGGTGTTACAGCCGAAACCATAACCGACCATTATTATATTCGTCTTCTTTCTCAGGAATATCCCGGTCTTTATTATTTGGTTTCATTTTTCGGATATAACGGAAGATATTATCTCCGTGACGGTGCCGCAGGCAAAACAGTTTTCTGCCCAAATGATGTTATTGTGAGAATGGTCGGAGAATAAATGGAGATCCGTCAGATCAAAAAGGGCGAGGAGGTATATGCCGCCCAAATTGAAAAGGCTTGTCTTGAAACTCCTTGGACCGAAAAGCAGATTTTGGAAATGCCCGAAAATTCGGTTTATCTTGTTGTTGCAGACGGCGATAATGTTTGTGCTATCGCTTCTATGTACTGTGTTATCGGTGAAGGTCAGATAATGAACCTTGCGGTGGCAGAGAATTTCCGTCGAATGGGTCTCGGAGAAAAGATATTAAACAAGCTTTTTGATTTCGCAAGGGAGAATAATTGCGAAAATATAACATTGGAGGTTGCCGAAAATAATATCGGCGCTATCTCTCTTTATAAAAAATGGGGATTTAATACTGTTGGTAGAAGAAAAGGCTTCTACCGCGGTGTTGATGCCTTGGTTTTGGAGAAAATTTTATGAAAATATTAGGAATAGAATCATCCTGCGATGAGACAGCCGCAAGTGTGGTTGAGGACGGCAGAAGGCTTCTTTCTTCTGTTGTCGCATCTCAAATTGATATTCATGCGGTTTACGGCGGTGTTGTGCCCGAAATAGCTTCCCGCGCTCACACAGAAGCGATATGCGGCGTTGTGGAAAATGCGTTAGCTCAGGCTGAATGCACAATAAATGATATCGATGCTATCGCCGTGACCAATTCCCCCGGACTCATCGGCGCCTTGCTTACAGGTCTTTCCTTTGCAAAGGGCTTGGCGTTTTCAACAGGTAAGCCTCTTGTTCCGGTTCATCATATAAGAGGTCATGTTGCGGCAAACTATCTTGCTCATCCCGATTTGGAGCCTCCTTTTATAAGCTTGGTGGTGTCGGGTGGACACACCTCGCTTATGAGAGTGAAGGATTACACGAATTATGAATTAATAGGCTGTGCAAGAGACGATGCGGCAGGCGAAGCCTTTGATAAATGCGCCCGTGTTCTCGGTCTGCCATATCCCGGCGGTGCGGCTATGGATAAGCTTGCCGCTATCGGTGACAAGCATAAATATAAGTTTACCGCAGGCTCAATTGACGGTGCCGAATATGATTTCACCTTTTCTGGATTGAAAACCGCGGTTATAAATCTTGTTCATACCGAGCTTCAGCGCGGCAGAGTTATGGATGAGGAATTTAAGGCGGATATTGCCGCTTCCTTTACCGAAACTCTTATAAGAAGCATTAATACCCGTTTGGAGCTTTTTCTTTCAAGAGAGGGAAGCTGTAATATTGTTCTTGCAGGCGGTGTTGCGGCAAACTCTCATCTTCGTGCTTCTGTGGAGGCTACGGCGAAAAAATTCGGAGCCAAGCTTTTCCTTCCTCCTCTAAAGCTTTGCGGTGATAACGCGGCTATGATAGCCTCACAGGGCTATTATGAATACCTTGCAGGTGTCCGCGGAGGTATCGATTTGAATGCTTTTGCGACCAAGGATGTAAAATAAAATTACAAAAAATTACAATAATTTTGCGACATTTTTCATAATTTTCTGGACAAGCACATTACATAATGTTTCTTCATTCTTGTGGAAAACTCGGTGGATAATGTGGATAATTTTTCACGAAACCTTGAAAAATAGGCATTTTTCGAGTGTCGATTGTGGAAAACCTTGTGGAGAAGTGGAAAACCAGGGTTTGATAATGTGAAAATTACGCAGAATTATGTAAACTTATAATGTTATCCACAATGGAATTTTATGAAAGGGTATTTCAGAAATGCTAAATAACATGAGCAGGCTTGCCAAAAAGGCTTCGGCTGTTTTGGGAAGTACCGACAGCGAAACAAGAAACAAGGCATTGAAGGCGATGGCGGATGCGTTAACAGACCGCGCTCAAGAGATAATCGCCGCAAACCAAAAGGATATTGACAACGCAAAGGCAAACGGTATGTCTGCGGCAATGCTTGACAGATTGACCTTGACCAAAGCAAGGATAAAGGCTATTTCCGCTTCGGTGGAAAAGGTTATAGCTCTCCCTGATCCTTTGGCAGACAGCCAGGAATGGGTTCGTCCCAACGGTTTGAATATTCAAAAAAGACGTGTACCCTTCGGCGTTATCGCCATAATTTATGAGGCGCGCCCCAATGTAACCGCAGATGCGGCGGCTTTGTGTGTTAAATCGGGTAACGCAGTCATTCTTCGCGGCGGTAAGGAGGCTATAAACTCCAATATTGCTGTTGCAAATGTTCTTTCGGATGCTGTTACTCAAATAGGCTTGCCCAAAGAATGTGTTCAGATAGTTTCGGACACATCCCGCGAAACCGCAAATGCCCTTATGAAATTAAAGGGCGGTATCGATTTGCTTATTCCCAGAGGAGGCAAATCCCTTATCCGTTCGGTAGTGGATAATGCAACTGTTCCCGTTATCGAAACAGGTGCAGGAAACTGTCATGTTTATTTCGACGAAACCGCAGATTTCAACACTGCGATCGAAATAATGGACAATGCAAAGCGCCAAAGACCTTCGGTCTGCAATGCGGCAGAATCCTTGCTGGTTCATAAAGCTATCGCAAAGGACATCCTTCCTTTAATAAAGGAAAGATTGGATAATGTGGAATTAAGAGGCTGTGAAAAGACCTTGGAAATTCTTCCCGATATAATTCCTGCAACCGAGGATGACTTTTTCACCGAATACAACGATTATATTCTTGCGGTTAAGGTTGTTGAGGACATAAACGAGGCTGTGGAGCATATTAATCTTCACGGAACGGGACACAGCGAGGCTATTATTACTCAAAATCAGGAAAATGCGGTTTATTTCTGTAATAATATCGATGCGGCGGCTGTTTATGTAAATGCTTCTACAAGGTTTACTGACGGTGAGGAGTTTGGCTTCGGAGCTGAAATCGGTATTTCTACTCAGAAAATGCATGCAAGAGGTCCTATGGGATTGCCCGAAATGACCACATATAAATATGTTATAAACGGTAACGGTCAGATTAGGTAATGGCTATTGACATTTTAATCTCTAAATAATATAATAAAAAAGGCATAAGCGGTGGAGCCTGTCATAGAACAAAAACGTTCTATTTATGTCTTGAATGGTGAAATATACATTTTTCGACAGAGCTCTTTCAAAAGGGCTCTGTTTTTGTGTAGGATATTAATTATTATAAGGAAAGGTTATGTAATATATTTTCGGAACCTATTTGTTTCCGAAATAAATTGCGGGAATAAAAATATGAGAAAGACAAAAATTGTTTGTACTATCGGTCCTGCTTGCTCTGATGCGGCTACCATTGAAAGAATGTGCCTTGCAGGTATGAACGTTGCAAGATTGAATTTTTCCCATGGAAGCCATGAGGAGCATAAAGCAAGAATAGAATTAATAAAATCGGTTCGTCAAAAATTGGGTATGCCAATAGGCATTATGCTCGACACAAAGGGCCCCGAATACCGTATCGGTATTTTCGAAAACGGCAAGGCGGAGATTCAGCAGGGCGCAGAATTTACCTTTACAGCAGACGATGTTTTGGGTAACGAGGAAAGAGTTTCGGTCAGCTATAAAAAGCTTGCGGAAGAGCTTTATGTAGGGGACAATGTTTTGGTAAACAACGGTCTTTTGGTTTTCCGTGTCAAGTCTATTGTAGGAACCGATGTTGTTTGCGAAGCATTGAACAGCGGTTTCATAAGCGACCGCAAGAGTATGAGCTTCCCTAACAAGGTTCTCAAAAGCGAATATATGAGCGAACAGGACAAGGCGGACCTTCTTTTCGGTATTGAAAACGATGTTGACTTTATCGCCTGCTCCTTTGTTTCGGTTGCCGATGATCTTAGAAAGGTTTCGGAATTTTTGAAGGCTAACGGCGGTAATAACCTAAGCCTTATTGCAAAAATCGAAAACCGTTCGGGTATCGATAATATCGAAGAAATCTGCGAGGAATGCGACGGCATCATGATCGGCAGAGGCGACATGGGTGTTGAGATTCCCTATGAGGAGCTTCCTGCTATTCAGAAAAAGCTTATTACAAAGTGCCGTTTGTTGGGCAAGAGGGTTATTACAGCTACCGAAATGCTTGAATCTATGATAACCAATCCCCGTCCTACAAGAGCAGAAATTTCCGATGTTGCGAACGCTGTTTATGACGGCTCCAGCGCGATAATGCTGTCGGGTGAAACTGCCGCAGGTAAATATCCTGTTGAATCGGTTTCAGCTATGGCAAGAATTGCCGAATACACCGAAAGCAACATCCACTATGAAAAGCGTTTCCGCAACACCGAATTTAAGATAAAGAATACTATCGATGCAACCTCCCATGCGGTTTGCGGTCTTGCGATAGATATCGGCGCGAAGGCTATCGTCGCCTGCTCCCTTTCGGGCATGACAACAAGAATGGTCTCCCGTTTCCGTTCTCCTGTGGATATAATCGGTCTTACGGTTAATGAAAAGACTATGCATAAGCTTGCCCTTTCTTGGGGTGTTAAGCCCATTCTTTGCGAAAGATACCCTTCTGTGGAGGTTTTGTTCTACACAGCAAAACGTCTTGCTAAGGAAGCTTTGAACCTTAAACCCGGTGACAAAATCATCATCACAGGCGGTAATACCGACGGCACAAGCGGTAACACCGACTTGATCAAGATCGAAACAATTTAAGCTTGAATAATAAAAGACGGCTGATGAATTTCATCAGCCGTTTTTCTTGTGGGGTTAAATTTATGGGGATGCATTAAGGCGATACGCCATACTCGGCGCGATATGATATAAACCCCTCACGCCCCGCAGGGCATATCTCTTGCCGCAGGCAAATATCGCTCCCGAAGGGAATATCGCAAATCCCTTGTGGGATTTATATCGCTGCGTGTTCTTCTAACGGAGAACACGCATTATTTCGCTTTCTTTTTCTTGGAGATGAGCATTCCGCCGAGGATTCCCAAGGGAACAATAACTGCCGCGATTATTGCGATAATAACGGGGGTAGACAAGCCCTTTTCGGGATTAACCTGAGCCTCGCCGCCTACAACATTAATTGTGATAGGCTGGGTATAGAGGACATATTCGCCGCCGTCTGTTGTTTGAGTGGAATATCCGTAAACAACTGTTGCGGTACCTCCGTTAACACCGTATATCTGTCCGTTTTCTACCTTGATTATATCCTTGCCTGTTAATACCGAAATAATAACATTTTCGGAAGGAATTGCTGTTACGGCATTGCCGTAGGTAATTGAGGAAACGGTAAGTTCGGGGGAACCGCCGACATTAATGGTGGCATCGTAGGAATCGGATTCAATATATTTTGCCATGTCCTTACACCATTGAACATCGTCTGTGGTCAAGCCGTCGCATCCCGAAAGGAAGGCGCCGTTGTTGCTGGAGGCTGTATAGGTCCAGGGCCAAACGGTAACACCGCGGTCGGTTGCCGCCTGTTCAAAATGAAGGGTGAAGATACCGCTGCCTGTGTTGATAGTGCTGTTATATTTCTGAGCATCGTTCAATGCGCGCATAACCGCTTCAACTGCATCAACATAGGTGGGAGAGGTAAGCTTATAGGAGGAAAGGAAGCCTGTTGACATACCGGGGAGATTTGTGTGGGTCTGTTCAAGGAATTTACCCGAGAAGGAGATAACGTCAACTCTGTCCTCCATGCCGTATTCCTGAATTATTTTTGCGGTTGCGCCAACGTTTGCTGCATTGCTTCCCTTAAATTCGACGAATATTTTACAATCCTTGTCCTTAAACTCGTCCAAAACCTCTTTTAATGTGGGAACCTTTTCATTTGAAACGGTTCCGTCATTGGCAAGAAGATTATATTCCTTAACCTGAGCAAGTGTCATTTGGTTAACGGTTTTGTTGCCGTCATAGTTGGTTGTACGGTTGAGAGTATTGTCGTGCATTATGATTATTTCGCCGTCGGAGGTTATTTCAACGTCAACCTCAAAAACATCAGCACCGTTTTCATAAGCTGTAATAAAGCCTGAAAGGGAATTTTCGGGAGCTTGGCTGGGGTTGCCTCGGTGTCCTATCATAATAGGAGTTCTGGTCATTGTGTTTTCCGCAAGGTTTATATTAATAATATCGGTAACTTCGTTTGCATTCTCGGAAATAATACCGTTTGCACCTGAGGTCACAGCCTTCACGGTTTCCACAATAAATTCATCTGTAGAGGGGGCGGATGCAACCTTTACCCAAACGGCAACGGCTAATTCCTGCAATTCGGAAACAACCTGTTTTGTGGCATTGGTGCTTTCGATAATACAGAAGGTGGCAGGTGCAGAACGGACGGATTTTCGAATTTCGTTTGCTTCTGCCGAGGTGAGAGAGGATTGCTGAAGGTCAACTATTAAGCCTGTTCTGACAAAAACACTCTTTTCGCGGATATATCCGAGAACTTCTGCGCTTTCGGAAACTGCATTTACGTCTCTGAGATTAGCCGAGGTTATTGCGGCGAGAACTGCATCAGCCTCGGAATTTGAGGTTATATGAACTGTGGGAATAATACCCTTCTTTTTGCAGGTCTTGAAAACAGCAGACATATCCGAAGCTTCGCTTGCTTTAAACAATGCTACTCCTACATTGCTTGTGCTGTTGAGCTGACTGTCAATATCCCCTTGGATATTCTGAACATTTGCGATAGCATTGCGGAGATTGTTGTCTTCATGCTTGTTGTTGAGAAGTACAAGAGTTTTACTGGGTCGCGTGGGTGCGCTTTCCTGAACTGTTACCTTGATATATTTCATTGACATTGTTCCGCAGTTCATGGTAATGCCAATCAAGCCTTTTTTATAAGCCTTGGTCTTGATACCCATAACAGCTTCGGTAACATACAAAGCTTCCTTGCCATCGATGTTGTATTGAACATCATTGCCCTTTGCCTGAACATTAAAGGTGTGGTAATCGTCTTTCAAGGAGGCTATAGTAGCAGCTGCGGTCTGAGCAACGTTCCAGGCATTAGCTTCGGTTCTTTCGGCAAATTCAACGCCGTTTGAAAGGGTGGTGTTTTCACGGGTGCAGATGTGATAATAGGGATATTGCTGTCCATTTTCGTTTTGCGCGCGGAAAACCATACCGAACCAACGGCTTGTGTTTGTTGTGGTAATGAATTTTGCTTCGGTGGTTATAGAGTAGTCACCGAAATCACCCAACCATTGGGGCAAGACCATTCTTGCATAGTCATCGCTGTTGCTTCCTATAATAAGCTCGCCGTTTTCAAGCTTATAAAGGCTGTCTTGCTTGTTGAAGGTAAAGCCGGAATCCTTTAATTCCTGAAGAGAGCTGTAATCCGAAAAGCTTGCTTCAAAAAGAACGTATTCCGATTCATCGGCATTCTTAGCAACAACATAAACTGTCTTTGTTTTGCCGTTGGCTTCTGCTGTGATAGGTGTAACACCCTTGGAATCGGGAGTGAAGCTTGTTATTTGGCTTCCGTTTTGGTCTTTCCAGACAATGTCGGAGGTTGCGGTGACATCACCGTCAAATACCAAGGAATAGCCCGAAAGCTCAACAGCTTCTCCTGCTGTTGCGGTAATGCAGGGAGCATTATTGGATATTTCGGTAATTGCCGAAACATTTGCCGAGCCTAATGTGAAAATCAAGGTCAGCACCATGGACAAAGTCAAAACAATTGATAATAAACGTTTGGTTCTCATAAAATTTCTCCTTTCGGAATTTGATTCACTCTGTATTGTTGATTTTATACTATTTTGTTTCTTCTGTCAACGATTTTTTGTGATATTCATTTACTAAGTTAATGTAACCCCATTCTTTCATCTGTTCGTAGGTTATTTTGTATTTTCCCTTGTTTCGCTTTCCCGAGGCAAGATATCTGTTGAAAAGTTTCGGTCAAGGTCTTGACTTCTTCGTATAAACGAAGTAAAATATACTTCGCATAAACGAAGTGAAACGAATTTCGCATAAGCGAAGGAAACAGAGGCGACACCATGAATATGATAAGTGTAAAAGAAGCGGCGGAGAAATGGGGAGTAACACCCCGATATATCCAAATGGCTTGTAAGGACGGTTTGATAGAGGGCGCGGTTCAATGGGGAAGAGCCTGGATGATACCCTCGGATGCCAAACGTCCTGCAGGAAAAACAAAAGCGCAGGATGATATAATAGAGAATATGCCTTTGCCCCGAAAATCTCTGTTTTTGGATATGACAAGCCTTTATCATACTCCCGGTTGTGCAGAGGAGGCTATCCAACAGCTTGCCTATAATCCCGAAGCCCGGATTTTGTTTGAAGCAGAAATCGCCTATGCTAAAGGCGAAATAGACAAGGTCTATGAAAAGGCAAATTTCCTTTTGGAACGTCATTCGGGATTTTATGCTGTGCTGGCAAGCGGTATACTTCTTGGCTTTTGCGCTATGTGGAGAGGCGATGCTGAGCTTTGGGTAAGAGCAAAACAGCATATATGCGAAGCGCCTATGACTACAGATGAAGATAGCGATATCATGTCTCTTGCGTTGGCGGCTCTCAACACCTCTAATTATGAAATTTTAGACTTTCCCGAATGGTTTAAAATGGGTAATTTCGAGCCTTTACATCCGGATTCTCTTCCTTCTGTAAAGGTTTTTTATGCAAAATATCTTTATGTGGCAAGCTATGCCCTTGCTTCCAAGCAGTTTGAAATGAAAGGTGTTCAAGGGCTTTCTCTGATGTCCATGATACCCAATACTATAGAGCCGATGGTCTCTCAGGCAATTGCGGACAAGACCGTTATCGCAGAAATATATCTGCGCATGATCTGCGCCGAAGCATACCATAACTGCGGCAATAATGCCCAAGCCATCCGCCATATAGACAGAGCTATCAAGCTGGCTCTTCCCGATCAGCTTTTCGGCATATTGGTGGAACACAAAAAATCACTGGACACTCTTTTGGACGAACGGCTTGCAGTGATCTCGCCCGAATCTTTGGAAAAATTTAAGGAGCTGAATAAAATTTTCAGTATAGGCTGGGCAACCTTGAGCGGAACCGTGCGGAACAAAAAAATATCCACCAGCCTTACCGCAAGAGAACGTGAAGTGGCAAAGCTGGCGGCATTCGGATTAAGTAACAGCGAAATATCCGAAGCTCTCCATATTTCGGTTGCTGCTGTAAAACAAGCGATCCGAATCGCTATATCCAAAGGCGGGGTAAACAACCGTGACGAATTGATAACAATTTTGTAAAATATATCTGAATTTGCGGTCATCAGATATGTAATCGGTAAATTATTTCGAAAAAATATGACCGAAAAAAATTTTTTCAGGTAATAGAAAATTAATAAAAAATTCGCTAAACTATAGTCGTATTATATCATTAGACAGTTGATGCGAATTTTTTTATTTTCTCCGACAGAAAGGAAGAGATTATGAATAATATCGTAAAAGAAGGCGATATCTATAAGATTCTTACAGTTTTCGGAAAAACCTTTGAACTCAGATACGGATATTATACCGAAAGGGAACGGCACAGTAAGTTCAACGAGGTCGTTCCTATATATCCGGATTTCCTGAAAAGTCCATTTCATACCTCGGAGGGACACCCGTTTGTAACTCAAATGCAGGACATCTGTTCTTATTACAAAGGCGGTAAAGACGGAGATGACTGCTACAGTTGCGAATACTACTTACACGGAGAAGAACTGTTAGGTATTTGCACTTGTGAAAAAAACAGAAAGAACGAGCCGACCGCGGCTTTTAACGAGAATTTCATTACATCGGAGGAACTACAATGAAAACAGGAAACGGAACTTTTAAACGATACTTCCGCAAAACCGATGGAAACGATACTTTCCGTCTCTGGCAACGCGCTTCTGCATTGACATTGGCTGTGCTGATGCTTTTCGGCATATTGCCTTTTACCAATTTGATCCGTGCAGCCGCAGATATAACTGCATCGGCATCCGCAAGCGATAACATAACCACTATTGCCGACCCCGAAACTCTGACAAGACCCGAGATGATTTACGGGGACAATACCGTAAATGCAGGTAAGGTAACTGTAGGTAAATCTGTCAGCACTACCGATATTACCGTAAACGGTCAGAATATCACTCTTGACGGAGATAATAATTTCCTTGTAACAATTTCCCAGTCTGCTCAAGTTATGGGTATGACCTCGGAGATCAATGTACCTCTTGATGTTGTCATTGTATTTGACACATCGGGAAGTATGGGCAACGATTCCAACGGTAACGGCAAAAACCGTACACAGGAATTAGTCGAAGCCGCAAACAAAATGATTGCCTCCCTTATGGAAATGAACGATTTGAACCGTGTAGGCGTTGTTGCCTTCTCTGCCCATAACGCAGGCGGCGGTACAGCAGGCTATGATGCGGCAAACGTATTGTCCGAGCTTGCTCACTATGACGGTGAATCTGCAACCAACCATTTGACCTGGACAACAGGCAATGGCCCCTCCTGGGCTCCTACTGTTCAGTTGGTTCAGGGTCGTTCCACAACAAACGGTGTTCGCAATTCCCGTTACGGTACAGGCGGTGCAACCAACATTCAAGCAGGTATAACCTTGGGTTCTCAGCTTTTAATGGAGGCTGACACAACAGTAACCATAAATAATCAGACACTTACACGTGTTCCTATTATGATTCTCATGTCCGACGGTGCGCCTACTGTTTCGGCTTATGAAAACCAATGGTGGAACGCAAGCCAGACAAACAACCAAGGCCCTACAAATGCTCCCTTTATGGGCAACGGATTTTTGGCTGTTCTCACCGCTTCTTATTATAAGAATGCTATCACTAACCATTATTTCGGTGAAAACTCAAAGAATGCCTGCGCCTTCTATACAGTCGGCGTTGAGCTTTCCGATGCCGCAACTCAGGATACTGTTCAAGAGGTTGATTTGTCTTATATGACATTGAACCCTACAGAGGAGTTTGTTTCAGGCTCGGATAACTATTATTACGATAATAACAATGCCGCAGATTCCTTCCTTGACGCATGGACAAGCTATCAGAACAATGAGGAATTTAAGGTTCGTGTTTGGGCAGACCAAACAAGACATGACGGTTATTATTATTTCTATAATACCTCTCATATTCTTTCCAATGCAAACGACTATAAAAACGGTTCCGATACATGGACTACCGTAGGCAGAACAACAGTAAACGCAAACATTCTTGATTCTGTTACTACATTACATTACAATGACAAGTTCTATAATGTAACCGACGTTTCCAATCTTACCGAGGCCTTGGACGACATGTTGACCGAAATTGCCAGAAAGGCAATCACCGTTCCCACTAAGGTAGATACAGGTGACCATGACTTTGACGGCTATGTTACCTTCACCGACCCTATCGGTGAATATATGGAAGTCAAAGATGTGAAGGGTATTGTTGCAGATGGATATTTCTACCAGGGCGCAAGCTTTGCGTACTATCTCCAAAACTATAATACTGAAAATTCAAACGAAGAATTTGATACCTTGCTACGCAATGTTATCAAGTCCCGTATGGAGCTTTCAGCAGCCGATGCGCGTTTTGAAGATGAAGCAGCTCTGAACAGCTTTATTGATGAGCTTCTGTCCTCTGCCCGTGATTCCGCAAATCAAGCAAACTATTCCGAAAACGGATTTGATAATTCCTTTGTATGGTGGGGTAATGCCTACAATTCCGGCGAAGAGGATGAACACGTTCAGCTTCTCGAATTTGCAGATAATGATACAATAGAATATATCGAAGCGCAAAGAGCCGCAGGCTCTATTCCCGAAGGCGCCGATTATGTTTGCCGTTCCTATTTCTTCTATGGCGAAGCAGGCGGTGCTAATCCTAATCCTGACCATGAATATTTGTATTTTATGATTCGTGTTCAGCGCGAATTAACTGCTCCTTATAAGGAAACTGTGGTTATCAGCGCACCTGCAAGCCTGTTGTCTATGGAAAAGGTTCTTATTAATGAGACCTTTGATGAAGACGGTAATCCCGTTTACACTGCAACAGTTGAACACCAAGAGCCTGCAAGAGTTGTTTACGAGGTTGGCTTGTGGGATAATATCACTCCCGAAAATGTTTCGAGCATCGTTTCCAAAGAATATGCTTCAGAAGAAGTTAACGGAAGCGGTTCTGTAAACTATGATGCAACAACCGATACCTATAATTTCTTTACCAACGATTGGGACCGTAGCGAATCACTTGACAGCCACCACCGCGGAATGGCAAAGGCAACCTTTGATGCGGCTGCGGACAACTCCTTCTATACCTATCAGCAGGATACCTTGCTCGTTGATGCCAATGGCAATGCTGTTACCTCGAACCCTGCAGGCACCACCGCCTACTATGTTCGTGAATATTTTGAATGGAATGCCGATAATAACGAGGACGGAACCTATTCTGCCACAAAGAAGACTGTATTGATCGAGGTTGATATCCCCGAAGATGCAAAATTAACTCAATCTAACGGAAAATGGTATATCCCCAAGGGTACATATACTGCGGCGACTCTTGTAGTTAACGGTGACGATACTTTGAAGGATGATCCTTCCACTCAAGCGGCAAATGACGGCAACTTTACCGGCACATCCTCTATCGTTGCCCACCCTCACCGTACAGGTGATTCCGACAATTCTCACTATACGGTATTTTTGGGTAATAACGGTATGCTGAGCCTTAAGGCTGATACCTATATTCCCGAAAAAACAGTTTCGGTAAACCTTTCCGACAATGCTGTTGATATTGCAGACGATAACGGCAAGGCTGTTAAGGTAGGCGATGTACTTACCTATACTGTTGAAGTAAAGAATACTCTTAACGAAACCGCAGATATTACCGTAACCGATTATATTCCTGCAGGCACAGCTTTTGTTGAAAACAGCGCAGGAAGCGGAACAGCAGACACAGGACATACTGTTGATACATCAATTATACCCGACGGCAATAATGTTTTGACATGGGTTTTGAAGAATGTACCTGCAGGAGAAACACGTTATGTTTCCTTCCGTGTTACTGTAACAGAAAGTGCTTTGAGCCTTGGTGTTGTTTCCAATACAATTAATAACACCGCACAGGTTCGTTTGAATAATAATGCCGCGGTGAATACAAACACCACACACAATCCTCCTTACGGCAAGACTGTTACCGAAGTTAATAACCAAAATATCGACGGTGACCATGGATTCAAGGTTGGCGATACCCTCGTTTACCACATCCGTTTCCACAATGATGCTGTAAACAGCAACGGTGAATTTGTTTCTGCCGATGTTAAGGTTACAGATAAGATTCCCGAAGGCACAGCTTTTGTTTCGGCAGATAACGGCGGCAGCTATAATGCTGATGACGGTGTTGTAACATGGAATTTCAGCAACATGGCGGCTAATACCTCAAAGGTTGTTTCCTTTAGCGTAAAGATCAATGCAAGCGCAAAGATCAACACCCAAGGCACTCAGCCCGAAAGCGGCGAAATTTATCTTCCCAACACAGCTACTATCGTTATTGATAATGCCCCCGAAATAACTCTCGCCACCAACACGACCCAAAACTGGGCGGATGTAGGCGATATGGTCATCACTAAGACTGTAGCAGCAGGCGGCGATGATACCAAGACATTTACAATTCTTCTCAGCGAAACCACAGGAATGCTCGACGGAACTTATGTGCTTAACGGCAGTTCCTCTGCGAATACCGTTAATTTCGTTTCGGGTAAAGCGTCTGTTGCCATAAAGCATGGTGAAACTCTCACTGTAAAGGGACTTCCTGCAGGCGTGATAATCAATGTGGCAGAGGATGTTTCAACCCTTCCCGGTTGGACTCCTGCCTATAACACCCGTAGTGTAACAATAATCAAGGGCGCGGCAACAACTGTTTCTTCTGTATCTGTTACCAACACCTATACTCTTGAGCCTCTTACCCTTACTCTTAAGGGTAACAAGGTAATGAACGGTATTCTTCCCGAACAGGCTACCTTCGGTTTCATTGCAATGCCCGACAGTTCCAACCCTGTTGCAGGTGATCCTATCACAGGCGAGGTTACCGTTAAGAATTCCGAATCCTATGAATTTACCTTCAGCTCCAAGACCTTCACACAGCCCGGTCTTTATAAATATACTATCTCCGAAATTTCGGGCGGTGTTAAGGGCGTAACCTATGATAATACTCAATATGTATTGATCATCAATGTTATTGATAACGGCGACGGCACAATGAGCGCCGAAGCTATGCTCGACAATCAAGCATTTGATTTGGATAACGATGCTGTTACATTTACAAATACCTATGTTCCCGATGATGTTCCCTTGACATTGGTTGCACAGAAAACCTTGAAGGTTTATGATTCAACAACAGGCGCTTATGTAGATGCAACTCCCGACCCCGGACGTTTCCGTTTCCGGATCGTTGAAAAGGATAATTCCAAGGTTGTAACCACAGGCGCAAACTCTGCCGACGGTTCCATAACCTTTAATACCTTCTATTTCTCCTATGAAATGCTCGAGGACGTTTCTCCCGACGAAAATGGCGATAGAACAAAGACCTTTACCTTTGTAGTAAGCGAGGTTGTTCCCGAAATCGCAAAGGACCCCAATATGCTTTACGATTTGAGCAATATTGAGTTCGAAGCGACCTTGACTTATTCTGCACAAGGAATTTTGTCGGTATCTGTAAACGGCGACAGCGACGGTAACGTTGATTTGACAGATTCTGTTGAATTTGTAAACTACAGCAACCCCGACTCTGTCAGCGTAACACCTATCGGCACCAAGACCACCTCTAACGCTCCCGATGGCGCAACCTTCTCCTTCGGCGTTATCAACACCGAAAATGGTAATGAGCCTGCGGCAGGCGTTGGCGATGCAAACGGTAATATAACCTTCTCGAAATTGACCTATAACCAGGTCGGCACATATACCTATTGGATAAAGGAATCCAATGCAGGTAATACCACCAACGGTATCACCTATGATGCAACAAGATATTTGATGAAAGTTGTTGTAAGCCGTAACAGCTATAACCGTTTGGTTGCCGATGTTACCTATTGGTCTTCCGATGTTGACGGCTCTGACAATGTAAACGATTATACTGTACCTTCAACCGCACCCGAGTTTCACAATGAATATAATGCAGGCGGTTATATCAATATTACCGCAACAAAGGAACTTTCCGGCCGTGAACTTGAAGCAGGTGAATTTGCATTCAAGCTTATCCGTCAGGACAATAACGGCGAGATAGACGGTATTGTTGATGAAAACGGCAATATTACCTTCTCCACTCTTTACTATTCCGTAAATGACATTCCTGCAGGCAGCGATTCTGCAATCATCCATTATGTAATGAGCGAGGTTATTCCTGCTTCTGCAAAGCTTCCCGGAGTGACCTACGACGCCAACACCTATGATGTTTATATTCGAATCACCGATAACAATGACGGTACTATTTCCGTTGAATTGGTAAGCCTTGACGATCAAGATAATTATATTTCGATGAATGGCACCGATACGGGAATCGTATTCAACAACAGCTATAATGCAGTCAACGGCGATGAGATCAAGTTCCAAATCAAAAAGACTCTCAACGGCAGAGAAATGCGCGAAGGCGAATTCGATTTCCAATTGTTCTTGGATGGCAATGCTGCTCCTGTTGATATTGCGACCAACGATGCGAACGGAATCGTAACCTTCGCTCGTAAGATTCCTGCTACAGCAAAACCCGGTACCTATACCTTTACAATAAAAGAAGCTTTGGGTACTTTGTCAGGAATGACTTACGATACCGCATCCTATACTATTTATGTTAAAATATCCGATGACGGCAACGGTAATATAGTTGCTGAATTGGTGGATGCAAACGGCGATACTCTTGCCGAAAACCAAGACGGTATCGTTGATTTGACAAACGAAATTGAGTTTGTTAACACCTATGTTCCCGGTGATGCTTTTGTTCAGCTTGAAGCGACCAAGGAATTATCCGGACGCGAAATGAAGGACAAGGAATTTTCCTTCGTTGTACGGGAAAACGATGTTAACGGCGAAATCGTTGCTACAGGCAGTAACGGTACAAACGGAAATATCAAGTTCTCCACCTTTGATATTACTGCCGAGGATATGAACGGCGAAACCGAGAAAACATTCACTTATGTTATTCTTGAATTCAACAACAATATTCCCGGTGTAACAGTTGACACCACAGTATTCACCGTAACCGTAACCGTAACAGATAACGGCAACGGTAAATTGGAAGCTATCGTCAACTATCCTAATAATGAAGCAATTATTTTCAATAACACTTATGTTCCTGCTCCTGTAGAAATGCCCTTGACCGCGTTCAAGACATTAACGGGTAAGAATTTGAAGGATGGCGAATTTACCTTTGAATTAAAGGATAATTTGGGTAATGTTCTTCAGTCTGTAACAAATAGTGCAGACGGCGTTGTTAATTTCGAAAACCTTGTCTTTACCGCAAAGGATATGGTTGACGAAAACGGCAATAAGGTCATGAAAAAAACCTTCGTTTACACCTTGGAAGAAAAAGCAGGCGATGTTGCGGGAATGGTTTATGACAGCAATGTTTATACTGTTACCGTAACCGTAACCGATGATGGTAAGGGGCATTTGGCTGCTTCCTATACCTACACCGATACACAGGGCGGTGTTGAGCTTATCAGCTTTGCAAACAGCTACACGCCTCCTTCGATCCAAGTAGAAATTGACGGCACAAAGTCTATCGTTGATGTTAACGGCGATCCCCTGGTTGGCGAAAATTACGATTTGTCGGGCTTTGAATTTGATGTTTATGATACAGAAGGCTATTTTGTAACTTCGGCAATCAGCGACAGCCTTGGTAATATCAAATTCAGCGGCTTTGAATTTGCTGCCGCAGGCGAAAAACGCTTCTTTATCAGCGAAAAGATCACCGACAGAGCAGGCTACAGCACCGATGCCACCGTTTGGTGTGTTCACATTACAGTAGGATACGATGCCGATAAAGGCGAGCTTTACGAAGCAGGCGAATATATTCATGTTGCTCCCGAAAATCATGATGAGATCATAGCGCTTATAAGCGAGGATTTGACCTTTGTCAATGTGTATGATCCTGCAGACGTAAATCTTGAATTGACTGTTTTGAAGGAGCTTGAAGGACGCGAACTTCGCGACCATGAGTTTACCTTCTATATGATAAACAAGGCAACAGGCTTGCGAGAAGCCGAAAGCCGTAACCGTGCTAACGGTTATGTTCATTTCCTTTTGACCTATACTCAAGCAGGTGTTTACAATTACACAATTTGCGAAGCGATTCCTGCTGACAACTCAAAGCTTGGCGGTGTGACCTACAGCGAAGAAGTGTATGATATTACCGTAACCGTAACCGATGACGGAAGCGGAGCTTTGAAGGCTCAGATAGGTGAGATCGAGGTTGTTGGTAACGGCAATGCAGATTTGACCGATTCTGTTATCTTCCGTAATAACTACACTCCTGCTCCTGTTGATGTAAATCTTGAAGCATTCAAGCGTTTGGACGGCAAGGTGCTGACAGAAGGAATCTTTACCTTCAAATTGGTAAATAACGACGATTCTTCCGAAGTTTATACCGCAACAAACGACATAAACGGAAAGATAGCTTTCGAAACACTTACCTTTAACAAAGCAGGCATTTATACCTACACCCTCACAGAAGAAGCAGGCAATGTAGGCGGTGTAACCTATGATACTGCTTGCTATAATGTAATAGTTACCGTTACAGACGGTAAAGACGGAAAACTTTATGCCGAGGTTCATTATTCCATAGGCGATGAAGTTACCGAAGCACTCCCCGTGTTCCACAACAGCTATAAGGCTGATAAAGTGAGCGTTCGGATTTCTGCCGACAAGACCCTTGCAAACAAGGTAATGGCAGGCGGCGAATTTACCTTCGAATTGAAGGATTCCGAGGGCAACGTACTCCAAGCAACCAACGATGCCGACGGTAATATAGTATTCGATATCATTGAATACACCGAAGTCGGCACATACGAATACACATTGTATGAAGTTGCAGGTGATATTAGCGGTGTGATCTATGACGATACAGTATACACAATCACAGTAACCGTAACCGATGACGGCGAAGGTCAGTTGGTAGCAAAGGTTCGGCACAGCGGCGAAGTTCTCGTATTCAATAACGTTTACGAAATACCTCCCACTCCTTCTACAGGAGATTATACAAGCAACATTCAATGGTTTGTATTAATGATCTCCTCTGTTGCGGCACTTATGTTCCTTAAAAGCAACAGACGTGCACAAAAGATCTGATAATCTCTGAATAGAACAATAAAAACAGCCTCGATTTCGGTCGAGGTTGTTTTATGTATACAGGGGGGGAGAAAACCCATTTGTCTGTATAAATATTTGTTGACAAAGGCTCTGTTATATGATAACATTAATTTGTCACGGGGCATTAGCGCAGCTGGGAGCGCACAACACTGGCAGTGTTGGGGTCAGGGGTTCGAATCCCCTATGCTCCACCAACAAAAAAGTCTCTTTTGTCCGGTAGACAAAAGAGACTTTTTTGAGTGATGTGTTCCTTGCGGAATGTGGTGCGCACTTCGTGCGTGATGCAGGCTTCGCCTGTGGTACACGCCTTCGGCGCGTGGGTGAAACGCATCGCATCACCTATCACAGCGCAGCTGCATCACTTATCACTTATTTGCAAA
>CAZYRT010000002.1:0-80610 GCA_964650045.1 uncultured Ruminococcus sp.
CCGAACGCCAAGACCGGGACCGGGGAAGGGCCGACGGTAAACCATGCCATGAGGGAGACCCAACGCCTCGCCTACAACACGAACCTCGTCCTTATAAAGAAGCTTGATAGGCTCAACAAGCTCAAACTGAAGGTCTTCGGGAAGACCGCCAACGTTATGATGGGATTTAACAGCCTTTTTGCCTTCTGCCTGCTTAATGCTTTCGAGAATATCGGGATAGATAGTTCCCTGTGCAAGATAGGAGATTCCTTCAAGCTTTCTTGCCTCGTCAGCAAAAACATTGATAAATTCTTTACCGATAATCTTTCTCTTTTCCTCGGGATCGCTCTTGTTTTCCAACAAGCTGAGGAAACGGTCGGTAGCATCAACATAAATCAGGTTTGCATCCAATTCATCCTTGAATATTTTGATAACATTCTCGGATTCGTCCTTACGCATAAGACCGTGGTTTACATGAACACAAACAAGCTGTTTACCGATAGCTTTAACCAAAAGCGCAGCAACAACGGAGGAGTCCACACCGCCTGAAAGGGCGAGAAGAACCTTTTTATCGCCAACCTGTGCGCGGATTTCGGCAATTTGTTCTTGGATAAAAGCGTTGGCAAGCTCAAAATTATTGATGCGAGCCATAGATTCGGGACGGACATTATTCTGCATGGGTGAGTTCCTCCTCATATATTAAAAACAGTATCAAAAATTACGATGAAATATTATATCAAGGCGGCAGAAGAATTACAAGTAGAAAATACGAAAAAATCACTTTTTTTCGTCAAATTTTTTTGTATATTTCGTTAGTCTGATATTCATTCAACGAAAAAAGCGGTTCCGAAAAAGAACCGCTTTCTATTATGAAATTAGTCGAGCCACTTTTCGAGGCTTGTATCCTCATCATTGGAAGCATAGTGAGTGCTGTAATCAGCATAGCCGTAAACATACCAGTCGCCGTCGATGTTAAGGCAAAGCAAGCTGGAACCAACGGTTTCGATTCTTTCTTCGTCCTTACGGTTAACATAAACCTGCTCACCGATATATCTTACGATAGCCATTTTTTTGATCAAATCTTCAAGATCGGTATCCTTAATAAGAAGCTCACTGCCGTAGCCTTCGCCGCTTACGCTAAAGGAAATATCAGACATGATGGCATCAAATTCATCGCTGTCCTTATCGATAACTCTGGAAGCGTAGATCTCATAATTCAAATCATAGTCATCTGCATCACTTGCATAGTCCTTGTAAGTCTTGATTACATTTTCAGCGCTATCACGCCAGCCATCATAGGTTACAGCCTTATAATCATCTTCGTCAAGTAATTCCTTGAGCATATCCTTGTTGTAAAGAGCAGAAGATGCGAAAAATGCTTCCTTGTCAAAATCAACATAACGTGCTTCAAGATAATTCTTGACTGCCTTTTCAGCGCCGCCTACACCGCCGCCACAAGCTGTGAGAACGGGAACAACGCAAAGGATCATTGCAAGAAGTATTGCGATTTTTTTCATTAGTATTTCCCTCCAATAATTTAATTTGGTAGTTAATTATATCACAAAGAAATACAAATTACAACCATTTTTTCGCATATTGAAAAATTTTTTGAATAATTTATGAAAAACTATTGATTTTTCGTTCTTTGGGAATAGCCGACGGCAAAAGAGAATACTTTTTAATATATAAATCAAAGGAGATATTTCATGAAAAAGCTATTATGTATTATTCTCAGTTTAATTATGCTGTCTTTTCCTCAATTGGCTTCTGCATCCGAGACCGCAAAGCTCTACCCCTATGATATGGCAATGGCAGAATATTGGTTCAAGCCTGCCGTTTCGGAATATGTAAGCAACGGAACAGCAAAGGCATCCCTTTTAATGGAGTTCTCAACAGGAAAAATCCTTTTTGCCGAAAACGAAACCGAGCATCTTCCCATTGCTTCTGTTACAAAGGTCATCAGTACGTTATTGGTTATGGAGGCATTGGATTCGGGCAAAATTTCCCTTTCCGACACGGTAATCGTTTCGGCGCACGCGGCTTCTATGGGCGGTTCACAGGTATTTCTTGAAGAAGGAGAAGAAATGACTGTTGACGATCTTTTGAAATCTCTTATTGTCGTTTCTGCAAATGATGCAACGGTAGCCTTGGGCGAATATATCTGCGGAAGCGAGGAAGCTTTTGTTGCCGCAATGAACAGCAGAGCAAGAGAGCTTGGCTGTGAAAACACAAATTATGTGAACACCAACGGCTTGCCTGCCGAAAACCATTATTCCTGCGCTTTGGACGTTGCAATTATCACAAGAGAGCTTATGAACCACCCAACTGTTTTTGATTACACAAAAATATGGATGGACACTATCCGAAACGGCAGCTTCGGGCTTGCAAACACAAACAAGCTTATCCGCTTTTACAAAGGCGCAACAGGAATGAAAACAGGCTTTACCGATGATGCGAAATACTGTCTTTCGGGAACAGCAGAAAGAGACGGTATGCAATTGATAGCAGTTGTGTTAGGCGCCGAAACCAGCGACGACAGATTTTCTGCAGTTAAAGGGATGCTGGATTACGGATTTGCCAATTATTCCATTGCAACACCGGATGTTCCCTCTCTTGAGCCTATTGATGTAACCAGAGGTATACAAGGCTATTGCGGAATTGAAGCAGAAAAGGCAACTGTTCTTTGTGAAAAAGGCAATTCCTCTCAAATCGAATCAAAAGCATTTATTGAAGAAAGCCTTCAGGCACCTGTTTCCAAAGGAACCGAAGCAGGATATATCGCTTATTACAAAAACGGAGAGGAGATTGCGAGAAGCAAGGTTTATACCACCGAGGATATTGCCGAGGTCTCTTATTCCTCTCTGCTAAAGAAAATTTTCGGAGCTATATTTTTCAAGGGATAAAAAATCCGAATCTGCCATGAATGAATCCTCATAAGCAAGCATAGAATTTAATAAAAACGGAGTGATAGCTATAAAAAGCAGGGCAAGGATTCTAATACAAGGTGCCGCCGCAATGACTGTTTTTTCTCTGATAAACAAGCTTTTGGGAGTTTTCCTAAGGTTGTTTCTGTCTTCGAGAATAGGCAGCGAAGGAATGGGGCTATATCAGCTTATAATGAGCGTTTATACAATGTTTTCCACCTTCGCCACAGCAGGGTTTACCGTTTCGGTTTCCCGTCTTATTGCCGAAAAAGACGAACGAAGCAACGGAGATTCAAGGCTTTTGCTGAACAATGCATTTCTCGCTTCAGCGGTTATAAGCGCAATCGCCACAGGATTGATGCTGTTGTGCGCCGATTGGATGGCTGTTAAATTTTTGGGAGACAGCAGATGCGGCTTTCCTCTCCGTATTCTTGCCCTGAGTATGCCATTTATGGCATTTGCCGCCTGCTTAAAGGGATGGTTTATTGCAAAGCAAAAGGTAACCGTCACATCCTCCGCCTCTCTTTTTGAGCAGATCATAAAAATTGCTGTTATTGCTCTGTTTTTAAATGTAGTTATGGCAAAGACCAACGATATCGGACAGCTTTGCTCCGGAATAGTTATCGGTGTGACCTTATCGGAAATATGTTCCTTTACATATCTGCTCCTTTTCAAGGTCATCCCTCAAAGAAAAGCAAAAGACACTTCACTTCCCACCGAAACAAAAAAGGATAGCATGAGTTCCCTTGTTTCGGTAACAATTCCCATATCCCTTTCGGTTTATCTAACAAGCATACTGCATACAGCGGAGACCCTTCTAATTCCCTATGTTTTCGAAAGCTATTCGGGAGACCGTTCAAAAGCACTGTCCTCTTTCGGTATGATAAGAGGTATGGTGATTCCTATACTTTTCTTTCCTTTTGCTTTTTTAGGAAGCCTTGTATCGGTATTCACTCCCGAAATATCCCGTTTGAATATGCTTTCCGACCGAAAGCCTCTTAATGCAAGGATATCCTCTTTGATGTCCTTTGTCTCTCTTATTTCGGTGGCAGTTGGCGGATTATTTTTCTTCCTTAATTACGAGATAGGAGAAGCCTTTTATCCAAACGAAAACACGGCAGAAGCTATCAAAGTACTTTCTCTTGTAACTCCCTTTATGTATGCAGAAACCGTTTCCGACGGGCTTTTAAAGGCGATCGGCGAGCAAATGCAGACCTTGAAATTTTCGGTTTACAATTCAATTCTTCGAGTAACGCTTATTTTGTTTTTCGTTTCAAAAACAGGAGAAAACGGTTATCTTTGGCTTTTAGTCATATCCAATACATTTACATATATTTTATGCAGAAGAAGATTGTATAAGGCAACGGGAGTTGCTCCGAGATTAAAAAGCGATATACTGCTTCCCCTTTTATGTGCTGTTGTAAGCGGCATTTCGGCAAAATTTATCCTTTCCAAGCTTCATTTGGGAAATATGATGGCAGCCGCATCGGCAGGAACAGCAGTTTATGCAGGTGTATTCGGTTTGCTGTTAATGCTTTTTGCCTTTGAAAGAATGAAAAAACAATTTAAACGTTTAAGAGTGAGTTAAGCAAATCCGAACCATTTTCAACGGATAATTTCTGCTCACTCATCGTCACAATACTCGTGAATACGCTTGTATTCACTCCGTTTTTTCCTCGATTGCCCAAAAATTCTCTCGTTGAAAAATCTGCGACCTAAAAGGAAGGTTTTTTAAGATGATTTTTAGTGGTTCGGATTTACATAACTCACTCTAAGAGGACATTAAATGGCTGATATGCTTTTTAAATATCTTCCCTTGAGGATATCAAGGGCGGTTCATCTGCTTCCCGAAAACATATTCGATTCTATCAGCGAAATAAGAATACGAAAAAATGCACCTGTTTCGGTGACCTCGGCAGGAGAAAATATAGCTTTTGATATTGACGGAAAAGTCTGCAGTATCAATAAAGGAATAAAAGCAACCGAGGAAGAGATGTCCCAATTTATATCCAATCTCACCTGCGGTTCTCTATATACCTGCGATGAATATTTAAGTCAGGGATTTATCCCTCTCCCGGACGGAGGAAGAGCAGGTATCTGCGGCAGAATGAATTATTTCGAAGGAAAGCCTATGGGTTTTTCGGATATATATTCGGTAAATCTGCGTATTCCTCGGTTTATTCCCGAATTTGCAATGCCATTGATAAGAGAATTTAACAAAAACGGTATTATGGGAACTTTGGTGTGTTCTCCGCCCGGATTGGGCAAGACCACATTTTTGAAAAGCATTGCTTTTCTTTTGGCAAACGGAAAAGGTATTCACGTCAAAAGAGTGGCTATTGCAGACGAACGGTGCGAGCTTTCATCGGGAATACCTTTAACAGGAACAATAGACATTCTGTCGGGTATACCAAAAGCCCAAGGAATAACTATGCTTACAAGAACCATGGCTCCCGAAATCATAATTTGCGATGAAATTTCTCCCGATGATACCCAACCTCTCCTCGAAGCTCAAAACACAGGTGTCTGTCTTATTGCCTCTGCCCATTGCAAAACGCCTAAGGAATTAATGAAAAGAGGAAAAATGAAATCCATTTTAGAGTCGGGAATATTTCCTTTATGCGTAAATCTTGATGAACACGGAAGCTTTACATTTAACATATCTAAAACAGGGGAATTTTTATGAAATGGATAGGCGCTTTGATTTTAATATGCACTTCTTATTTTTGCGGAAGAAGCCTTGCTTCCCAAGAAGGAAGAGAAATTGAAGCATTGGATTCCTTAACAAGCTTTTTAAAGTATCTCCGCCGCAGAATATTTTCGGAAAGAATACCTCTTTCAGAGCTTTTTTCTTCCTATGAGGATGACTTTTTAGAAAAGACAGGCTTTCTTGCTCAATTAAGAGCCTCGGGCAGAGATATTAATTTAAAATGGCAAAAGGGATTATCCTGTTTGTCATTAAGCAAAGAAATCGAAAAAGAGCTTCTGCGCTTCGGCAAGGAATTGGGTTCTATTTCCTTGGGAGAACAGATAAAAAGGCTGGATTCGGTTGTTTCGCTTCTGGAATCACAAAAGGAAAGCTTATCTGCTTCGGTAGGAGCGAGACAGAAAACAGTCAAAACAGTTTGTCTCCTTTGCGGATTGCTTACTGCGATAATTTTAATATAAGTGAAAGGAACAAAAAATGAACATAGGATTGATTTTAAAAATAGCCGGAGTCGGATTGATAGTCGCTGTTGCTTGTCAAATACTTCAAAAAAACGGAAGGGACGAGCAGGCAACCTTTGTTACTATAGCAGGTGTTGTGATCGTTATGCTGATGCTTGCAGGAGAAATAGGCGCGCTCTTTTCAACTATAAAGAGCGTTTTCGGTTTATGAGTCCCTTTGCTGTATGCGCCTTTGCTGTTGCCTCGGCAGGGATTATCGCAGTTATTCGGGTTCTTCGTCCCGAGCTTGCATCTCTGGCAGGAGCATTGGCAGGAATTTTGATATTTGTTTCCATAGTCGAGGGCTTGGCTCCTTTTTTGGATTTTGTAAACAATGCCGCCCAAGAAACAGGAGCAGGAGGCTATTTTGCGGTCATGCTCAAGGCTTTGGCTATTTCTCTTTGCTGTAAAATGAGCTCGGAGATATGTAAGGATTGCGGTGAAAACGCAATGGCATCCAGAGTTGAGCTTGGAGGAAAAGCAGGAATAGTTATAATAAGCCTTCCCATACTACAACAGCTTTTTGACATAGCCAAGGATATGATGCAATAAAAAACATGAGAAAAATATTAATTATATTATTAACACTTATTTCAGCAATATATATTTTACCGATTCAAGCCTTTGCATATTCCGACGAGGAGACTCAAAGCATTGCAGAAAATGCAGGTGCTGATGATATAACAAACCCATATCTTTCCTCGGACGAGCTTTCGGGAGATAAAAATATAAATATCTTCGAAAAGGTAATTGAAATAATTTCCGATTCCCTTTCGGATAACGGTCCTACCGTTTTGAAAGCATTCGGAGGAATATTGGGAATTCTTATATTATGCTGTGCAATGTCAGCAATGAAATTCGGTGGAGAAGCCTTGGACAGCGCGATAAGCTACATTTCTATACTTGCCTTATCGGGAGTTACATATTCGGTTTTATATAAGCTTTTCATAACGGTAATCGCCTCTATGGAAACATTGACGATTGCTATGTCATCCCTTATGCCTGTAATGGCATCCCTGTTTGTGTCGGGAGGTGCCATTGCATCCGGTGCGGCATCAAATGCGGCTCTTACTCTTTTTTTAACGGTTTTAAATACTGTCTGCACCAAAATAATCCTACCCCTTTTGCAGATATCCTTTGCTCTATCCATAACATCGGCAATGCCTTCATGTGTTAATCTCAGCGGCATCTGCAATCTTATAAGAAACACGGCGACTATAATATTATCCTTTATCTTTTCCCTGTTGGGCTTTGTTCTTTATTTTCAAACAGCCGTGGCAACGGCAGGAGATAATCTCATTACAAGGAGCGTTAAATTCGCATCAGGTGTTTTCGTTCCCGTGATAGGCGGTATGTTAGGGGAAGCCACAAGAACTGTTATTGCCTCGGTATCCTTGATTAAAGGAACGGTTGGTGCGGCAGGAGTTGTTATTATACTTTCCATAATCATTCCGCCGCTGATAACAGTCATTATAAGCAAGCTTTTGATACTAGTCTGTTCGGTCATCGCAAAAACAATAGGCTGTGACAGAGAAAGCGCATTACTTTATGATCTGGGGGGAATATTAAACATTCTTCTTGCTGTTGTTGCAGGAGCAGGTGTTGTTTGTATAATCGCTTTTGCGGTTTTTGTGAAAACAGGAGTAACGGCATGAAGGAATATTTTTTCTGTATACTTGCTTCGTCTGTTATCGGATCGGTTTGCAGTATACTCGGAGGCGGAGGATTTGAAAAATATATAAAATACATCGCTTCCTTGGTTTGTCTGCTTATAATACTTATTCCCTTTCGCGAAACAGATATTAACGAGATAATTAACAACGACAGCATTCAATGGGAAAGCCAAAATGAGAATAAACAAGCTGATTTAGACAATTTATCCCAAGCCATGACCGAAAAAAAATTAAAGGAATATATTAATGAAATTGTTTTCATTAAATTTGGCATAAAACCATCCGATATCAACATAAACATAAATTGGACAGAGGATGAAGGTATCATCCAAGAAATTTCGGTTAAGCTTTCGAAAAACAACATGAAGCACTCAGATGATATAAAAGCACATTTGGAAAAAAATCTCGGAGGGGAGGTCGAAATTGTTGAAGAATGATTTCAAGGAAAAAATCAAAAAGCTTTCGAATACAAAAGGATTCGGATTGATAGTTATAGGAATCTGTGCAGGCTTGATACTCCTTCTTATTCCCGATTCTTCGCAAAACAACGAATCGGTTTCAAACCCGAAAACCGATTCGGGATTGGACTATTGTGTGTTTCTGGAGGAAAAGGCAGAAGCCCTTATAAAAGAGCTTCCCGAAGTTGAGGATTGCGCAGTTTTTATAACCTTGGAAAGCGGTTATCAATACATATATGCAACCGACCAGCATGTGAAAGAAAGCGAAAACGGTAAGGAAACCGACAAAACCATTGTACTGGCAGGCAACGGAAGCGGAGAAGCCCCTATCTTGATAAAGGAAACCATGCCCAAAATAGCAGGTGTTGCAATAGTCTGCGGCGGCGCAAGCTATGAAACACAATACAGAATAGTAGAATTAATGTGTGCTTTATTTGATATAGAAAGCCACAGAATAAGCGTTCAAGCATAAAAAATACAACATATAACGGAGGAAACTTTACCATGGACATCAAGGCTAAATTCAGTAATTTAAAGGAAAGAGCCAAAAATTACGATTGGAAAAAGCTTATCGGAACAAAAGCATTTATAACTGTCGGTTGCGTTGTTTTAGTTTGTGTAGCTGTTCTTGTAAGCACTCTTGTAAGCGGAACCGAAGACACCCTTCCTGCCGAGGAAGGAAACAGAGTTTTGGGCAATACCCTTCTTGTTGATTCCGAAAACAGCCAAAATGCCGAAAATGCAGACAACGGGAACCAAGAAAATCAAGATGTCGCAACCGAAAACACAGAAGACTTTTTCGCAATGGCTATTCTCAACAGAACTCAGGTAAGAGATAATGCTCTTGAGGTTCTTAACGAGATCGCATCAAATCCCGATACACTTCCCGACGCAAAGGAAGAAGCTCTTTCTTCTATTGCGGCAATTGCCGACGACATGAGCGCAGAGGCTAATATTGAAACCTTGATACAAGCAAAGGGCATTTCTCAATGTGTAGCCGTTATCAGCGGCGACAACTGCTCTATAATCGTAAACCGAAAGGGTCTTGCCGCCGACGAATTGACTCAAATCACCGATATTGTGGTAGAGCAAACAGGAATCCCCGTTAAAAATATTACAGTTGTTGAAACAAAGGAATAACATGAAAAGGAGCTGTTTTCAGAAAACAGCTCCTTTTCATGTTCAACCTGCGGTTGCAAGCTTATTTATTTGATTCATCACGTTTAAATTCCAGTATATCGCCCGGTTGGCAATCCAAAACATCACATATAGCCTCCAAGGTAGAGAATCTTATTGCGCTGACCTTTCCTGTTTTTAATTTAGAAAGATTCACGTTGGCTACCCCAACCTTTGCGGAAAGCTCATTAAGAGACATTTTTCTGTCAGCCATAACACGATCTAATCTTAAAATTATCGGCATATTTACACCTCGTTAAAGAGTCTCATCTGCCTGATTTTGCAATTGTTCCCCATATTTGAAAATGAAGGACAGAAAATAAAGCACTACAGCGAAAATTACAAAATCACCGTTTGAAGTAATATCCAGAGAAACCGATGCTACCGTTTCGGGAGCAAAGAAAGACTGAACATCATAAAGCTTATAGGTAACGACAGTGCCGATAATATTAACGATTTCGTTAACTATTCCACCTGCAAGAACAAATACCGAAAGAGTTTTCAAGCCCTTGCAGACGGTATCGGCAAAAGGTTTTCCCACTGCCATGGGATTGATTATCGCTCTGATAAGCTTCATCAAAACACAAAGAAGCGCAAACTTAACTGCCGAAGCAAAGGCAGTAAAAATCAAAAACGCAGTTTCGTTTCCGCCTTGGATAACTGCGCTTTCTGCAAGCTCAAGCTCAACAGCACCCAAAATAATGGAGGTTCCTGCCTCTCCGATATAAGAGGAATCCACAAAGAAGCCCAACACACCGAAGCAGACCATTACAATAGAAACAACAAGAAATGCGATAAACAAGGATTTTAAAACTTTGTCAACGGTTAAAATAAATTTTGATAATTGTTCCATAAAAAATACCTTCCTTTCGTTTACGATACAATTTTATCACATCATTTTGCGTTTGTCAACTATTTTTTAACGTTTATCATTAATTTTTTTATTTTTCTTTTCTTGTCGCCGTAACGTTTCTACCCAAAGTTGCAAATTTTGCAACCGATTTTTTTGAGGTTTCAATCACAAGTTTATTGATTTTCGGTTGCAATTGGGTTAGACTAAATGCGAGGAAAACGCAAGGTCCTTGCTTATACACAGAATGCATTCGAAACAAAAAGTCAATGAGGTAGAATTATGTTTAATATGGATAAATTTTCAAATCTTCTTTCTTCCAAAAGAAAGGAAAAGGGTCTTTCCCAAGGACAGCTTGCAGAATTGATAGGTGTTACACACCAGGCTGTTTCAAAATGGGAGCGTGGCGAGGCTATGCCCGAAATAAGCAAAATCGGAGATATTTCAAAAATTTTGGGGGTTCCCACAAATGAGCTTTTGGATGCATTATATGAAAATGAAAGCGGCGATACACAAAAGAATATTCAATGCAATGATGCAGACGCAGAATATTTCGCCCTGCCCGACAAAACTCATGTAGGCGATATTTATGCTCTTGCTACGCGGCTGTCCAAGCCCACCCTTCATCAGGCTATAAATACCTTGGTGGAAGCGAAGGGCGCGGGAAGCGCAACCATGCTGTTCCCCTTTGCAGAAAAGGAATTTTTGAACGAATTGGGCACAAAGCTTTTCTCAAGAGGCGACACAAGGCTTGCGGCATACGTTGATGATGCTGTTTTAAAATCCCCTATCGTTGAATGTGTAGCAAGTGCAGAGGCAACCATGGACAATAACACAAGGATAGCCTTCTACAACAAAGCAGGTCAGCTTTTGACCTATTGCAAGGATGCAAAATTCGTAAACGAAATATTCGCCCATTATACCGATATGTATTACCGTTGGGACATTTGGAAGCCTTATGTAGGCCGTTTTCCCTCGGAGGCTGTTGTAGCCCAGGGAATCAAAATGGCAATACACAACGGTCCGGGATGCTTCGCTACATGGTGGGATATTGTAGGCAGAAGAAATATTGCAAAAATATTCCTCGGTTATGTTGACAATTACGAAAAGAACAATTACCGCGCTTGGGCTGACCTTACAAATATATACGGTTATGCTGATTCGGCTATTATGGAAAAATCCATTAAGGAACGCATTAACGATCCCGAAACAGATTGCAGAATATTCAAGCCCTTACTTCGCCACTTTTCCGAGGATTTGAAGGATTTGCTGGCTCAAAAGGGTGTTATTGACCCTAACCAAAATAATGGTCAATACAATCAAAACAGAAACAACAACCGCAGAAGAAATAACAATACCGTAAATACCGATATGATAGAGCTTATGGTTATGGATAAGCTTCAGGAAAAGCTTGATAATGCTGCTTTGGAGGATATTCCTAATATTCTTGCACGTGTCACCGCATCGTTAAACGGATTCCGTTCGGCTTTGAAGGATAAAAGCGGAAACGATGGTTCGGATGAAATGCTTGTTTCAATAATGGAAAAGCTCAATGACATCGATTCACGTTTGGATGATATAGAATGCCGATTGGCAGATTTTGATGACAGGCTTGAAGATGTAGAAGATATGAACGGTATCGAGTAAAAATCAAATAGAAAGGGAGTATCTATTGATATTCCCTTTCTTTTATGGTACAATCATCAAACTATGTTTTGAGTGAGATATTATGAAAATACGTTTATTTGATCATTTTACATACAAAAAGCTTTTGCGGTTTACTCTGCCGTCAATTATTATGATGATATTCACATCCATTTACGGTGTTGTGGACGGATTCTTTGTTTCGAATTTTGCAGGAAAGACAGCCTTTACCGCATTGAACTTTATTTATCCCGTTTTGATGATATTGGGCGCATTCGGCTTTATGTTCGGAACAGGCGGAGGTGCTTTAATTGCCAAAACCTTAGGAGAGAAAAAGGCAGAAAAAGCAAACAAAATATTTTCCATGGTAATCGCCGCTTCTCTCGGATTAAGTATCATCCTTACAGTTCTCGGCTTTATTTTTATACGTCCTATCGGAACAATGATGGGTGCCGAAGGCGAAATGCTTGATAACTGTGTGGTTTATGCAAGAATAAGCCTTTTGGCCTTGCCTGCCCTTATGCTTCAATTTGAATTTCAAAGCTTATGCATCACAGCAGAAAAGCCCCATTTAGGATTGGGTGTTACAATAGCCGCAGGATGCACAAATATGGTTTTGGACGCAATCCTTGTTATGTTGCTCCCCGAGCCTTACAAGCTTGCAGGTGCGGCAATCGCAACGGCGGCAAGCCAATATGTAGGCGGATTTGTTCCTCTTATATATTTTATGAGGAAAAATGACAGTCTTCTGAGAATAGTAAAGCCCGAATTTGATATAAAATCTCTTTTGAAAATTTGTGCAAACGGTTCTTCGGAATTAATGTCCAATATTTCCATGTCTCTTGTGGGCATGATTTACAACATACAACTCCTTAAATATGCAGGTGAAGACGGTGTTGCCGCATACGGTGTTTTGATGTATGTTAACTTTATTTTCCTTGCAGCATATATCGGATATTCGGTTGGAACGGCTCCTATCATAAGCTATAATTACGGCGCAAATAACCCAACAGAACTGAAAAATGTATTAAGAAAAAGCTTCGTTATTATCTCGATATGCTCGGTAGCAATGCTTCTGTCGGGATTTTTACTGGCAGAGCCTTTGGCAGACATTTTTGTAAGCTATGATGCTGATTTAAAGGATATGACATTAAATGCTTTCAAAATCTTCTCCTTTTCATTCCTTTTTGCAGGTATTGCCATTTTCGGTTCATCCTTTTTCACGGCATTAAACAACGGTCTTATTTCGGCAATCGTTTCTTTCTTGAGAACCCTCGTTTTCCAAATCATCGCAGTTCTCGTATTCCCTATTTATTGGGGCTTGGACGGAATTTGGGCTTCGGTTGTGGCGGCAGAAGCCCTGGCTGTGGCGGTAAACCTTATATTCCTCGCCGCAAACAAGAAAAAATATAATTACTAGAACATAAATAACAGCATAGCTTTGTGTTATGCTGTTATTTTTTATTTTAACAAAACTTAAACATTTCTCAAAAATTTCAAAAACAACCGAGGGATATAATGAAGCCACTAACTGAAAGGAGATAAACAAATGTCTAAATTCGCAGAAGCAAATGAAAAGATTGCAGAAAAGGTAGTTGAAGGCTACAAGAAAATCGAAAACGGCGTTGTTATCGGCTATAAGAAAATCGAAAACGGTGCTGTTGAAGGCTTTAACAAGGTCAACGATAAAATAATCGAAAAGGTTTTTTCAAAAGACGGCGAAACCGTAGAGGACACAAAGAAAAGACTTTCAAGAAATAAATAATTTATAGACACAAATAAAGAAAGAGTAGCAATTATGAACAGAAACGACCAGGATTTTATTATCCAAAAGATTCGCACTCAATACACCGAAAAGGAGCAAACTAAGCTTGACGAGCTGAAGAAGCAGGACGCCAAGGTAAAGAGTCCTGCAAATGTTTTTGCTTATATTTTCGGCTCCCTCAGTGCTATCGTCATGGGAAGCGGAATGAGCCTTGTAATGACAGATATTGCCGATATGATCGGTTTATCAAATCCTATGGTTTATGGTATTATTATAGGTATTATAGGTATGCTTATGGCTATAATCAACTATCCTATATACAAAAGCATTCTCGGAAGCAGGCGCAAAAAATACGCTGATAAAATTATTGAATTAAGCGATAAAATCATGCATTCTTAATGGAATATTTTCAGATATTGCATTTCTATTAAAAATGTGTTACAATAATGTGTCTCACCGACGGTATAAATAACCGTCGGTGATTTTGATGTATAACTTTAAGAGGTTTATTATGTGGAGATTCCGTTTATTTGTGGCGCGAAATTTGTTGTGGTTTGTCAAAGTAATAAATAAAATGACGAAGCTTATCAACAGCAATTCATCCGAGGAAGAACGTTATGAATATATGCTCCGGGTCATTGAAGAAATGAGAAAAAAGAGCAATGTTGTTACCGAGGTTTACGGAACAGAAAACCTTCCTGAGCAAGGTGGTTATATTATGTACCCTAATCATCAGGGAAAATATGATGCATTCAGTATACTGAATGTTCACTCTATGCCTTGCACGGTTTTAATGGACAAAAGCAAATCCTATGCTCCTTTTATAAAGCAGGTTATCGACCTTTTGAAGGGGCAGCGTCTTGATAAAGGTGATGTAAGACAAAGCTTGACAGTTATCAACGCAACCGCCGCAGAAGTGGCAAAAGGAAGACGTTATATTATCTTCCCTGAGGGAGAATATAACAGCGAAAAGAAAAATTCTTTGATAGACTTCAAGGCAGGCTGCTTCAAAGCATCTATAAGGTCAGGAACACCTATCGTTCCCGTGGCTATCTTCGACAGCTATAAAGCATGGAACACTTCTTCCTTCGGTAAGGTTATAACACAGGTACATTTTCTGGAACCTATGTATTACGATGACTATAAGGATATGTCCACCGCTGAAATATCTTTGTATATAAAAACTAAAATTCAAGGAAAACTCAATTCAATAGAAACAAAATAGAAACATTTCAGTGTTATATTATATATTAATTAAGGATATAACACGGAGGTAAGGGTATGTTCAAGATATTGGTTGTAGAGGATGACAGGGAGCTGAACAAAACTGTCTGCTCATTTTTGAATCACAGCGGATATGAGGCTGTCGGATGCCTTGATGCACACGATGCATACGATGCTCTTTACGAAAATGTGTTTGACCTTATCGTATCTGACATAATGATGCCGGATATAGACGGTTTTGAGTTTGCCAAAAATGTTCGGGAATTGAACGAAAACATCCCTATTCTTTTTATGACCGCAAGAGACGATATGGCATCCAAGCAGAGAGGCTTCCGCATCGGTGTAGATGATTATATGGTAAAGCCTATTGACCTTGATGAATTGTTTTTGCGTATCGGCGCAATTTTACGCCGCGCAAAGATTGCTTCCAACAGAAAGCTTGAAATAGGCAATTTCGTTATGGATGCTGATGAGCATACCGCATATCTGAGAGAAGAAGAAATTTCTCTCACAAACCGTGAATTCAGCATTTTATATAAGCTTTTATCCTATCCCAAAAAGACCTTTACCCGAACACAGCTTATGGATGAATTTTGGGATACCGACACCGAGACTGCGCCGAGGGCTGTTGACGTTTATATGACGAAGCTTCGCTCCAAGCTGGCTGATTGCGAGGCTTTCGAAATAAAAACAGTTCACGGATTGGGGTACAAGGCGGTGATCAAGTGAAAAAGAATACTCCGATAAAAAGTATTTTAAAGTGGTTAAGCCATTATTTTGTGTTCTTTCTGTCGGTTGCTTTTGTTATCACCTGCTGTACCATGCTGTTTGTATCTACCTTAAGAGATGATTTGGGAATCACACTTACAAATGAAAACATCAGCACAGCCGCAAAGTTAACGTTCTTCAACGTTGCCCTTTTAAGCTTGATATTTACAGTAGTTGATGCGATCCGCAGAAAATTAACAGTTGAAAGACCCATTAAAAATATAACCGATGCGGCTGAAAAAATCGTACAGGGGGATTTCTCCGTAAGAGTAAAGCCCCAATGCAGATTCGGCACAGATGCAACCTTTAATAAGGTTATAGAATGCTTCAATAAAATGGTTGAAGAATTAGGAGGCGTGGAAACCTTACGCACGGATTTTATTGCAAACGTGTCCCATGAAATGAAAACACCTCTTGCCGTTATGCAAAACTACGGCACTCTTTTGCAGGCACCCGAGCTTTCTGAAGAAAAACGCATCGAATATGCAAAGGGAGTTATAGACGGCTCACATAGAATGGCAGATATGATGGCAAACATATTAAAGCTGAACCGTCTTGAAAATCAGCAAATTTATCCTCAAGTAGCCGAGTTTGATTTAGGAGAACAGCTTTGCGAATGTCTTCTCGCCTATGAAAATGTATGGGAAAAGGCTGAAATTGAAATTGAAACCAATATTGCCGAAAATGTCCAAGTGAAGGCTGATGCAGAACTGCTGGCTCATGTATGGAACAATTTGTTCTCAAATGCTTTTAAGTTTACACCTTCGGGCGGTACTGTTACAGTTTCTCTAACCGCAACAGAAGATCACGCAATCGTAAAAGTAAAAGATACAGGCTGCGGAATGTCTCCTGAGGTGGGCGCACATATTTTTGAAAAATTCTATCAAGGGGACACCTCTCATTCGGTTCGCGGCAACGGTCTTGGTCTTGCTTTGGTAAAAAGGGTTATAGACATCATGCATGGCGAAATTGAAGTTGAAAGTGTTTTTGGCAAAGGCTCTACATTTACAGTAAGGATAGGCTTGATATGAATCGGAAGAAGATAGGAAAAACATTGCTGTTCCCAAACCTGGCAGTAATGATCATATTAATTCCCTTATCTATTGCTTTCCTTGTTTATTCAATGGTATTTTTGGGTACCGAATCCGCAATTGCTATGGTTTCCTATGTTATTTCCGCCTATACCTTGATAGTTTGGTGCTTTAAAATACCATATTTTATCAACATTTTTAAAACCTTTAAAAATGAAAATGTATATATACAAAAATGGCAAAGCGATACAAGATTAAGAATCAATGTATCCCTTTACAGAGCCTTGATATGGAACACCGCTTATGCTTTGTTTCAATTAGGATTGGGATTTTGGCATCATACATTTTGGTTTTATTCGTTGGCAGGCTATTATATTCCCCTTGCGGTTATGAGGTTCTTTTTGGTTCGCCACACAAAAAAATACAAATCCGGCGAAAGGATGATAAACGAATATATTAAATACCGTACCTGTGGTATAATATTTCTTATCATGAACCTTGCCCTGGCTCTGATAATTTTCTTTATGGTTTATTGGAACAGAACATTCATCCACCATGAGATCACAACCATTGCAATGGCAGCATATACATTCACAGCCTTTACAATGGCGATAGTAAATATTATAAAGTACAGAAAATATAAAAGTCCTGTTTATTCCGCTTCAAAGGCTATCAGCCTTGCATCTGCCTGTGTCTCCATGCTGACTCTTGAATCCACCATGCTAACAACCTTCGGTGACGGAACAATAAGTCTTACAGAACGGCGTATTCTGCTAGGCACATCCGGAATCGCAATATCAATTTTCATCATTACAATGGCAATTTATATGATAATACAAGGAACAAAAAATATCAGAATTTTAAAAAACACCAAGGAGAATGCTGATGCATAACAAAGACGAAAAATCATTCAGCTATACCTATTCTGCCAAGGAACAGGAAGAAATTAAAGCGATCCGCAAAAAATATTCTCCTCCTCAGGAGGATAAAATGACACAGCTTCGCCGTCTGGACGAAAGCGTTACAAAAAAAGCATCTGCCGTTTCACTTTGTATTGGAATTATCGGAGCATTGATTTTAGGGCTTGGTATGAGCTTTACAATGACAGATATCGGCAAATTATTAGGTTCCCATCAATATATCGCGCTTCCTTTGGGCATCGTTATAGGAATAATCGGTATTATTTTGGTTTCTCTGGCTTACCCTGCCTATAACAGAATACTGAAAAAAGAACGTGAAAGAATAGCACCCGATATCATCAGACTTACCGATGAATTAATGAAATAAAAATTCAACTTACACTAAAAAAAGAACCACCTTACGTTAAAGCAAGGCGGTTCTTTTTGTTTAGAAAGGTAAATGAAAGGAAATTTTATTTATGAAGAAAAATAGTAGTTAATTAATTTTCGGTGTTTACTTCGAACTTATAGCCCACGCCCCAAATGGTTTTAAGTGTCCATGTATCGGAAGCATTTTCCAATTTTTCACGGAGACGCTTGATGTGAACGTCAACTGTTCGGCTGTCGCCCAAATAATCAAAGCCCCAAACCTTATCCAAAAGCTGGTCACGGGTGAAAACACGGTTATAATTGGAGGCAAGGAAATAGATAAGATCCAATTCCTTGGGAGGAAGCTCAACAACCTTACCGCAAACCTTCAATTCATATTTTTGACGTGAAATTTCAAGATTATCGAATTTTATCAATTCACCGTCAGCGGTGTCATGCTTTGCATAGCGGCGTAACACAGCCTTGATACGGGCAAAAACCTCTTTCATATCCAAAGGCTTAACAATAAAGTCATCTGCGCCAAGCTCAAGACCCAAAACCTTATCGATAGTTTCGCCCTTTGCAGTTATCATTATGATAGGCTTGGAGGAATGCTCGCGGATCTCGCGGCATATCTGCCAGCCGTCCTTTTTGGGAAGCATAATATCAAGAAGAACCATATCAGGCTCATACATTCTGAATGCTGTAAGTCCTTCAACACCGTCGTTGGCTGTCTTAACCTCATAGCCTTCTTTTTCAAGATACATTTGAAGAAGATCGCAGATATTTGTATCGTCATCAATGACAAGAATTCTGGTTGCCATAAAAAATTCTCCTTTTCTGTAACATTTAATTTGTTAACGAAAATTTACTTTACGAGTTAATTTTAGCAGAATTTTCCTTATTTGTCAATGGTTTTCGCTATATAGATTATTAACTTTTGTTAAACTTTTTTAGCAATAAATTATGAACAAAAATTATATATTGCATATCTTTGAAAGTTATATTATACTATTCAGGTGATTTAAAGTTACAGGAGATTTATATAATATGAAGCTTGGTATCGTGGGCTTGCCCAATGTCGGCAAAAGCACACTTTTTAACGCACTTACAAAAGCAGGCGCAGAAAGCGCAAACTATGCATTCTGCACCATTGACCCTAATGTGGGAGTGGTTCCCGTTCCCGATGAAAGATTGGACAAATTAGCTGAGCTTTACAATCCCAAAAAGCTCACACGCGCTACAGTTGAATTTGTGGATATCGCAGGTCTTGTAAAGGGCGCGGCTCAGGGCGAGGGCTTGGGCAACAAATTCCTTTCCCACATCCGCGAGGTTGACGCTATCGTTCATGTAGTACGTTGCTTCGGCGGAAGCAAGATAATTCACGTTGAAGATTCTGTTGACCCTGCAAGGGATGTTGATACAATTAATACAGAACTTATTCTTTCGGATATCGAAATGCTGGAAAGACAGATTGACAAGCTTACAAAACAAGGCAAGGGCGACAAGAGCGCGTTGGTTGATGCCGAGGTTTTGAAAAAGGTTTGCGCCGAGCTTATGAAGGGCACAAGCGCAAGAAATGTTGAGCTTAGCGAATCCGAGGCAGAAGTTCTCCGCACAGTTCCCCTTCTTTCCGCAAAGCCTGTTATCTATTGTGCAAACGTATCCGAGGACGACCTTTCCCGTCCCGACGAGGAAAACCAATATTATTGCAAGCTTAAAGCCGCAATCGAAGGCGAAGAAGCTGAGATCATTTCGGTTTGCGCCGAAACCGAGGCAGCATTAGGCGACCTTGACGAAGAAGAACAGCAGGCATATTTAGAAGAGCTTGGTGTTTCCGAAACAGGCTTGGACAAGCTTATCAAGGCTTCCTATGCCCTTTTGGGACTGATTTCTTTCCTTACTGCAGGTGAGCCCGAGGTTCGTGCTTGGACTATTAAGAAGGGTACAAAAGCTCCCGGTGCCGCAGGTAAGATTCACACAGACTTCGAAAGAGGCTTCATCCGCGCTGAGGTTGTTCCTTATGATAAGCTTATCGAAAAAGGCTCTCTTGCCGCCTGCAAGGAAGCAGGTCTTGTGAGAAGCGAAGGCAAGGAATATGTTATGAACGACGGCGATGTTGTTTTGTTCAGATTTAATGTTTGATTAATTAATCGTATACCTATAAGGGGCTAATACAGGCTTCATCCCTAAAAGGGACTACTGAAGTTTGACACCGCATTACAATTACAGGCACCGCTCACGTGCGGCTGTCTTTTTTTAGCCTACTGATTCTTGGTACCCATAAACGGGTCAGTGTATTCCTTGAAACTTATCTGGTCCGAGGCATTATCGTCCTCAATCTGATTTCCAATGTATTCTGCTATTATCTTTTTGTTTCTGCCTACTGTATCTACGTAATAGCCTCGGCGTCAGAAATGACGTGAACCGTATTTATATTTCAAATTTGCATGTCTGTCAAATATCATTAGTGAACTTTTCCCCTTGAGATATCCCATAAATTGTGATACACTTAGATGCGGTGGAATACATACGAGCATATGGATATGATCTGTGCAAGCTTATGCTTCTATTATTTCTACACCTTTTTGATCACACAACTTTCGCATATCTCTCCGATATCTTTTTTTGATTTGACCGTATATCGCTTGACGGCGATATTTTGGGGCAAACACTATATGATATTGACATCTGTATTTTGAGCGTGCGCTACTTTTTATCTCATTTTTTTCTTTTTTAAACATAGTTATAAAACCTCCGTTTAGTTTTAGTGTAATGCGGTCGCCAAACCTTTACACATTATATCATGGAGGTTTTATTTTACATATACTAAAGTATTTTATCTTCCCCCGGTAGAACCGGGGGGGGATTATTTCCACGCCTTAAAAGGCACCAACAAAAAAACAACCGATTTTTCAATCGGTTGTTTTTTTCGCAGGGTTATCTTGGTTTTTTTGATAATCCCAGCAGATAATCGGAGGACACTCTGAAAAATTTGCACAATGCAACGATATCCTCAATGCTGGGTTCATTTTTGCCGCATTCGAGATATGACACTTTTCTTTGAGTCATACCGACTGCCTTGCCTAATTGGGTTTGATTAAGATTCGCGTCTTCGCGTAGGTTTCTGATTTTTTCACCAAAGGAAAGCACCATTCTTTATCACCAATATAACTTTACCACATAAAAAATCTCTCTATTGACAAATAGATTCAAAAAGTCTATAATTGCCGTATAATGTTGTTTTTTGACGATATTCCTGTCTAAAACATCACTTTTTCACGATTCATTGCGGTATTCCGATACTTACATTGCGATTATGCGTTGGTTGGATTTCTCATTTTCGTATCGGATCCGTTATGGATATAATGCCCCTTCTTGCCGGGGGATATCTAAGGGCTTCCGATTTTTATCAAACGCCCAAACAAAAAAGAAGCCGAAAGGCTTCTTTTTCTTTGCCGGGGTCATCTCGGACGCTCCGATATTCCCAAAAGGTAATCAGAGGATACCTTGAAGAATTTACATAATGCGATGATATCCTCAATACTCGGCTCGCTTTTTCCGCATTCAATATATGACACCTTTCGTTGGGTCATACGACATGCTTTGCCGAGCTGGGATTGGCTGAGATTTGCGTCCTCACGTAGATTCTTAATTTTTTCTCCAAAGGAAAGCATCATTACACATCACCGTATTTACTTTACCATAGACAAATTGATTCTATGGGCAAATAGACCAAAAACGTCTGCAAAAACTATGTATTTTTCATTATTATAACCGTTTTTTGATTTTCAAATGAAAAAAGAAGCCAAAAGGCTTCTTTTCACATTATTATTTTCTTTTAATCAAATAAGAAACAAGGGCAGCGACACCATAGATCACAAAAAACGCAACCGATGCAAAGAATATTAAAATGATCATTGTCGCAGTTTTGACATCACTTACATTGGAATGCAGAGCATAGACACACACCATCGCAACAACATAATTGACCAAAATATGGATCGCCCGACCTGCTGTAGAGGAAATTTTTCGAGAATTCAGCGCAAGGAAAGAGAAACCGAAAACCACCGAAAACAGGGCGATAGTAAGATTACTCACAACCAAGCGGGAGGCAAAAGCGCTGATATCAGTGCTGCCGTTGCTGATTCCCGTTGCGATAAACGCCACCCAAAGAAAGCTTATTACAGAATAAGCCCCCAAGCCGCGCACAACGCATTTTAATAGAGACTGCTTTTTCTCGTCCATAGAAAACTCAGCGAATGAAGGAAGCAGTTTTTTCTGTAAGAGCAGAAGCATCAGTAGATGCAGTAACTACACATTCGATATTATAGGAAGAGCAAAGCTTATCAAATTTAACAACAAATTCTTCAAATGCCGCAACATCGTCACCGCAGATCTTGAGAGCGCTGTCAATAAACATTTCGGTAATATCATAGTTACAGGCAACCATACCGCAAACAAAGCCATAAAGCTTATCTGCACTGTCGATACCGTATTCCAAAGCATCTACAAGACGGGCGCGGGTTGTTATATCGTTGTTAAGCTTTCTGCCGTATTCGATACAAATAACAACACCTTTAGTTTCCTTGGATGCCTTGTTCACTTCTTCAATAAGGGTTTTTGTCTTACCGGTTCCTTTTACACCTACGATAAGTTGCATAATTAACTCCGTTCTTCCGGCTGATTGGATTTTTGTATACACCCTTGGACGACGCCGGTGTGACACAAGGGATTCTTTGTTTTTCTATTTTACTCTATTTTCACTAAAAAATCAATACCATGTTGACAGATTTTTTATTTTTTTAACACGCTAACTTATATATTCTTGATTTTTTCAAGGAGTGCATCCTTGCCGTCTTCATATCCGGGCTTTCCGAGAAGAGCAAACATATTCTTTTTATAAGCTTCTACACCGGGCTGGTTAAAGGGATTTACACCGAGAATATAACCGGAAATAGTGCAAGCCGCAAAGAAGAAATAAATAAGTTCGCCCAAAGAATAGGCATCCTTACCGCCGAAATCGATTATCGCGCTGTCGGTGCCGCCGTCGCGGTGAGCGAGAAGAGTACCAAGCATTGCCTTTTCATTTATCTGATCCATTGTTGCGCCTGTAAGGAAATTCAAGCCGTCGCCGTTTGCTTCATCAAAGGGGATAGCGGGAGAATCCTTTTCGGGAGCAGAAGGAAGACAGATGGTTTCAAAAAGAATAGGAGCGCCTTCCTGAACATATTGACCGAGAGAGTGAAGATCGCTGGAATATGTAACCGAAGAGGGGAACAGCCCCTTCTTTTCCTTGCCTTCGCTTTCACCGAGAAGCTGTTTGTACCATTCGCCCATAAAACGAAAATCAGGATCATAGCTTACAAGAACCTCGTTTGTTTTGCCTCTGGAGAGCATGATATTACGGAGAACAGCGTATTTATAGCAGGGATTGTCGATATCTGAAGCAAAAATTGCATTTCTTTCATCGATAGCGCCCTGAAGCAAAGCATCTGTATCAACACCTGCAACAGCCGCAGGAAGAAGACCGACTGCTGTAAGAACAGAGAAACGACCTCCTACATCATCGGGAATTACAAAGCACTCATATCCTTCCTGCTTTGCAAGAGAAAGAAGAGCCCCTCTGTTTGCATCGGTTGTGGCAACGATTCTTTCCGCCGCGCCCTCTCTGCCATATCTCTTTTCCATATATTCGCGAAGGATACGGAAAGCAACAGCACTTTCGGTAGTAGTACCCGATTTACTGATTACATTAATACTAACTCTTTTGCCTTCGCAAAGAGAAAGAACTGTATTAAGCTCACAGCCCGAGAAGGAGTTACCAAGGAAATAAACCTCGGGGTCACCTGTTTTAAGCTGATTGTGATAAGGAGTCTTGAGATATTCTATAACAGCTCTTGCACCAAGATAAGATCCGCCGATACCAACAACGATAAGAACATCGCTGTTTTCGCGGATTCTCTTTGCACAAGCCTTTATACGGGCATATTCCTCGCTGTCGGGCTGAACGCAATTATCTCTCCAACCGAGAAAATCGTTACCTGCACCGTTTTTGTTGCGGAAATATCCGTCTGCAGCAATAAGCTTCTCATTAAAAGCCGCATAATCTGCTTCTGTTACAGATTCGATCTGTTTATACCTGAAATTTAGCATGTGTTTTTCCTTTTCTCTTTTTGATTTATTCTGCCCTTTCAAGGGGATTCAGCTTTAAAAATGTTGTAGTTATGGTTCCTACCATAATTTTAATATCGATTTTTCCTTCTTCCAAATCGATATACCAATATTGAGTATGAGGCTTGTCCTTATGACGTAAAGTTAACTTCAAATGTTTATCGTCTGCCATTTCATAAGCGCAATAAAGGCTGAGCCTCTCGATAGTATCTCTGCGTTCGTCACGGGCATCCAATCCCACGCAAAGATTCTTCAACATTACCCTATTAAGGATATATTCTCCGTTACCGCAAACTATTTCTTTCTTACCGTAATCGGTTTCCATTTCCACATGAAGAAGATTTTCCCCGAAAAATCTTATCTTTCGGATATCCGAGCCATTTTCTTCAACAAAAAATGCAATATCATTATCAAAACCGCCTTCAACAAGAGCAGGCTTATATATACTTTCGGTCAAGCTGACCAAGGATTCAACATCGCTGTCATTGCCGTACAAGCTGTCCAACATCTCATACATAAAGTCCATTTCGCCTGTTGTATTTCCTGTTTCTCCTGTGAATACAACGATAGTGTCCTTTTCGGGAAAAACGAAACAGAATTGACCGAATGCACCGTCACCTCGATAACCGCCTTTACCGTTCATCCAGAATTGGTAGCCATAGCCGGCTGTCCACTTTTTAATACTGTCATCAGGCTCCAAGGATTGCTTTTTAGTAGCTTCGGCAAGATACTCCTCGCTGATTATGCGCTGACCGTTATAAACTCCCTTGTTAATAAGCATGGTTCCGAATTTGACAATATCATTATTGGAAAGATAAAGTCCGGTACCGCCTAAAGTCTGACCGTCCTTACATTCATCCCAACGGGGCTTTTTGATGTCCATTTTTGAGAACATTCTCTCATAAAGGAAATCCGTAAGTTTTTTACCCGATGCACGCTCTGCCGCAGCCGCGCAAACACAGGTCGCGCCCGTATCATAGCAGAATGTTTTACCGGGTTCTATAGCAAGAGGTTGGGCAAAAAACGACTTCAACGAGTCCTCTGCAATACGCATAAAAGGAATAACACATCCCGCATGACCGCTTTGCATGGAAAGAAGGTGTCCCAATGTCATTTTTTCCAGCTCTGCAGAAATATTTTCCGGCATTTTGTCGGCAAAAAGCTCGGTTAATTTTGTGTCAACAGACAGCTTTCCGTCATCTATACAAAGACCGCAGGCTATGGAAGTAAAGGATTTTGAAAGTGAATATAAATAGCATTCCTCTTCAAAATTATAGGGAGGAACGCTTACCCGAACAAGAGGCTGTCCCTTCTTGATTATCTGAAGCGCCCTTATATTCATTGAATTATCGGAGCAATTTTTGAAAAATGTTTTCACAGCAAGGGGACTTATACCCTCCGCAAGATAAACAGACATATTTTACCTCCGTTAATCGGTTTATTTCATTTCTCCCAAATAGATAGCATTGGTCTTTCCGAGGAAATGACGTTTGATAACCTCTCTAAGGTCTACGGGATGAAGCTCCTCATGCATTATATTGTCAATAAGAAGCCACTTTGTGCCCACCTGATTAACGTCATATTCCAAAGCTGAATTATCGGGTTCACCGATAGTTTCGCACACAAACATAAACTCAATTCTGTGCTTTTCTTCTTCAAAGCCTTCGCGGATGAACAGAAGACTCTTGGGCTCTACAGTATAACCCGTTTCCTCCTTGACCTCGCGCTTCAACGCATCGATCATAAGCTCATCAGGCTCTTGCTTTCCTCCGGGAAGTGTATAATATTCCTGTCCATCTGCGCTCCGCATTTTAACAACAAGAATACGGTTGCAATCAATAATAATTGCTTTAATTGAATTAGTAATGGTCATTTTCTTTTTATCTCCAGTAAAATTGTTTGCTTAACTCACTCTAGGACGCTTTTACAACCGTGACCGAGAGCTTCATTTCTGTCACATTGTAATGTATTACGATTATTTTTTCTCCGTAAATCGCTGAACGGGGGAATTTATCGCTGTAGGAAAAGGTTATACCAAGCTCATTTTGCAATTTTTCGGCATAACCGTTTGCCTGTTCGATAGTTACATCGGAATAATATGCAGAAGCATAGTCATCGGAATCCAGATCAAGAGAATCCGCATTGCCCGAAAACTGAGGAACACCAGATGTTATCCCTTCGCCCCATACCGAAAACGCTCTAACATAGGAAACTTCTTCGGGGCTGCTTTCCAGATCCGATGAAAGCTCAGCTTCCTTTTCGGGCAGACTCAAAATCACGGCAACAATTACCGAAATAACCATCGCACCGATTGCAAGTCCTACCCAAAACGGATATTTTTTCACAAACTCAGAAGTTTTTTTCAAAAACTCCGTCGCTTTTAATTTAATTTTATCCATATATTAAAACTTTTCCTGACGCCATTTAACGATAAACAACGCCGCGGCACCTGCAATGGCAACAAAAGCGATTATCAATATAACGATGGTGGTATTGTCGCTTTCGCCATCGTTAGGATTTTCCACAGGAACAGATTCAGCTTCCGAAGAAACAGGCTCCTGAACCTCAACCTTTCCGAATTCTACCTTTATTGTATGGTCGGCTGTTACATTATCGAACGAATATGTGAAGGTCGAGATGTCAACCGCATTAGGAACGATCTGACCGTCAACAAGAACCTTTTTGATAACATATCCTTCGTTTGAAGACATGGCATAGGTAACCGATTCCCCGTCAGAAACTTCCTTCAAGCCCACGGGTGTAATGGTACCGTTCTCTGTCAAAACGGCAGATTCTATGGAATGTTTAATAAAATATTCCTTTGCACATATCATAAGATTCTCGTTAGAATATGTGATCTTATCGGTAACGCCCTCTCCCGAAACAACTGTTATTTGATCGATAGGATTTTTACGGGAAAATTTATGATTGCTCAAATCGAACAAAACGGGCACTATCTCAGAATTAACATATCCCGAACCAAGCTTGAATGCAACCTTGGTATCCTGGGGGAGTACAACATTAACATTAAAGGAATAGATTCTGTATTGCACGCTTATCGCGCCTGCCGCTTCAACTGCAGTTTTCACAGCATTGAAGCTGTCGCCCGAGGTTATTTCAGATACCGACATATCTACAGCCGCACTGCTTCCAACAGATGCTCCGCCATAGGGAACATAAATAACAGCATTTGCGCTTACAAATTCAACATACTTTCCGTCGCCCGGTTCAAGAGAAGCAATTTTTTGGAAAACCTCCAAAAGAACCTTAGAGCCATCGGTTACATCCACTCTTACAGAAGAAGCTGCCCAATCGATATCATCCACTCCGATTCCTTCAACTTCTCCGTCCTGGATTTCCTTGAAAAGTATCTGAATCTTAACATCATCAGTTACGTCATTCAATGTATATTCATTATCGGTAATTTCCACCTCAGCATCGCCTACAAGGAAAACATCGATTTCATAATCTTCATTGGGTGTTACAACGATTTCCAGAGAACCGCCTGCCTTTACCTTAATATCGGCATCACTTCCGCCTGCAACAGCGGTCTCACCTGCAGTTATTTTACCGCCGTTGCCCACACTAATGCTTACAGAATGCTCGGTAGGAACAACAGGAGCTTCGCCGGGAACAACAGTTGCGGTAACGGTACCCGCAGAGCTGAATCTGAAATGATATACATCACCCTGAAGCACCTTATCAGGAGAGGAGATCAAAACAATATCCTGAAGCGCATAGTTCAAAGCGGGAGTAAGCTTGAGGCTGTATGTATTTTCCGTATCCAAATAAACAACCTCGGAGAAAGAACCGGCATTAGCATTGGTTATCTCCATTTTTTGACCTGTCTGATCCAACAGCTCATAGGTACCGGGGCCATTCAAAGTGAAAGTAACGGCAACAATACAATATTCAAGAGATAGCTTTGTATCTCCCGAAATTGTAAAGGTATAAGAATTTCCCGTCATTGTAACGGCAGCACCGTTTACATTGAACTTGGCTCTTTCGGGATAAAATTGCACATCAGTTTCAAAAACCACAGTGATTTTATCGCCTTTTTGAATTTTCTCGGAAGAAAGGTCAATTTCTTTATTGTTGATTAAAACTTTATATCCATTTATATTTTTAGTGCTTACATCCAAATCAAGAGAAGGTATCTCGGGTTCAGAGGATACCGGAGGCTCGCTTGATTCGGGCTCGCTTGATTCGGGTTCACTTGATTCGGGTTCGCTCGATTCGGGTTCGCTCGATTCGGGTTCGCTCGATTCGGGTTCGCTGGATTCAGGCTCACTTGATTCGGGCTCGCTGGATTCGGGCTCACTTGATTCGGGCTCACTTGATTCGGGTTCGCTGGATTCAGGTTCGCTCGATTCAGGCTCGCTGGATTCAGGTTCGCTGGATTCAGGTTCGCTGGATTCGGGCTCGCTGGATTCGGGCTCGCTGGATTCAGGCTCGCTGGATTCAGGTTCGCTCGATTCAGGCTCGCTGGATTCCTCGGAAGACACCGCGGATGTTTCCACCGAAGAAACAGGCTCTGTATTTTCTTCGGTTATGGGATTCTCCATACTTTCTTCGAGAGCAGGCTCACTTGATTCGGCAAGAGAAGCCATCGTAAAGAGAGTGAATGTCATAGCTACCGCTAAAAGCAAGGCGATAAATTTCAAAGACTTTTTCATATTTCCTCCAATTGAATATTTTTGGAATTGACATTTTAAAATCAATCTGTTATACTTCTTCAAGGTTATATTATAATTAAATTTTTAAATAATGCAATAACAGAAAGAAAATTTTCATCGAAAGGATAAAATAAATTATGGCAGAAAAGAAATTTGTTGAAGAAATCACTTCAATGGATGTTGATTTTGCACAATGGTACACCGACATTGTAAAAAAAGCCGAGCTTATCGAATATACCTCTGTGAAGGGATGTCTTGTTATCCGCCCTTATGCTTATGCAATTTGGGAAAATATCCAAAAGATACTTGACAGCGCTTTCAAGGCAACAGGACACGAAAATGTTTGTATGCCGATGTTCATCCCCGAAAGCCTTCTCCAAAAGGAAAAGGACCATGTAGAGGGCTTCGCTCCCGAGGTTGCCTGGGTAACAATGGGCGGCAGCGAAAAATTGGAGGACAGACTTTGTGTCCGTCCTACCAGCGAAACCTTATTCTGCGAGCATTACTCTAACATAATTCATTCCTACCGCGATCTTCCCAAACTTTACAATCAATGGGTAAGCGTTGTTCGCTGGGAAAAAACAACCAGACCCTTCCTTCGTACCCGTGAATTTCTCTGGCAGGAAGGTCACACCATTCACGCTACCGCTGAGGAAGCTATTATCGAAACCGAAAAAATGCTTAATATCTATGCAGATTTCTGCGAAAACAGTCTTGCTATGCCTGTTATCAAAGGCAGAAAGACCGACAGCGATAAATTTGCCGGTGCAGAAGCCACTTATGCTATCGAAGCATTGATGCACGACGGCAAGGCGCTTCAGGCAGGCACAAGCCATTATTTCGGTGACGGATTTGCAAAAGCATTTGACATCACTTATACAAATAAGGAAAACAAAAAGGTTCATCCCTTCCAGACATCATGGGGCGTTACCACAAGACTTATCGGTGCCATTATCATGACTCACGGTGATGACAGAGGTCTTGTTCTTCCTCCTGCAGTTGCTCCTATTCAGGCAGTTATTATTCCTATTGCACAGCATAAGGAAGGAGTTCTCGACCGTTGCTCTGACCTTAAGGAAGAGCTTGTAAACGCAGGTATCAGAGTGAAGCTTGATGACAGCGATATGAGCGCAGGCTGGAAGTTCTCGGAATATGAAATGAAGGGCGTTCCCGTAAGAATCGAGCTTGGCCCCCGTGATATCGAATCCGGCAACTGTGTTCTCGTTACCCGTCACAACGGCGAAAAGAAGATCGTTTCCCTTGAAAATATCGGTGATACCGTTAAGGCAACCTTGGAAGAGGTTCGCGCAGGTATGTTCAACAAAGCTTTGGAAAACCGCGAAAAGCATACATACAATTGCGATACTCTTGAAGAAATCAAGGTCGCTTTGGAAAAGAACGGTGACGGTTTTGTGTTTGCACCTTGGTGCGGATGTGAAGAATGCGAAGACGAAGTCAAAGCAAAGACCGGCATCGGCTCCAGATGTATTTATGATGTGGTTCCCGTAAAAGGCAAAAAGTGTGTTTGCTGCAGCAAGGATGCTACTCATAACGTTGTTTGGGCAAAAGCATATTAATCAAATTTCATCAACCATATTAAAGACCGATGGCATAGCCCGTCGGTCTTTTTATCTTAATTATTTGTAGAAAGTGTTCAAAAACTATTGATATGTAACTATTTTTTTGTTATAATACATTTATTAAATTATATTTTCGCAAGGAGAATTATTATGAAAAGGTTTTTAAGCATAATTTTAACCTTGGCCATGGTAATGTCACTGTTTACTGTGTTTTTCGTAACGTCCGTTTCGGCAACAACAGCAATCAGCAACACTTGTCCTGCCATTTTTGCCAATGTCGGCGAAAAGGTTTTGCTTTCAAGTTGTTGGGTGTACTTTGACGGAGACACTTCCATCACCAACTGGGGCATAACCTGGACAGACGAATCAGGCGCAACTGTTGAAGCTGTAACCCCTACTGAAAAAGGCGTAACAAAGCTTACTGCGTCATTCAAAGGCACAAAATCAAAAACTATCTATGTTGTGGCAAAAGAAAAGAACGAAACAGAATATGTTCTTTTTGAAGACGATATGTCCAACTACAACACCATAACCGAAATGAAAAATGCAGGTTATGTTCCCTGCTCCGCCGACAGCTATTATGATCTTTCCGGCGACACATTGGTAATCAACAGATATGATGAATCCAGCCCTTACGGATTTGTTCAGATGCTTCTTCCCTCTTGGTTGGGCGATTTTGGTGATTACAACTTCTCTGTAGAAGCTAAAATGCTCAAGGTCGTTGATGACAGCAGATGGCTTTCTTTAACCTACCGTAATGAAACCAAGAACGGTGAGTCTCCTTATTATCAAATGTGCGTTCGTAACAACAATTCGGGAGGCGGCGGTGTTGAATTTTCCGAGAGAAATTCCAGCGGTTGGAATGTTGTTACCACCGCCCAAGGCACAACTTCCACACTTATGGATGCTTACCATACCTTTGATGTAGAAGTATACGGTCAAACATCCAGATATAAAATCGATGGCAATGAAGTTCTTTGCGTAACACCTGACAACTATAACGCAGGTACAATCTCTCCCGTTAAGGGTTCTTTGGGTGTTTCTGTATCCGGCGCTAACCTTTCTGTCAAAAAGGTTAAGGTAACACTTCCTCTCAAGCTTATAAATAACGCTAATGAAGAAAATGTACTTATAAATCCTATCGCAAATGTTCAGGCAATAAGCGGAAATCTCTCCGTGGATAATGCCCCCGGCAATGTAATGCTCACAGTTTCTTCCCTTACCGATGTTAACGCAACATTAAAGAGCTGTATAGACAACAATATTCTCCCCACATTCTATGTTACCACAACTGCAGAAGCAGATAAGGTTCTCACAGCCATGACAAGATACGGTTGTATCGATGCCAATGCTATATCGCCTTCTGTAAGTGTCCTTACATATTTGCGTGATAATGATGACCACATAAGAACCGGTCTTGATTTGACCGCTTCTCTTAACAAAACATCACTTACCTCCCAAGAAGCCCATGATATCCGTGTGCAAGTAAGATCGGCTCCTGCTACATTCTGTGTTATCAACACAAATTCAGCTACCACACAAGTTATTTCCGAACTTCAGGAATTGGCTTTGGCTGTTTGGGTAAAGGTTGATTCGGCAGCAAATACCGACAACTTCAATATCGAAGTCATGAAAGCGGTTACCGGCGGTGCAAACGGCGTTATTTCCGCTTCTGCTTCCCAAGTAACGAACCTTATCAATACACATTTGGAAGAAGACTCTCTTACCCGAACACCTATTATTGTAGGTCACCGCGGTAACCCGACTCAAGCTCCCGAAAACTCCATCAGCGGTTTCTGGGCTGCATACTACAATGGTGCCGATGTATTTGAATTGGACGTTGAAATAACTTCCGACGGTGAGATTATCGTAATGCACGATAACACTATCAACCGCACTACCAATTACACAGGAACAAAAACAGTCAACGAAATGACATTGGCTGAAATCAAGCAATACAGACTTCTTGCAAATGACGGAAGCGTTTCTGATGAAGAAATCCCCACATTGATTGAGGTTTGCGAAGAATTCCAAGATACAGATATCCGTATTTTTGTTGAATTCAAAGGAAGCAATTCATCTAACGTTCCTGCAACCTGCGAAATTTTGAATAATTACGGTTACGGTCACAAGGTAGATATAATCTCCTTCAGCACCAATTTTATACAGCAGACCTTGACCGAATTCCCCGGTATGTCCACAGCACATCTTTATGTTCCTACCCTTTCAAACGGAACAACAAAAGAAAACGCCCTTTATTCCCTTGTTAACGATATTTATGAATGTCAAAAAGTCGATAGCGCATTGAGCCCCTCTTGTACCATCGTATCCGGCGGTTATTTCAACCAAGCGGCTACTGACAGAGGTATGACTGTTTGGCCTTGGACATACAGCGGAAGCTATTCCAACAATGTCGGATTCCTTTCGGGCAGCAGCAGTGTAACCACCGACCAGGTCGAATGGGTAAAAGACATGATCAAGAATATGTATGCCCAAGATTTCACTATGGTGGTAGGCGGCGAATATGCAGGCGGTTCTGCTGTCATTGTTGAATATGACGGAGATGAAACTCTCCTTAAAGCTCGCGACACCCTCGTTTCGGTTATTTCCGGTAACGAATATGTAGAAGTTGTTGACGGCAAGCTTGTAGCCAAGGCAGAAGGTGAAGCAACTGTTATCTTCGGTTACGAAGCATTGACTACCTACGGTTCTAAGTATGTGGTTTACAGCCAGCCTGTTACCGTTAACGTAACCGCAGGAGACAAAAATGCCATTCTCCCTCTCATCGATATTGTTGAAACAGTAACTTACGATGAATACGACGAAAGCACCTTGGTTGAGATCCGCGCTCTTTACGCTAAGGCTAACGAGCTTTATTCTGCAGGCGGTTCTGCTTCTGAAATCGCTGAGGTTTGCATTAATCTTGCGAAAGCAGTAAACAACGATTGCATAGCAACAATTGTTTCGGTCGATAAATCCTATACAAGACCTACTCCCGACTATACCTATTCCGGCAATGCCGATCAGTTCAAGGATGATTATTCAAGACTTACCGACGGTATCAAATCCTCCTCTGCTGTACTTTCTACAAATTATGCAGCATGGAAAGCAGCAAGCGGTCCCGTTGAAATAGTAGTGGATCTTGAGACAACACAAAAAACAAACATCTACAATATTTATACCTGCGGCGATTTCTGGGGCATTCAGCCTGCAGCAGGATTCACCGTTTCCGGTTCCAACGACGGAAGTCAATTCACCGAAATCGGTACAACGACCGAAGTTGTTAAAGTAGGCGAAGGTAATCTTGTTGACGGCTCTGTACAAACCTATCTCTACCGTCACACAATCAAATCCGAATCTGCACAGAATTACCGTTACATCAAGTTTACCGTTAATATTAAGGGCAACTTCCTTTGGATCGACGAAGTAGAAGCCATTTACAGCGCAGCAGCCCCTGCTTCCGATGCGGGCATTTATATCAACGGATTCAATAGCCTTATTAAGGAAGGCGATGCTCACATATTTACTCCCGACTTTAATAACGGTCTTATTACAGGTTCTACCGCAAACCACAGATATACACAAAATATCGTTGCCAAATGGAGCAACGCCTACGGTGGTTATATCGTTCAAAGCGTTTCCACAGGTAATGGTACCGTTGATGATATCCAGCTTGCGGATGATGAAATCCTTCTCGCTTTCCACTATTCCACCTATGTTCCCGAAAGCATGAATAATTTCACCAAGTCAACAAAAATCTCAGTAGGACAAGAGCTTGTACTCTACGGCATTGATGTAGAAAATGCAGAATTGGGTATAGCCCCCTATATCAGAGCAGAGGAACCCACCACCGCTGAACCCGAAGCCACATTCATTCGCGGTGACGTTAACGATGACGGAAAGATCACCTCTACAGACTATTTCATGCTTAAGAGAATAATCTTTGGATTTACAAGCATTGAAAAATTGGATAACCCCGATACCGCAGGCAAGCGTTGCGATATTAACGGCGATAATCAATATACCGCTTCTGACTATCTGATGCTCAAGAAAGCTGTATACGGTCTTTACGACATCCCTAACAATTAAACCAAAAGGGCGGCAAAAACCGCCCTTTCTTTGTGCAATTTTTCTCAGAAATTCCATTGACTTTAACGCGATAATGTAGTATTATAAGAAATAACATATTTATGATTTTTTATAATTTAAGGAGATAAGCTTATGCAACGCGTTTATAATTTTTCCGCAGGGCCTTCTATGCTTCCTCTTTCGGTGCTTGAGCAAGCCGCTTCGGAAATGACAAATTTCAATGGAAGCGGAATGTCCGTTATGGAAATGAGCCACCGTTCTCCCGTTTATCAGAGCATAATCGACTCTGCAGAGAGCGATCTCCGCAAGCTCATGAACATTCCCGATAACTATAAAGTTCTCTTCCTTCAGGGCGGTGCTACCCAGCAGTTTGCCGCTGTTCCCCTTAACCTTATGAACAAGAACAAGAAGGCGGATTATATCGTTTCCGGTCAGTTTTCTAAGAAAGCTGCAGAAGAAGCGGCTAAATTCGGTGAAGTAAACATTATCGCTTCCTCCAAGGATAGAAATTTTGCTTATATCCCCAAGGTAAACGAATTTTCTCCCGATGCAGACTATGTTCACATCTGCTACAACAATACAATTTTCGGAACCTGCTATGACTATGTTCCCGAAACAGGTGACATTCCTCTTGTTGCAGATATGTCCTCGGGCATCCTTTCCCGTCCTGTTGATGTTTCCAAATACGGTCTTATCTATGCGGGCGCGCAGAAAAACATGGGTCCCTCCGGTTTAACTGTTGTTATCGTTCGCGAGGATCTTCTCGGCAACGCAAGAGAAGGCACTCCCGTTATGTTGGACTATAAGGTTCAGGCAGATAACGGCTCTATGTATAATACACCTCCCTGCTATTCTATTTATGTTGCAGGTCTTGTATTCAAATGGCTTCTCGAAACAGGCGGACTTGAAGAACGCGAAAAGATCAACATCAAAAAGGCAAACATCCTTTATGATTATCTCGATAACAGCAAGCTTTTCAAGGCTACTGCTGACAAGGAAGTTCGTTCTCTCATGAACGTTTGCTTCGTAACAGGCGATGCTGACAAGGACAAGGATTTCTGCTCTGCAGCAGCAAAGGCAGGCTTTGTTAACCTTAAGGGGCACCGTGTTGTAGGCGGTATGCGCGCTTCTATTTATAACGCAATGCCTATTGAAGGCGTTGAAAAGCTCGTTGAATTTATGAGCAATTACGAAAAGGAGAATGCATGATGACTAATATCAAGCTTTTTAATAAGATCAGCAAGATTGGTCTTGATGTATTTGATAATACAAAATATAATATAGGCGAAGATGTCGAAAACGCAGAAGGCATATTGGTACGCAGCGCGGCTCTTCATGAGGTTGAATTTAACAAAGAGCTTCTTGCTATCGCCCGCGCAGGCGCAGGCGTTAACAACATCCCCCTTGACCGTTGCAGCGAAAACGGTATCGTTGTATTCAACACTCCCGGCGCAAACGCGAACGGTGTTAAGGAATTGGCAGTTGCCGCCCTCCTTCTCGCATCCCGTGATATTGTCGGCGGTATCAACTGGGCAATGGGACTCAAGGGTCAGCCTGAGGTTGGCAAGCTTGTTGAAAAAGGCAAGAGCCAATTCGTAGGTCCCGAAATCAAGGGCAAAACATTGGGTGTTATCGGCTTGGGTGCAATCGGCGGTATGGTTGCAAACACAGCAACAGGTCTCGGCATGAATGTTGTAGGCTGTGACCCTTATATCACAGTTAAAAACGCTTGGGCTCTTTCCCGTGCAGTTAAAATGGCTGAAACCTATGATGAAATCTATGCTCAAAGCGATTACATCACCTATCATATTCCTTCCCTTCCCTCTACAAAGGGTATTATCAACAAGGAAAACATCGCAAAGATGAAGGACGGTGTCAGAATCATCAACCTTTCCAGAGGTGATTTGGCTAACACAGCCGACCTTATCGAAGCATTGGAAAGCGGAAAGGTCGCTTCTTATGTAACCGACTTCCCCTCTGACGAGCTTCTCGGCGTTCCTCATGTTGTTTGCATTCCTCACCTTGGCGCTTCCACCCCTGAATCCGAAGATAACTGCGCTGTTATGGCTTCCGAACAGCTTATCGATTACATCGAAAACGGCAACATCCGCAACAGCGTAAACTATCCCGAAATCGTTCTTCCCCGTTCCGAAAGCAACCGTGTTGTCGTTCTTCACATCAACGTTCCCAACATAATCACTCAGATTTCCGGTGCTTTGGCAAAGGATAACGTAAATATCGAATCCCTCCTTTCTCAAGCAAAAGGTAACAACGCTGTTTCTATTTTCGATTCAAATGACAAGATCACCGATGCTGTTGTCGCAGACATCAATGCTATCGAAGGCGTTGTAAGAGTTTTGGTAAGATAATCGAACCGCAAAAAACAATTCAAAGAGGTCATTTATATGGCCTCTTTCTTGTTTATTAACGGAATTTCAATGTTTCTTCACAAAATATGAATTGATACACCTTATTTACAGAGTTATAATCAAAACAAGGAGAGTGACAAAATGAAAAAGCTGACTACTGTTTTGATGTGTATAATGCTACTGACCGGTTGTTCCGGTGTTTTCGGGCATGAAGTCATCACAGAAAAAGGGGATTATCGAAAAATTTTCGAGCTGACAGAATTTCGGTTTATGGATGACGGAACGGAAATCTTCCCTATGGATGTTTCCGACCTAGATGTAGAAAACCTATATTTCGAATGGAAATTGGGCATTGTGGGAAGCGCAGATATTGAAATGTGCCTTTCGGTAAAATATTACAAGGAAGCCTTCGACACGGAGATCGGAAGATTGAAAATATTGGGCGGCGGAACGGTCATATATGACACCGAAAGTTTTAACTATCCTGCTTATGTAACCATTCTGGGTTATTCCAACACAAGCTATTACGCATTAGTGGATGAAGAAAACTTAACTATCCATTATGTTCTTCTCCAGCTTGTTGAAGAAAGCGATATTGATATAAACAAAGATTTTCTGCCAAAAGATTATAAATGCTCGGGAGAAGTGAAGGATATGACTATCAACATTTACGACTATAAATATTGATAGCCTGATAGTCGTTGACAACTTGTTTAAAGAATGTTAAAATAAACAAAATTGTTCAACGAGGTGATATAATTATGTTCTGTCCCAACTGCGGCGCAAACATAAACGACAATGCCATTGTTTGCGTTCATTGTGCTACCGAAATCAAACCAAGCAAGCCCTATACAAGAAAGGAATTTCTTGACCTTAAGGCATCAAAGAAAACCAAGGACATGGTCTTAGTCCAAATGGGTCTGGCTATTCTTTGTGCGGTTTTAGTGATAATTTCCATTTTCACTTCCCTTAACACGGCTATTTATGATATTCCTGTGTTTGAATTAGTCATGGGCGATGAAATGGATGAATTGGAAGACATTTTTGAAGAAGCTCAGGATGAATTTGAGGATATGGACGATGACAAAAAGGACGATATCCTTGACGAAGCCGACATGACCGAAAAGGAAATGAAGGCTTTGCTGAAAAAGCCTACTCTCAGCAAGATAACAAAATTAAGCTATGTTATTTTAGATGATACCGATGCCATTGCAGCGATAACCGTTTTCAACGGAATCATAATCGCATACGGCATTTTTATAGCCATTTTTGAAATCTTAGCTTTAATATTAAAGCATCCTGCCTGCGCTATTGTTACTGTGGTAGTTTCGCTTCTCTATTTCTTCCTGTTCGCAGGCTCGTTGATGTTCATTTTGTTCTTGGTTGCCAATGTTTCTCAGATAATCGCATATATGATGGCAAACAAGGAATATAAAGAATACAAGAAATCTTTAATATGAACTAACATAAAACAAAGCGGTTGACAAAAAATCAACCGCTTTTTCTTTTGTAGGAAACAAATTATCTGTTCTTTTTCCAGGTATAGGGAGAAAGAGCGATAATAAGGGGGAAAATCTCAAGTCTGCCAAGGAGCATAGCCCCCGAAAAAACAAGCTTCGAGAAATTTGAATAATCGGCAAAGCTGCCCATGGGACCGACAGCGCCGAAGCCGGGGCCCACATTATTAAAGGTGGTTACGGCAGCAGTAAGATTTGTTTCAAAGCCGAAGGGCTCAAAGCAAACAGCAATAAATACCGCCACAAGGCAGAATGCATAGAAGGCAAAGTATATTGAAACGCTGCTCAGGGTTTGCTTATCCACAGGCTTACCTTCAAATCTAACAGAGGTAACAGCACGGGGATGAAGCATACGCTTCAATTCACTCAAAACAAGCTTGAACAAAATAACAACACGGGAAACCTTCAAGCCCCCTGCTGTGGAACCTGCACAGCCTCCGCAAAAGGTTAAAAGAAACAGTATACCCTTGGAAAGAGAAGGCCAAAGGTTGAAATCTGCTGTGGAAAAGCCCGAAGTCGTGATAATCGAAGAAACCTGAAAATACGATAAGCGAAGCGAATCCTCAAGATTTTCATACAAGGGAAGAATATTCAAGGTTATGGTAACCACCGAAACCGCTACTATACCTAAATAGACCCAAAGCTCGGTGCTTTTGAAAACAGTTCTTATTTTTCCGATAAGCAAAAGATAATAAAGGTTAAAATTGATGCCGAACAATAGCATAAATGTGGCAATTACGTTTTGAGAATAGGGGCTGTAGCCTGCAACGCCGTCGGATTTTATACCGAAGCCGCCTGTTCCTGCCGTACCAAAGGCATGAACAACGCTGTCAAAAAGATTCATATCACCTGCCCAAAGCATGATAATTTGGACAACAGTCATTACAATATAAATCAAATAAAGTATTTTAGCGGTATCTCTTCCTCGTGGCAACAGCTTGCCTACAACATGGCCGGGCATTTCGGCACGCATAATATGTATGGAACGATCGGTCATATTTGAAACGATAGCCATTACAAAAACCAAAACACCCATACCGCCAACCCAATGGGTAAAGCTCCGCCAAAACAAAGCACCGTGTGTTAACGCTTCGACATCGCGCAATATAGATGAGCCTGTTGTGGTAAATCCGCTTACTGTTTCAAAAAATGCATCGATATAGCTCGGAATATCGCCGCTTATTACAAAGGGCAACGCTCCTATAGCCGACATTCCAACCCATGCAAGAGCAACTGTTGCAAAGCCCTCTTTTGCATAGATTACATTATTTTTTGTTTTACAAAAATGAGATATAACAAACCCCAAGGCTATACTTCCCAATGCAGTACCCATAAAGGCAAGCATTGTTCGGTATTCACCATAAATCAAAGAAACTATAGTAGGCAGAAGCATTAGACCGCCCACTGTCTGGGCTATTCTTCCAAAGGTAAAAAACACAAATTTCCGGTTCATATTCTGTCACCTGTCACTCTGCAAGAATATCCGAAAGGTCAAACATTTGCTGACCCGAAACTATGACCACAACTCTGTCGTTGGGCATGATCATATCGTTACCGGTAGGAATAATAGCTCTTCTTCCGCGGATTATGCCTGCAAGAAGAATATCGGGTTTCAAGGAAAGCTCCTTCAAAGGAATCTTCATTCCCTTGAAATCGGGACTAACATGAAATTCCAAAGCCTCTACATTACTATCCATAAGTCTGTATAGAGTTTCGATATTATTACCAACAGTATTCTGCAATGCTCTGGCATAACGGGCAAGAACATCCGAAACGATTTTTTTGGGAGAGATTATACAATCCAATCCTAAATTTTCCGCCATTGAGGCAAGCTCGTTTCGGTTAACCTTGGATATTACCTTGGGAACACCTTGGTTTTGAGCAAAAATCGAAATAAGTATATTAAGCTCATCCAAGCCTGTTAATGCCACAAATGCATCAACAGAGCCGATGCCTTCCTCCAAAAGCAGCTCCTGCTCGGCACCGTCACCGCAGATGACAACAGCTTCGGGAAGCTCCTCGGCAAATTTGCGGCAGCGGGCGTCATCCTTATCAATTATTTTAACGGTATTTCCGCCTGCGATAAGCCTTTTTGCAAGATAATAAGAGATTCGGCTTGCGCCCAGAATCATTACATTACGGGCAGACTTTTGGATTATACCAATCATCTTCAAAAGCTTTTGAATCTCATTGGAAGAAGCTGTCAAGCCGATTTTGTCGCCGCTTCTGAGAACAAAATTACCGTCGGGTACATGAACCTCATTATCACGCTGAACAGCGCAAACAAGGAAATTAGCTTTATATTTACGGCGGACATCAATAAGGCTCATTCCGTCGAGAGGAGAGTCCTGCTTTAAACGGATATTAACCATTTCAAGGTTACCGCCCGAGAAGCTTTCGATATTAACAGCCGCAGGCAATTTGAGAATATTGAAAAGCTCATGAGCCGCCATCCATTCGGGATTAATGGAAACCGTCAAGCCCAATTCCTGACGGAGAAAATTAAGGCTTTTATCGTTATATTCAGGGTTTCTGATTCTTGCGATAGTATGCTTTGCGCCCATTCTTTCCGCCAAAAAGCAGGAAAGCATATTAAACTCATCCGAGCCTGTTACCGCAACAAAAAGCTCTGCCTTATCGGCGCCTGCTTCTTCAAGGGTTTCACAGTCGGTTCCGTTGCCGCAAACACACATAACATCATATATGTTTCCGATTTCTTCAATTATAGCAGGGGAATTATCAATAGCAACAACATCGTTTCCCTCTCCAACAAGGCTGGAAATGATAGACGAGCCGATTTTACCGCAGCCAACAATAACTATTTTCATAATTACCTCCAAAAAGAGATTTTTACAAAACTCTGATGAAAATTATATCACAAATACCCCCGCTTTTCAATAGGAAATACAAAAGCGAAGCCTTTAATCCAAGCTTCGCTTTTAATTTTTAATGAAAATTAATTTCTTCAATAAGCTTTTCTGCTTCTTTTACATGAAAAAGAGTTCCGCCCTTTTCCTTAACAAAATCCAATTTGTCTTTTGCTTTAGAAAAATCCGAAAGACCTATATATGCCTTTGCCTGAATAAGGGAAAGGCTGACTCTTTGACGGGTGCATTGGCATTGCATAGTTTCCGAAAGCTCCAATACCGTTCCGAAATTACCGTTATACAGCTCATTTTCCACCGCGGAAAAATCCTTTAATGATTGGACAAAAGTTATATAACGTTTACTCTTGACGCCGTCAAAATTGTTTAATGCCTTATTAAACCAAATATCCGACCTCTGTTTATCGCCCAAAAGCGCATAAGCATAAGCAAGATTATTGTAATAGGTGCCTTTATAAATCGGTGTGGTATTAACTAAATCGATGTTTATTGATTCTAAATTTTCCTTTGCTTTTTCAAATTCGCCCATATTTATCAAGGCGACCGCCTTGTTCATAACAATTGTGAAATTATTGACATTGTTATTTCTGTATTTCAACTGTTCTTCACATTCATAAAGCAAAGGCTCGGGATGGCATTCCTCGTCCAAAAGCTTAATTGCAGGCATCATCAAAACTGAGGATGCACCGCCCACAGCAAGCATACAAAACATAATGCAAAGGATGTCAGCAATCACTATCATAGTAGTCGAGCATCCAAGTGAATAGAAAATAAATGTAAAGCCGATACAGTATACAAGAGAGGAAATAAAAGTCGCCCAACCTCTATGCTTTAGGGAAAAACGGGCGAATTTTTCACGAAAATTCTTCAATTAGCTTCATCCTCCGATTTTATCCTTTTGAAACGGATAACAAAATAAATCCCCATCATAAGCAAAGCCAATCCTGCAAATGAGATAACATTGTCCAAGGCTATTCCGAAGAATTCCACCTTGTTTACATAAAAAAGACAAAGCACTCCTGCGAACAAAGCAAAGCAAGCAGGAGGAATCAATCCCAGCCACCTGCTTTCGGTTTGAGAAAGCCTAATTTCCAAAACAATGAATGCTGCAAAAAACAGCACACGAATAAGCCACCATATCATTTTACCCACCTCAATTTATCTTAACACTAAAAATTTCGAATGTCAATAAAGGTTCAAAAAGATTCTCTTGACATATTTTAAAATCTTGCTATAATATTCTTAATGAAATATTAATATGCTTCGGGGCAGGGTGAAAATCCCTACTGGCGGTGTAGCATAAAAGAACTTTTCGAACGGTTAATTCTTTTATACATAGTCCGCGAGCGCAAAAGCGCAGGATTCGGTGTGATTCCGAAACCAACGGTAAAGTCCGGATGGAAGAAGCGGTTTTATGCATTTTGTTATGCATATTTTTGTCGTTTACCCGAAGGCTTTTTGGCTTTCGGGATTTTTTATTTTAAGAAAGGCTTTTATTATGAAAAAAGAAAGACTGCTTTACATTACCAAAGTTGGTATTTTGGGAGCCATAGCCGCGTTGCTTATGCTTTTGGAGTTTCCGCTTCCCTTTGCTCCTGCCTTTTATGAATTAAATTTCAGCGAAATAGCTGTTTTAATCGCAGGCTTTGCCATGGGTCCCTTGGCAGGAGTTTTAACAGAGCTTATAAAAATTCTTCTCAATCTTATCTTCAACGGCACAGACACAGCTTTTGTAGGGGAATTTTCAAATTTGATAATGGGCATATCCTTCGTTCTGCCTGCTTCGTTTATATACAAATACAAAAAATCATTTAAAAATGCTGTTATCGGTATGCTTACAGGTACAGTTTCCCTTGCCATTTTCGGAGCTTTGGTTAACTATTATCTCATGATACCTGCCTATGTTAAATTCATGGGCTTTGAAATGGGCATGATAATCGGCTTGGGAACAAAGATAAACAGCAAAATAACCGATTTGAACAGCCTTATTGTGTTTGCCACAGTACCCTTTAATTTGGTAAAAGGTATCTCCAGCTCTGTTTTAACTGCGCTGATATACAAAAGAGTTTCGCCCATATTACACAAAGATTTCGGTAGAAAATAAAAAACTATTGAAAAAGAAGCATTTTAATGTTATTCTAAGAAAAAAGAAACCTGAAAGGAAAATATTATGCTAAAGCCTATTACCGGTACTTGGTTTGAATTTCACCACCACAACATTCCCGAAGGAAAATATTGGAACCCTATCTGCCGCTGGTTCAGCGATGAGCAATGGGAGGCTAAGGTTGACGAAATTGCGGAATTGGGAATGAAATATATCGTTCTTATGGCTAGCTCTATGGTTTATGAGGATTGGAACGAAAGCTATTTTAACACCGAAATCTATCCTTTCGGCAATTTAGGTGCAAAAAACCCCATTGGAGCATTGATGCGCGCTGCAGAAAGAAATAACATCAAGGTTTTCGTTTCCTGCGGATTTTACGGAGTTTGGACAGAAACCTACAACAACATGACATCCTACGAGGTACAAGCCCGCGCTTTCAAGGCTATGGAACAGCTTTATGCTCAATACGGTCACTATAAGTCCTTCTATGGCTGGTATCTCCCCGACGAAACGGGTATTTATCCCTATTATGAGGATGCGTTTATCAAATACGTTAATGAATATACCGCGTTCGGCAAGAGCATCGACCCTAATTTGAAGGTTCTCATCGCTCCTTACGGCACAAACAGCCTTATTGCCGACGATAAATATATCGGTCAGTTGGAGGCTTTGGATTGCGATATTATCGCTTATCAGGACGAAATCGGCGTTCGCAAGGCTCTTCCCGAGCAGACTCCCGCTTTCTATGAAAATCTCCGCAAGGCTCACGACAAAGCAGGCAGAAGCGCGCTTTGGGCTGATATGGAAGTATTTGAGTTTGAAGGCGATGTTTACAAGAGCGCACTTTATCCTGCAGCTATGGAAAGGATCGACCGTCAGATAAAGAGCATTTCTCCCTATGTTGACGAAATCCTCATTTATCAGTATCAGGGTATGTTCAATAAGCCCGGCACAATCGCATTCTGCGGTCACCCCGGCTCCATTCAGCTTTACAACGATTATAAAGCTTGGTTGGATAAGCTTAACAAATGATAAGAGCAATGTTTGAAATTTCTCCGCAGGAAGCCTCATTTCCTGCGGAGAATTGGATTTATGAGAAAACAGGGCTGAAAAAGGGAGATTTTGATTTTGAAATACATAAAAAATCTCTTGATGCCCGAAAGAACAAGGTCAAATTTGTTTATACCGTGGATTTGTTTCTGAAAAAAGGGAATGAATCGAAAATCGCCTCCCGTTTGAAAGCCAAGGTTTTACCTGCCGAGGAGGAATATATCTTCCCAGTTCCTCAGAAAAAGCCCCTGAAGCGTCCCATTGTAGCAGGCTTCGGTCCCGGCGGTATTTTCGCCGCCCTTATGCTGGCAAGAAGCGGATTTTGTCCGATCGTTCTTGAACGAGGCAAATGCGGCGAGGAACGCAAAAAGGATGTTGACGCCTTCTTTTCAGGGGGAGAATTGAACCTTGACTCCAATATTCAATTTGGTGAGGGCGGAGCAGGGGCATTTTCCGACGGAAAGCTCAATACTCTTGTTAAGGACAAAAGCTTCCGCGGTCAATTTATTTTGAATGAGCTTGTGAATGCAGGCGCTCCTGCTGAAACATTATATATTGCCAAGCCTCATATAGGTACCGACCTTTTAAGAGAGGTTGTTAAAAATCTCCGTGAGGAAATCATATCTCTCGGCGGCGAAATTCGCTTTAACACAAAACTTGAGGACATTAAAACCGATGAAAACGGCAGGCTTATTTCTGTTATAGCCAACGGAGAGGAAATCGAAACCGATTCTCTTTTCCTTGCAACAGGTCAATCGGCAAAGGACATCGCCTTGATGCTTTATAATCACGGCGCCGAAATTGAGAAGAAGCCTTTTTCTGTTGGATTCAGAATCGAGCATCCTCAAAAGGATATCGATATTGCCCAATACGGCGAAAACGGAGATTTAGGGTTTTTGCCACCTGCGGAATACAAGCTTTTCACTCATTGCAAAACAGGCAGAACCGTTTACAGCTTTTGTATGTGTCCCGGCGGTCATGTTGTTAACGCATCCTGCGAGAAAGGCTCTCTCGTTACAAACGGCATGAGCTATCACGCCCGTGACGGTAAAAACGCAAACAGCGCAATACTTTGCGAGATTTTGCCTGAGGATGTTGGGGAAGGTATTTTTTCGGGATATGATTACCGAGAAAATTTGGAAAGAGAGGCATTCAAGCTGGGCGGTAATGATTATACCGCACCCGCTTCCGCTTTGGGCGATTATCTTGGAACCCAAGAAAATGCAATCCTTTCGGTGGAGCCTACCTATCCCAGAGGAATCAAGCTTTGCGATATTTCAAGGCTTTTCTCAAAGGAGATTAACGATTCATTCCGAGAAGCATTTAAGGATTTCGGCAGAAAGATAAAAGGATTTGACCAAAGCGGTGCTTTAATAACTGCGGTTGAAAGCCGAACAAGCTCGCCTATACGCATCAAGCGTTATGACGACAGACAAAGCAACATAAAGGGGATTTATCCTATCGGAGAGGGTGCAGGCTATGCAGGTGGAATCATCTCCGCCGCAATCGACGGTTTAAAATCCGCCGAGGAATATGTGTTGCTTTTGAATAGTTGATATTTTTTGAGCAAACACCTTTTTTGTAAAAAAGGTGTTCCAAAAAACTTTTAATTCAAAAAAGCTTTCGCTTTTTTGGAACAATATTTAATTTTTGCAAGAGGCATCCAATGACCCCTATTTTTCAATCAAAAAACATATATTTCATAAAAGTTAACGAATCTCTTATTAATGATTATCTCGAAATGGTTAACGATATAGAAAATGTGGCAAAATATATCGGTGGTCGACGAGAACCATTATCAGCAAAAGAAGAATTAGATTTCATTAACAGCAGATTAGAAAACAATTCTCCTATGTTTTCAATGCTTGAAAAGCAAAGCGGAAAATTCATCGGCAATATAGAAATCATGGATATTAATAACGGTTGCGGAGAATTGGGAATTGCTATCACGGCAGAAATGCAGGGCAAAGGTTACGGAAGCGAATCAGTAAAACGTATAATTGAATATGCTTTTGAAAATCTCGGATTAACAAAAATATATTTGAAGGTTTATCCATGGAACAAAAAAGCCATTCATGTATACGAAAAATGCGGATTCTGCCAATGTGCTTCCGACGAAAATAATGTTTATATGGAAATTACCTCATAACAAAAAATACTGTAAATCGCTTGATTTACAGTATTTTTTCTATTATTAATCCTCTGCAATAAAGAAGGGTTCATTGAATGCGCCTTGGTATCTTGTAAATACATAGGTATCGCCAATTTCGTATTCATGATATTCTGTTCTTGGCACATCCAAATCAAAGGTTTCGCCGTCTACTGTTAACTGAAATTCATAGCTATCGGCAGACTTGCGGTGATGAATCTGTTCCTTGTCCTCAATAACGGCAATACATTGACGGGGTTCATTTGTGTCCAAAATATAATTCAAATGAGATGCATAAAAATTCGCAATAATAAAAGTCATCAATACCCAAGTAAACACAAATATCCAATGATTGGAATTGTTTTTAGCCTTGTGATAAAACCAATATACAATTCCCACGATTATTCCAATAACAAGGGAAATCTCCCAAAACGGCATAAATGCACCGCTTGAATATGAATAATGAGAGTAAGCAGGAAAAACAAGTACGAGGCAGGTTAAGCACAAGCCGACTGATACGGTTTGAGAAGCTTTATCGTATTTATCCTTTTCGTTTGAAAAGAATATAAAAGCCTTGATTATAACCAAAACTGCTGACAACAGTATGGCAAGCCATAAAAATATACGAAGCTCCAACAAATAATCTAACGCAAGAAGAACCGCAAACCAAATACCTACAAATAGAGAACTGACTTTTGATTCTTTCTTTTTACTGTTTTTCATCTTTATCTCCGTGTATATGGAAATTTGGGTTTTTCCTTGGTTTCGGCAAGCTTAATAATTTCTGCCATTTGCTTTTCGGTTTCATCGGTAAACAGCAAAGTCAGCAGACCGACACCCGATTTTTTCAATTCCTGCTTTTTATCCAAACGGTAGGCAGGGAGAGAATTATAAATAATATTCGTGTGGCTGTGACCGCTGATTATGGGAAAGTTTGCCCCTGTGCGGTCAACAAGAGTTCCTCGGCAGGATTTACGGTTTTGGCATTTTTCTGTATTTCGGATAATACAGGTTCGGGTATACATTAAAGGAGTTCTGCCATAGCCGATATATTCCAATGCGCTTTGGCTTCCCTTGGCAAAAGTACCTTCGGTTTCGGGAGAAAGCATAATAGAAGAAAATGAATATTTATCAAGCATTTCAATGGTTTCGCGGTTAACAACGTTAAAAGCATAATCCCCGTGAAGATAAAAGCCCTCGCAAAGGTCTGCCTGATAAAAATTCGAAATTGTGGCATGGTTTATTCCGAATTTTTTCGCTTCTTTTAATTGTTTTTTAACCTCATCCAATTCCTTTAAGAACACGGAACGGGGCAAAATTGCCGAAATTTTATCCTTATAGGGAGAAAAACGTTGGTCACAGCAAAAACGCAATGGAACATCGATTCTTGTGGCTTTTTCTCCATATTGGGCAAGAAATTCCTTTGAGGGCATTTTTCCCTCAAAACGTAACACCAACCCCTTTTGGAATTTAGGATGAAGCGTTTTTTCATTATCTCTTTGAGGAAGAACCATAGGTTCAGGCGAAATTTGCTCCCTTTTGGGACGTTTTTCTGCTTTTTGAAGCTTTATAGGCTTCATACTTGCCTGCTTATCCGATTCACGGCGTATTCCAAACATATCAACATTGATTTTGGAATTAAAATAACCGTCTGTAAATCCCGAACGGGAAAAAATATCCGCAAGATATTTCATTTCTTTGTCGGTGGCATTTCTCTTTTCATCAATAAGACGGCGATAGACCGAGGTAACAGCCCCTACATAATCAGGACTTTTCATTCTTCCCTCGATTTTAAGGCTGGTAACGCCCATATCGCAAATTTCTTTTATATGGTTTGCAAGGCACATATCCTTTACCGAAAGAGGATATTTATTTGTGCCCTTATAGGGCAAGCGGCAGGGCTGGGCGCATTGACCGCGGTTCCCCGAACGGTTGCCGATAACCGAGCTCATCAGACATCCGCCGCTTTCGCTTACACAAATTGCGCCGTGAACAAAAATTTCGGTTTCCAATCCCGTTTCCACAAAAGCTTTTATATCTTCCTTGGGTAATTCTCTTGCCAAAACAGCACGGGTAAAGCCAAGGCTTTTCAAAAATTCGGCATCAAGGCAGGAATGTATTCTCATTTGAGTACTTGCATGAAGAGAAAGGTTGGGAAATTCTCTGCGAATAGTTGCCGCCAAGCCAAGGTCTTGAATTATCAAGGCATCAGGCTTCACATATTCGGCAAGAAATCCAACATAATCAAGGACCGATTTCATTTCACGGTCATATATTAAGGTATTGAGGGTAATATGCAAGCCTACATTGGAATCACGGCAAAGCTCACCTGCAAGAATAAGATTCTTTTCATCAAAATTGGAGGCATTGATTCTTGCGTTAAATGCGCTTCCGCCCAAAAAGACCTCATCCGCGCCGGCATTAATAGCCGATTTTAACGCGTTCATGCTCCCTGCAGGAGCCAAAAGCAATGGCATTTTCAACTCACATCCTTAACCTAGATTATTGTAATTATACATTATTTACATACTTTTTGCAACATTATTTAACATATACAGACACAAATTGCTATTGAAAAGATATTTAAAATGTGATAGAATTAATCGAATATACTCTTTTTAAATTTTATGGAGGAAAAAGCATGATAGCTAACCCTACATTTATCGAAAACGAAGGCGGTCACCAGAACGGTTATGACCTTTTTTCCCGTCTTCTTAAGGACAGAATAATTCTCCTTTTCAACGAGATCAACGACGATTTGGCTTGCAGTATCGTGGGTCAGCTTCTTTTTCTCGAAGCTCAGGATCCCGAAAAGGATATTACAATTTATATAAATTCTCCCGGAGGAAGCTGCTCCGCAGGCTTTGCAATTTATGATACCATGAGAAGCATCAAATGCGATGTTTCCACAGTTTGCGTCGGCTCTGCCTGCAGTATGGGCGCGTTCCTTCTTGCGGCAGGTACAAAGGGCAAGAGATATGCTCTTGAAAACGCAGAAGTTATGCTTCATCAGGTTATCGGTGTTGCAGGCGGTCAGGCATCTGATATGATCATCGCCACAAATTTCGCCCGCCGTACCAAGGACAGAATCAACAAAATACTTTCCGAAAATATCGGCAGACCTATTGAAGAAATTCAGAGAGATACCGAAAGAGATAATTGGATGTTTGCCGAGGATGCTCTTGAATACGGTATCATCGACGAAATTATCAAAAGCAAAAAGTAATCCTTGATTTTTACGGAAATTATTGTATTTAAGGTCGTTTTATGTTTGTCGTAACCGCATTGAAGGTTTTGATGATGATAGCCTATGGCGTTCCCGGATATTTGCTTGTTAAATCCAAGCATCTCGGGGAAGAATCCATCAAAGCCTTCGCTAAAATGCTTTTATATGTCTGCTCCCCTGCTTTATGTATTTATAATCTCACCTCTGTTGCCACCACAAGCGGATTAATAAAGGAGCTTTGTCTTTTCTTTGTTCTTTCCTTGGGGGCTCAGGTGGTCATAATCCTGCTTTTCGGGTCTATTTTCAAAAACAAAGCCAAGTCCGACAAGGCTTATAAGCTTTGCGCTGTAACAGGCGCCTGCGGCAATGTGGGCTTTTTTGGGGTTCCGTTACTTGAATATCTTATTCCCGATATGCCCGAGGTGAGAATATATTCGGCGGCATTTTCCATTACAATGAATATAATCGGCTGGACTTTGGGGCTTTTGATGATGACGGGGGACAAAAAGTATATAAAGGTGAAATCGGTTTTTGTTAACCCCTCTATGATCTCTTTTATTATCGCCTTTATTCTTTTTGTATTTGATGTAAAATTTCCCGATTTAGCGGCTGAATATGTTCAAGCATTGGCAAAAATGTCGACATTTGTTTGTATGACAGTTTTGGGAATGCGTTTGGCTACCAAAAAGCTTTCAACGATCTTTTCCAACAAAAAGGTTTACATAGCGGCATTTTCAAAATTGATAATTTTCCCAATGGTGGTTTTGGGAGTGTTTAAATTGCTTCCCATAAGCCAAACAGCCGTTACATCGGCGTTTATTCTCGGCTGCTGTCCTGCAGCTACCATGCTTCAAAGCCTAGCGGAGACCCATGGCGGGGACGGAAAGACTGCCGCTGACATTGTTTTGGGCACCAGCCTTTTATGCATAATTACAATTCCCATAATGTGGACTCTATATAACACTATATTTTTATAATCAACGAGGTGTTTTATGAAAAAAACTGTTGCAATACTTTTCGGCGGAGAATCCTCTGAATATGATGTAAGCTGTGTTTCTGCGGCAAATGTTGCCGAAAATTTGAATAATGAGCTTTATGATGCTATTCTTGTTGGTATTACAAGAGACGGCAAATGGTGGATATTCAAGGGAACACCCGATGATATGAGAAACCACATCTGGGATCAAAAGAGAGACCTTCTCTCCCCTGTTGTTATTTCACCCTGCAAGGCTCACCACGGTCTTATCGCTCTTGACGGAGCAAACGGAAGCTTTGAAATAATCCATGTAGACGTTGTTTTCCCCGTTCTTCACGGCAAAAACGGTGAGGATGGTACAATGCAGGGACTTTTAGAGCTTTCGGGTATCCCTTATGTTGGATGTGATACCTGCTCCTCGGCGATTTCCATGGATAAAGCGGCAACAAAAACAGTTTGCGAAAGAGCAGGAATCCCCGTTGTTCCCTTTTATGCGGCAACCGAAAACGAGGATATTGACACTATTATCGATAACTGCAAGGATTTCGGATTCCCCGTTTTTGTTAAGCCTGCCAATGCAGGAAGCTCTGTAGGTGTTACCAAGGCGAAAAACAAGGAGGATCTTATTAACGGAATCAAGCTTGCGTTCGAGCATGATAAAAAGCTTCTTGTTGAGCCTAATATCGCGGGCAGAGAAATCGAGGTTGCTGTTTGCGGAAACAAAAAGCCTTTCGCATCGGTTTGCGGAGAAATCGTTCCCCACAGCGATTTTTATGATTACGAAACAAAATATATCGACGACAGCGCAGAATGCCTTGCGCCTGCGCCTTTAGATGAAATCACAGACACCGTTATCCGCAAGCTTGCCGTTGATGTTTACAAAGCATTGGGCTGTAGCGGTCTATCAAGAGTTGACTTTTTCCTTACCGAAAACGGCGCATTTCTTAATGAGATAAATACTATTCCCGGCTTCACTCCCATTTCAATGTATCCCAAGCTTATGGGCTGTATCGGAATCCAATACAGCGACCTTATCACAAAGCTTTTGAGCCTTGCGGAAGGTATTGAAGTATGAACAAAAACGAGCTTCCTATCGGTGTTTTCGATTCGGGATTAGGCGGTTTGACCGCTTTAAAAGAGCTTCACAAGCTTATGCCCGACGAGGATATAATTTATTTCGGTGACAGCGCAAGGATTCCCTACGGCACAAAGTCTCCCAATGTTATTAAAAAATTCGCTCTTCAAGATGCAAGGTTTCTTGTTTCAAAAGGTGTGAAAGCTATTTTAATAGCCTGCGGTACTGTCAGCTCCAATTGCTTGGGCGATGTTGCAGAAGAAACAGGCTTACCTGTTGTGGGTGTTATCGAGGGAGCGGCAGAAACCGCATGTAATATTGCAAAAAAGGGCGAAAACCGTGTGGCTGTACTTGGAACAAGTGCTACTATTAAAAGCGGTGCTTATGAGCAAGCGTTGAGAAATATGGGAACCGAGGATATTATCAGTGTCGCCTGCCCCATGTTTGTACCCTTGGTGGAAAATTGGCATCCTAATGAAAATGATGCTGTTACAAATGAGGTAATCTCCGAATATCTTTCGGATATTGCACCTAAAAAGCCTGATGCGGCGATTTTAGGCTGTACTCATTATCCTCTTCTTGCTTCTGCAATTAAAAACCACCTTCCTTACACAAAGCTTATAAGCTCAGGTGCAGAAGCAGCAAAGGCTATTAAAGCAAAAATCGAAGCTTTGGATCTTTGTAACACAGAAGGCGGAACGGTTGAATATTACACAAGTGATGATCCCTCCCTTTTCCGTTCCAATGCAGAAAAATTTCTCGGCGGTTCATTAGACGGAGAAGTTGAACATATCGATATTGAAAAATTTTAATTAAGGTCAAATCATGAAAATTCCTATAGATATTCATGTCCGAAGCGAACGGATATATACAGATATTGCCCACAAGGGCAATCAGATAGAGCTTCCCGACACCGATGATTTCAAGGTTTCGGGTACAATGTCAAGATTAAAGGACGGTTTGCGAATAGTTTTCTCCGAAGGACAAGGCGCGGTTATTACGACCATAGATGTTTTTGATGACCAGACAGTTTCCATCAACCGAGAAGGAGAAATAAATTCCCACATGGTGTTTTCAAAATACGAGGCTGTAACCTGTATCTGCAACACGGGATTTTTTCCTTTGCAAATGCGTATTTCCACAAAACGTCTTGAAAATTCACTTTCCTTTGACGGAGGAAAGCTTAATATCGATTATAATGTGGAGATAGTCGGAAATCTTGCGGAAAAAAACAAGCTTTCTTTTTCGGTATCACCTGATATCAGTATTATTAAAAACTGAGCTTAATGCGAGGACACAAGGTGGAAAACAGAATTAAAATTCCGGGAGACGGTCTTATACTGCTTCCCAAAGATATATTGCCTATAATAAAAAATGCCTCTGCCGAGGAATTGAAAATTTTATTGTATTTTTTTGCAGAACCCGATATTTCGGTTGCAGATGCGGCAAGAGAGACGGGAATGACTATTGCACAAGCTCAGGCGGCAATCTCCTTTTGGCGCGGAGCAGGCGTTTTTGAGGATGCCGACAAGCCTAAAAAGCGTGTGGCATCAGACACAAGTGCCTATCGCAATTACGATTCCGATACAATTTCTAAAGCTATTGAGCAGCATTCCGATTTTGCAATGATAAGGGATCTTACAATGGAAAGATTGGAAAAACCGGTTTTGACCAAAAACGATCTCAGCTCTCTCCTTTATCTTTATGATTTCGCAGGAATACCTGCCCCTGTTATATGCGGTGTTATTGAGGATTGTGTTTCCAACGGAAAAAAGAATCTTCAGTATATTTTCAAAACCGCGCTATCTCTTCAGGAGGAAGGCATCGATACATACGATAAATTTGAAGCATATCTTACCAAGAGAGCAGAGATAAACAGCAACATTGGCAAATTGAGAAAACTTTGCGGTATGGGCGACAGAGCATTGACCTCCAAGGAAAAGAAGCTTTTCGATTGTTGGTTCGGTGATTGGAAAATGCCATTTGATATTGTGGAGCTTGCTTATGAAAAGACTATCGATTCAACAGGAAAGCTTTCCACAACATACATGAACGGTATTTTGCGCCGCTGGCATGAAAGCGGATTTGAAACTATCGAAGATATACAAAATGGAGAAGCATCACGAACTCCGGGAACCGATTCCAGCTTTGCAGGAGACGAATTTATAGAAGCGGCTTTAAGCAGAGGTTTTGACGATTAAATATTACCAACTGAGGTGAAACCAAATGAAGATGAACGAAGCGTTGAATATTAAAACCGAAAAAAGAATGGCAGCTATGGAAGAAGCCCAGAAAAAACGCTTTGAGCTTCATAGCAGAATCCCGAGAATCAAGGAAATCGATAATATTATAGCCGCGATACCCTTCCGTATGCTTTCCGGAGAAAGCAAGGAGGCCTTAAAAGCAGAAACCGAAAGTTTGAACAAGGAAAGAGAAAGACTTCTGGAAGCAACAGGCTACGGACGGGATTACGATGACCCCAAATTCGAGTGCAAGGTTTGCAATGACAGCGGTTATTATGACGGATTGAAGGTCTGCGATTGCATCAAAAAAATGCTTTCCAAAGGGAATTATGCAGAAAGCGCCTTGGCAAAGGGCTTGCAGGGCAAAACCTTTGAGAATTTCACCTTGTCATATTATGCCGAGGGCGACGAACGAAAGGCTATGGAAGGCATATTAAAGGGATGCAGACGTTATGCCGAAAACTTCCCCAACGACAGCTCATCGGGATTGCTTTTCCTTGGCGGAACAGGGTTGGGCAAGACCCACATTTCTGCCGCTATTGCAGGAATCGTTGCAGGCAAGGGTATGTCTGTTATCTATGAATCCGCACAGCAGATTTTCGACACCTGCGAAGCGGTACGTTTTAACAGAATGGATGTTTCCGAAAGAAGAAAATATGACAATTGCGCTCTTTTAATAATTGACGACTTAGGCGCAGAATGTATCAGCCAATACAGCATTTCGTCTATAACCAGCCTTATTGATTTAAGAATCGTAAACGGAAAAAGCACTATTATAAGCTCCAATCTTTCCTTGGATGCAATTCGCAAAACCTATGGAGAAAGACTTTTTTCGAGATTACTTGGTGAATTTCGTGTGCTTAAATTTATGGGCAAGGATATAAGGATGCAAAAAATCAATGAAAAACGTTAATATTTACACAGACGGTGCCTGCAAGGGAAACCCGGGTGCAGGCGGTTGGGCGGCGATTTTGGAATACGGCGGCAAGGAAAAAGAGCTTTGCGGCGGCGAAAAGCTTACCACAAACAACAGAATGGAGCTTATTGCCGCAATAGAAGGGTTGAAAGCCCTTAAAGAAAGCTGTAAGGTCACCCTTTACAGCGATTCACAATATCTGGTAAACGCCATAAACAAGGGCTGGCTGAAGGGCTGGAAGGCAAAAGGGTGGAAAAAGGCTGACAAATCCTCGGTTTTAAATGATGATCTTTGGAAAATAATATCAGAGCTTTTGGAAAAGCATAGTGTTGAATTTATTTGGGTTCGCGGTCATGACGGTCACGCCTATAACGAACGGTGCGACGCCTTGGCAAGCGGAAAAGCAGAACAATTTCAGAACGGTTGATTTAAATGAAAAACAAATTATATTTAAAAAATTTTCTATTACTTACTGTTGCGGGAGCAGTAAACGCCTTTGGCGTAACCTTTTTCCTTGCTCCCGTAAAGCTTTATGACAGCGGAATTTCGGGCACATCAATGCTTCTTTCTCAGATAACGCCCGAATGGATGAGCTTGTCATTCTTCCTTTTGCTTTTGAACGTCCCCCTTTTCCTTTACGGATTGAAAAAGCAGGGCAAGGAATTTACCATATATGCTATTTACACAGTAGCTATGTATTCGATTTTTGCCTGGCTTATAAACGATGTTTTACCCGTTGACGTCAGCATGGCGTCTCCCTTGGCAGAAAGCGATCTTTTGCTTTGCGCTCTGTTCGGCGGTCTTATCTCAGGTGCCGGTAGCGGTCTTGCTATCCGTTTCGGCGGAGCAATGGACGGTATCGAGGTTTTGGCGGTTATTTTTGCCAAACGCATGGGTATCACCGTAGGTACCTTTGTAATGATTTATAATGTCATTCTTTACATAATCTGCGGTTTGGTTATACAAAGCTGGATACTCCCTCTTTATTCCATTGTAGCCTATATGGCGGCTTTGAAAACTGTGGACTATATTGTCGAAGGCTTTGACAGATCAAAATCGGCAATGATAATCACCTCTAACCCCAATGAGGTATGCAAGGCTTTGTCCGATGCATTCGAAAGCGGAATGACCTTGCTTGATGCAAAAGGATATTATCACAATTCCAAATGCACCGCTATCTACTTTATAGTTAACCGATTCCAAGTGGGCAGAATGAAGAGCATTATTCACGAAATCGACCCCAAAGCATACATTTCTATCAGCGATGTGGCAAACGTTTTCAGCTCAAATGCGAATTAATAAAAGGAGAAGTAGGAAATGATATACACCTCCAAAAGTGTCTAACTTTTGGGGTGCATATCAAAAAGACTTCTCCTTTATTTCTTTTTGTCAGGGAAATGCTCGTTAATTATTTCGTTTCCCTTTAATATAATTTTCTTTTTATTCTTCTTCCAAAATATTCTTAGCTGTTTTTTATGGTGGCAAAGCTTTTCGGGGCATTTGGCGCAAGCCAAGCAAGCGTTCGAAGCTTCGGAAAAGCGTTCGGGATGAAGCTTATAAATAACCTCCCAAATTATAAGAAGCAACAACGCCAATCCCAGTAGGCTCCATGTGTATACTGAAGGAACAAAGAAAAACGGAGTGAACATCATTGCATAGTCCCAATTGTAGATACGGCAGCTTGAACAGCATCGATTTTTCAAAAACCATGTCTGGAAAGGACAGAAGAACAGAATGCAAATCATATCGCAAACCGAATAAAACAGGCTTATTAAAAGTAATATGCCTGCATCGATTATATCGGCATAATACAATATACCTACGATCGCATTTAAAGCCACCCATGCGGAAAATACAGCAAATGTCACTATTCCCGGAGGATTATCAGGCTTTGCGCCCTCTTTAACAGGCTTGTAATTTTTGGAAAACTGCTTTTGACAGCCCATACTTTCGAATTTGGACGGAAAGCATCTTAAAATAATTTCAAATGCAAAAACTATCCAAATAAGCAAAAGTATAAAGGGCATTTCCGACAAATTACCAAATGGCTTTGCTTCGCTCCCGCCGCTCGCACGGTTGATTATATAAACTATCAATGCGGCAACGAAAAGGCAGGAACGGAAAACAAGCTTGAAATAATGTATTGCTGAAATAACAGAGAGCTTGCGTTTTTTTGTTTTATTGGTCATCTGATATCCTCGGAAGCAAAAGCTTCAATGCATTGGGAATTATTTCTACGATAGGATTTCTCATAGGATGAATTTCACCGTCAAGGTTCAAATCCACATCCCTATCCGAAACTATCTGCATTTTTCGACATTGAGTATATGTCACAATGTCCTTATAATCATCAATATGCTTGCCTTCTCGGAATTTGTTCACAAGCTGAACAAATCGGGGACGTGATACTGTATCGATACGGATAAGGTCCAACAAACCGTCGCAAAGGTCGGAATAGGGAGAAGCCTTATATCCGCCGCCGTAATATTTGCCGTTGGCTGCAATGGCAAAAAGATAGGGACCGTTTCCCGATCTTCCGAAGGTTTCACCATCAGCAAGAACGGTAAAATAATTTTTTAAATTTGAAAAAAGACATTTAATAAGAGAAAGGTTATATGCCGCACTTCCGTTAACAAAAGGCAATTTTTTGAAATTCTGCTGCCCCTTTGCCACAGCCGCATCAAAGCCTGCTGAAATTATATTCATGCTGATTCTTTCTTTTCCTGTATTGTCACGGGCAAGAAGAAGGTCGATAGGCTTGATTTCGCCGTTAACCAAATTCTTGATATTACGGAAAGCTTCTGCAGGAATATCAAGGCTTCTGACAAAATCGTTGCCCGAACCAACGGGAACGATACCCAAAGCGCAATTCTCGTTTTTCGATTTATAAATACCGTTTGCAACCTCCGAAAGAGTTCCGTCTCCACCGCAGGCATAGATTTTTGTAAAATCGTCCTGAGCTTCGCAAAGGTACCTTTCGGTCTCTTTTTCGGCTGAACCGCAGGAATCTGTTATGAAAATATCATATTTGTCGGACATGACCAAGCTTTCAATATATTTTTTCAGCTTTGCGGTTATATCATTTCTGCCTGCGGCAGGGTTTAGAATAAATAAATGTCGCATAAATTTACTCCGATTTAATTATTTTAGGAGTTCTGCCCAAATCTGTATAAGCAGGCTTCGGTGCCGTCAGGGAAACAATATCCTCGATCCCCTTGGAGAACAGATATGCTTTTTTCACATTGTCCCCTTGCTCCAAAGCTTTAACAGGCTTGGTTATAATTTTCAGCTTTTCGTTATTTTTCGCATTTTTCAATATTTCTCTGCCTTTGCTGTCAGCGGCAAGAACTGTTGTGTAAGGAGGCATTTTCTTGACCATGGAATCGGTTATACCGAACACCAAAGAAAGAACACATCGTCTCACACGGGCAGATGTATAAACTCTGTCGGTGGTTTTCGAAATAAGCTCGCTGAAGGTATGGCAATATTTTGCATTTTCAATAAGCTTGTTTACAAGATCATCTGTGGCAGAATAAATGTTTTTCGGTTTTTCCTTATAATTCATCTGCCGCAACGAGGCAATAATAAAAGAGTCAAGCTTATTTGTTTCCCGAGGAAAATCGGCATATAATTCCGATTTGAAAACATTTTTGCTTTCATCGGGAAGTGAATTAAGAATCGATTTTCCCTCTCCAAGAGAGCGAATATTGGACGAAGAAGCAAAATCAAAATTTCGTTTAACAGCAAACGGCAAAATATCGGTTCTCTTCATTGCAGAAAGATATTCCAAAGCCAAAATGTTGTTGGGCTTTGAAATTGCAGAAGCATATTCATCCCCTAAAAATCCCTTCACAGCCTCACTCAAAGCCAAAGGATAGGATAAATTACCCGACTCTTCAATAAGCTTATTGACTTTTTCCGAAAAATCATTTTGAGAAACGGTATCACTTAATTTCAAAAGAATATCCAAATCATCTTCTGCGCCGAATGCAAGATAAGGGCTTGAAATAGCATCGGCTACATAAACACCTGCAGATGCAAAATCACGGGCAGAGGAACAGCACCAAGGCAACGGAAGCTCCAAAACAAGGCTTGCGCCGCTTTTTAATGCAGCTTCAGCCCGAAGATATTTGGAAGCGATAGCCGCTTCACCTCGCTGGACAATATCTCCGCTTAGGATGCAAACCACGGCGTCAAACTCTTTTTTTAATTGCTCCATTTGGAATTTATGCCCAAAATGGAACGGATTGTATTCACAAATAAGAGAAACAAACTTCTTTGATTCCATTTGGCAAAAAATCCCTTGCAATTCATTTATAAAGGTAGTATAATGAAAAAAACATAAAATGTCAAGTAAGGAGAACATTATGTATATTTTGGTTGTTAATGCAGGCAGCTCCTCTCTTAAATATCAGCTTTTTGATATGGACACACAGGAAGTTGCCGCAAAAGGTAATTGCGACCGTATCGGTATAGACGGCCAACTCACCCACAAAGCAGGAGACAAGGTTATCGATAAAAAGCCTATCTCTATGCCTACTCATGCTCAGGCTGTTCAGGTTCTTATTGAAACCTTAACAGACAAGGAATACGGTGTTATTTCCGATATGTCCGAAATTTCTGCTGTAGGCCACCGTATCGTCCATGGCGGTCCTTGGCTTATCAAGAGCGTTATTGTTAATGACGAGGTTCTTAACGACCTTGAAAAATGCCGCGATTTGGCTCCTCTCCACACAGGACCCCACCTTCTCGGTATTCGCGGATGCATGGCTGCAATGCCCAGCACTCCTCAGGTTATCGTTATGGATACTGCATTCCATCAAACAATGCCTCCCGAAGCCTACACCTATCCCATTCCTTACGAATTGGCAGAGAAATATAATATCCGCCGTTATGGCTTCCACGGAACCTCTCACAGATATGTTTCCGGCAAGGCTATTGAATATCTTGGAAACCCCAATGCAAAAATCGTTACCTGCCACCTTGGCAACGGTTCTTCTATAAGCGCAGTAAACGCAGGCAAATGTATGGATACCTCCATGGGCTTCACTCCTCTTGAGGGTGTTATCATGGGTTCCCGTTGCGGTGCTGTTGACCCTGCTATCGTCCCCTTTATTATGGAAAAGGAAAATATTCCTGTTAACGAAATGGGTAATTGGATGAACAAGAAATGCGGTTTCTTGGGTGTTTCGGGTATCTCCAGCGACCTTCGTGAAATCGAAGCTGCAGTTAATGACGGCGATGCGCGCGCTGACTTGGCTTGCGAAATCCTCGGTTATCAAATCAAGAAATATATCGGCTCCTATACCGCGGCAATGAACGGCTTGGATTGTATCGTATTCACAGCAGGTGTTGGCGAAAACAACCCTGATATTCGCCGCCGTGCTCTTGAAAATATGTCCTTCTACGGCATCGAGCTTGACGAAGAAAAGAACAATCAGAGAGGCGTTGTTGAAATCAGCACACCCAATTCCAGAGTTAAGGTTCTCGTTATCCCCACAAACGAGGAATTGGTTATCGCCTCCGACACAATGGCTTTGGTAAGCAATCAGTAATAGAAATAAACTCAGAAACCGAGGACAAGCGCCTCGGTTTTTGCAAAATATCTGTTTTTAGAAGGAACCCGAAACTATGCCAGATATAGAAAAGTCTGATAAAAAGACAAACAAATATCCTCATAGCGGACACAGAGACAGAATGAAGAAAAGGCTTTTGAAAAAGGGCGGAAAGGATCTTTCCGATATCGAGCTTTTAGAGATGTTGCTCTATTATGCCTTGCCACGTTGCGATACAAAAGCCCAAGCAGAGGAATTAATTAAAAATCACGGTGACATTAACAGCGTTTTGAATGCCCGAAAAGAAGAAATACGTTCTGTTTCGGGATTAAAGGATAGTACAGAAGTTTTGTTCGCTCTGTTACGGGAAACAATATACCGCGCCGCTGAAGGAGAATTGCCCTTTTCGATTTTGGATTACGGGAGAATCAAAAGCCGTCTTTTGAATCTCTATAAAAGCCTTGACCGAGAAACGGTTTATGCCTTTTATTTCAATGCCGACGGAATTTTCATAAACGACCAGATAGTTTTCCACGGCGGAATAAGCTCTGCTAGATTTTCACTTCGTACCATAACCGAAAGAGCGATACGCCTGGGAAGTGCATCTGTAATCCTTGCACACAACCATCCAAGCGGAAGTCTTGTTCCTTCTAACGATGACATTATTTCCACAAAAAGAATCGCCGCCCACCTTGCGGCAAACGATATTGAGCTTGCAGAGCATTATATCGTCGCCAACGACGACTGCGTTGGAATAATGAATATTATTTAAAGCAGCACCATAACAAAAGAGAAGTCGATTTTAATTTCGGCTTCTCTTTTATATATTATTCAACAAATAATTGGTCAATTGGAATATCAAAAACCTTTGCAATCGCAAACAATTCTATATCTGTCACTGTGCGACTTCCGTCTTCTATTCTCGAAACCGAACCGCGACAAACGTACACACCTAAAAGCTCTAATTTCACCGAAAGCTCCAACTGGCTCATATTCTTTTCATTGCGCAAACGGCGAACGTTATGACCGATTATATTCTTCTTGCTTCCATCGATTATTCTAGCCATTTAACAACCACCCAACTCCCGACTGTCTTGACACAAGACATTCATTATGATATACTAGGTGTCGAAATATTATGTCCTATAATAGGACACGGTTGTTAAACTTTTAAGATTTTTAATATATTAAGGAGGTAACCAATGAAAACCGTTTCTATAGTGATACAATGGATATTTGCTCTATTTATCCTAATTTTCATTACTGTATCGAAAACCCATTATTCAAGTTTATTCTTTGTTGCAGCTGCTGTTTTAATGATGCCTATCCCTGCGATACGCAATAAATTGTCAGAATTAGGCTTAAAAAACTGGTTATTAGTATTAATAGCTATAGTACTTTCTTTTGTAGGAATCCTTGCCACACCCACAACTCCCAATGATTCGACAGAGGAAATATCAAATACAGAAAGCTCATCAACTGCGGATAATCAATCATTGACTGTTTCAACTGACGACAATAGCATCATCGAAGATAGTACATCGATTATAGTCATAATCCCACCGTCATCAAGCAACACTACACAGGAAATATCCATAGAAACAGAAAGTTCTATCGCAACTGAAAGTTCTATTGAAATAGAAAATTCCACGGAAATCGAAAGTTCAACCGAAATTGAAAATTCCGAGCCAGAGAGTTCTGAACCCGAAAGACCCGAACTCCCTCAGCAAGGTGTAAACGAAAGCAATCCAAAGTTTAATATTGAGAACGTACCTAAATATAGCGGTTTTCCCTACTATATCGTAAATAACAATGAACCTACATTCAGTAAAAATGAATTGACAACTGAGTCTTACGAATATTACAGCGAGCTTGATTCTCTTGGAAGATGCGGAATTGTAATTGCATCTATCGGTAAAGATATAATGCCCACAGAAGAACGAGGCAGTATCGGATCAATTAAGCCAAGCGGATGGCATACTGTAAAATATGATATTGTTGACGGAAAATATCTTTATAACCGTTGTCATTTAATTGGATATCAGCTTACAGGCGAAAATGCCAACACCAAAAACCTTATAACCGGAACACGTTATTTGAATATTGATGGTATGCTTCCTTTTGAAAATATGGTGGCTGACTATATAATTGAAACAAACAACCATGTAGCATATCGTGTTACTCCTATTTTTGAAAACGATAATATGTTGGCATCGGGCGTTCAAATAGAAGCCTATTCAATTGAAGACCAAGGAGACGGAATATGTTTCAACGTATTCTGTTATAATGTTCAGCCCGGTATTGAAATAAACTATGCAGACGGCTCTAGCAAGCTTATAATTGACGAAAATCAAAGTTCAGAAGAAAATGAGTCTTCTGAACAACAAGAGCCTGTTAAATCCGAAGAAATTTCGGAAGAATCGTCAAATGAAGTTTCTTCCGATTCTCAAGATGAGCCTTCAGAATCCGAAAAAATAACCTATGTTTTAAATACAAATACTCATAAATTCCATGAACCAAATTGTCGCCATGTAAAAACAATTAAAGAAAAGAATTATGAGGAAACCACAAAAACAAGAGAAGAAGTTATTGAAGATGGATATGATCCTTGCGGAACCTGCAAACCTTAAATGAATCACAATCATACCCCATAGTAAAAAAGAAGCTGTCGATTGACAGCTTCTTATATTTTTAATTAAATTAGCCTTCGTAAGCGTCCTTATCAACGATGATAACGGTGTTGGGGTGGAGCTTAAGGAGAGTTGCAGGGTTGGATGTGGTGATCTTGTCGTCAAGAAGCTCGGAAACAGCCTGATGCTTTGCCTTGCCTGTTGCGAGAAGAATGATTGTCTTAGCCTTCATGATAGAAGCCATACCCATGGTAACTGCCTGAGTAGGAACATCTTCCTTCTTTTCAAAGAAGCGTGCATTTGCATTGATAGTGCTTTCGGTAAGGGAGGTAAGGTGAGTACCTGGAACGAGCTTTTCATCGGGTTCGTTGAAAGCGATATGACCGTTCTGACCGATACCGAGAACCTGAATATCAACGCCACCTGCTGCATCGATAGCCGCATCATATTCTGCGCCCATAACTGCAGGATCTTCTGCCAAGCCATCGGGAACACGAGTGTTAGCCTTATCGATATCGATGTGATCGAAGAAGTTAACGTTCATGAAGTAGCGATAGCTCTGATCATGAGTGGGAGCGAGGGGATAATATTCGTCAAGGTTAAAGCTCTTGCAATCCTTGAAGGAGATTTCGCCCTTTTGGTTCATGTCAGCCAGGATCTTATACATTCCAACAGGAGTGGAACCGGTAGCAAGACCAAGGACAGAATTGGGCTTCATGTAAACTTGAGCCGCAAAAATTTTCGCAGCTTCCTTTGCAACAGCATCTGCGTTTTCGCAAACTATAATTCTCATAATTAAATTTCCTCCGAATTTCAAATTCTAAGCCGATTATAGCATTATGATTTTGAAATGTCAATAGAAAAAGCCCCAAATTGGGCTTTTTATTAATATTCGGCACTTACTTCAATAACGGTTTCTTCCACAGTGGTAACTTCCTCATTGCCCGAGGGAACCATAGCATAATTTAGAAACAATATAACTATACCTAAAAAATAAACTATTACAAATATTGCCACAGATACCCAAAACCACTTTTTCACTAAAAGGCACAATCCGCTGCAAACCACCAAAAATATACCCGCTATTACAAGAATAGGAGAAAGCAGCATTCCCAATATAATACTTGCCAAGCCTATCGACAGAAGTACGATTCCTACGGAATGCTTTACATTGTGCTTATCTTTTATTGTGTCTGTTTCATTATTGCAAGACACATTCAAATCAACAGTTGGTTCGGATATATTTTAATTTGTCCAAATCGGGAACAGCCGAATCTGTTTCCCATTTTGAAACAGATTGACGGGAAACATCAAGTATTTCTGCCAAATCACCCTGAGAAAGATTTTTTGCGGTTCGCAATTCAAATATTTTTTTGCCTATGCTCATAAAGCACCTCACATTATTTTTTCGTGATAAATTATACTGCAAAACGCAATAGAATTCCACCAATCTGCATTTGCAATTTAGCAACCGACAGTTGCACATTAAAAAAAGCCCCTAAAAGAGGCTTTTTATTGTTTATTCTTCGTCGAATGTCATTTCTTCGGCAACAACCTCGTCAACCGATATTTCTTGATCAACGGGTTTTGCGGGTTTGCCCAAAAGGTCGGTTATTCTTGCGATAAGGTCGGGTGCCTTATCAAGAACGCCGTTGATACCGTCGATTGCACGGTTAACAGGGTCTTGAGGGGCATTATATGTCAAGGGGTTGCCAAGCTCGATAACACGGGCAGTTCCCTTTTCAACACAGATAAATCCAAGAGGAGTCATGCTTACGCCTGCGCCGTTACCGCCTGCAAAATTAGCCTTTCCGTCCTCACGGGGGTTCTTACCGACAAATTCGGTACCGCCCGAAGCAAAGCCAACCGAAACCTTGGAAAAAGGAATTATAACAACCTCGCCTGCTGTAATAGGCTCACCTATAACTGTATTAACATCAACCACCTCGCGAATCTTTGAAAGAGCCGCTTCTATCATCTGCTTCATAGGCATTTCATTTGTATTATTCATTATCATCTGTCCTTTCTTGGTTTTCGGTTTCAGAAAAATCAATAGCAACCTGTTCTCCTGCCATTGCCAATTCGGTTTTGGGCAAATCGGAAATGCTTTCTAGTCCAAAGCAACGTAGGAACGCATCAGTAGTTCCGAAAAGAGTAGGTCTTCCGGGAGCATCAAGAGTTCCTCGCTCAGTTACAAGACCTTTATCAATAAGAGATGCAACAATAGAGGAGCTGTCCACACCGCGGACCATTTCTATAAACGACCTTGTAACAGGCTGGTTATAGGCGATTATCGCCAAAACCTCCAAGGAAGCCTTTGAAAGAGGAGGCGCTTTTCGAAGCTCCAACGCCTTTTTTACATATTCGGCAACATAGGATTTTGTGCAAAGCTGATAGGCATTTTCTACAGTTATAAGCTGAATACCGTTTTCTCGGTCATCGGAATATTTTTCCTTCAATATATTAGCCGCCTGACGCAAGCCCTCGGAGGAAATACCGAGAATCTCACAAAGACGTTCAAACTGAACGGGGCTTCCGCAGGCAAAAAGTATTGCCTCCAAAGCCGCAGGAGTTTCGTTGTTAATATTCATTGAGTAACCTCACTTAAATTACTTTCGCCTGTGCCCATAGAAAGCTCTATATCCTCGCCGTGGCGCTCCACATCAACCAAGCCGTCGCGAACCAATTCGAGCAACGCCATAAAAACGGCAACAGCCTCTCCTCGACTGCGAACACGGATAAACAAATCTTCAAACAGACAATTCTTTTTTTGGTCAAGATAAGAAAGTATTGCGGTAGACTTTTCCTCAACGGTATAATAGCGTTCCTCGATTCTTTTGAAAAGCTCGGGCTCGCCCTCGGTTTTTCGCAATGCGATTCTGTCGGCGATACGCAAAAAGGCTTCTGTAAGAAGGTCAACAGCATGACCTCTTGAATAATCGCTCTTTTCGGGTTCGCTTGGCGGTTTTGTAAAGGTATCATAGTGACCAGCGCTCTGCATCTTCAAAAATTCAGCAGCAGCTTTCGCCCGTTGATGCTCAAGCAGGGCATCAACAAGCTGGGTTCTCGGGTCCTCAGTTTCCTCGTTACGGGGGAGAAGCATTTTGCTTTTAATCAGCATCAGATCTGCAGCCATAACAAGAAATTCGCTCGTTACCTCCATATCCATTTTCCGCATTGCATCAAGATAGGCAATATACTGATCGCAAATTTCAGAAATCGGGATATCAAAAATATCTATTTTATGTTTGGAGATAAGAGCAAGCAAAAGGTCAAGGGGACCTTCATATTGCTCTATCTTCAGATTTATAATATCCATATTCTACCGTTTTATAATAGATTTTTAAAAGAAAAAGCTGAATAGCCAAACACCCACATTAATAAACAGCTCGGTCAAGCCGCTTCTTATCCAATCCAGCGGAGCAAATATCCAATCATATATCATTCCCAAAGGATAGGGCAAACGGGAAAGGATAATAAGCCCGATAAAAATATAATGAGTGTAATATCTTAATTTAGCATATTTTGCCGCAATATGGTTGGGAAGGATGCACATCAAAACATTAGAACCGTCCAAAGGGGGAAGGGGAATAAGATTAAAGGTTCCCAAACCGATATTCATAAGCATGGAATACATAAACAAGGTAGGAACAAGGTCGGCAACAACACCTGTGGCACCGAATTTATTAACAAGAAAAACCGAAAGCACATAAAGTAAGCCCGAAACAAATCCAAGAACAAAATTGGCAATAGGACCTGCAAGGCTGGTTATAGCCAAATCGCGCTTTGGCTTTTTGAAATATCTTGTATTAACCGGAACGGGCTTTGCCCAGCCGAAGCCCACAACAAGCATCATCAAAGAACCCATAGGGTCGATATGGTCAAGAGGATTAAGCGAAAGCCTTCCGTCGGCTTTTGCGGTGCTGTCACCTAATTTATATGCGGCATAGCCGTGAGCCCATTCGTGAAACGTAAGGGCAGGAAGCAGCGCAAGAACAGAAATAAGCAAATACAAAATCTTTTCTGCCATGGTTCCTTGGCTGCTTAGAATACTTAATAGCATTAAAATCTTCCTTTTTTAGGTAGCCTAAACATTGTAATGATTCGACCGGGGCGGTTCAATGCGAGAATTGAACCGCCCTATTAATAACAAATTATTTCAAATTGATAAGAGATTTTTCCCACATTTCGGGGGCATCGTAACCCATCATTGTAACAACAGTAGCAGCAACGTTTGCCAAGCCGAAATCACCTTCGGCAAAGTCATAATTATCGCTATAAAAGTTATCGTAAATATAGCAGGGTACGGGATTGAGAGTGTGGCTTGTCTTAGCCTTGGGAGTACCGTCGGAATTAAGCTTCGCGTTGCCGGTCTTCTTGTCGATCTCATACATTTCGTCTGCATTACCGTGGTCAGCGGTGATGATAGCTACACCCTTGACCTCATCAACAGCCTTAAGGATTCTTGCAAGGCAAACATCCAATGCTTCAACAGAAATCTTAGCGGCAATAAAGGAGCCTGTGTGTCCTACCATATCTCCGTTGGGGAAGTTAACACGGAGGAGACCGAAGCCGCCTTCCTTGATTTTCTCAATAAGGATATCAGTAATTTCAGCGCACTTCATCCAAGGTCTCTGTTCGAAAGGAACAACATCGGAGGGAACCTCGATATATTCTTCCAATTCCTCGGAGAATTTCCCGCTTCTGTTACCGTTCCAGAAATAAGTTACATGACCGTATTTCTGAGTTTCGGAGATCGCCAACTGCTTAACGCCCTTGTTTACAAGGAATTCGCCCATTGTGTTGCTGATTTCGGGAGGAGAAACAAGGTATTTAGAGGGGATGTGAGCATCTCCGTCATATTCAAGCATACCTGCATAAACAACCTTGGGAACGCGAACGCGATCAAATTTATCGAAATCTGCGCCTGCTTCAAAGGTTTTGGAAATTTCTATAGCACGGTCACCGCGGAAATTGAAGAATACAACGCTGTCGCCGTCTTCAATAGTACCAACAGGCTTGCCGTTTTCTGCAATAACAAAGGGAAGAAGGTCTTGGTCGATTGCGCCTGTTTCCTTACGGATAGATTCAATGGCCTCTTCTGCAGAAGCATACTGTGCGCCTTCACCGAGAACATGGGTCTTCCAGCCCTTTTCAACCATCGCCCAGTTAGCCTCATAACGATCCATGGTGATAACCATTCTTCCGCCGCCCGAAGCGATCTTCGCATCAAAGGAAGCATCATTCAAAGAAGCAAGAAATTCTTCAAAGGGACAAACATATTCCAAAGCGCTTGTTTCGCCAACGTCTCTGCCGTCAAGAAGGATGTGAACGCGAACCTTTTTGATGCCTTCTTCCTTAGCACGAATGATCATAGCCTTCAAATGGTCGATGTGGGAGTGAACATTACCGTCGGAGAAAAGACCGAGGAAATGGAGAGTTGAATCCATAGCATTGGAGGTTACATCCTTCCAAGCGCTGCTTTCAAACATTCTGCCCGATTCGATAGCCTGAGAAACAAGCTTTGCGCCCTGAGCAAAAACCTGACCTGCGCCCAATGCGTTGTGTCCAACCTCAGAGTTGCCCATATCGTCATCTGAGGGGAGACCTACTGCGGTTCCGTGGGCCTTAAGGCTGAAACAATGATATTTTTCGGCAAGCATATCCAATGTGGGAGTATCGGCTGCTTTAACAGCATTGCCTACTTCACGGTTGCATATACCGATGCCATCCATTACGATAGTGATTACAGGGCGGTTTTCGCCCTCAAAAATTCCTTTTGACATAATTAAATTTCCCTTTCGGTTTTAAAAATTGACAATTTATATTTTAACATTATAATTATAACTGAAAACTATTGCTTTTTCAAGTCATTTTCGCTAAATAAATATAGGATATTTGTTTGACATATTAAGAATTTAATGTTATAATCATCGTGAATTATTATGTAATGCTTATGAGGTAGCTTTATGACAAGACGTGAATCACGCGAGGAAGCTGTTAAACTGCTTTTTGAACGCAGCTTTGACTATGACCGTACAACCGATGAAATTATCGCTTCCGCAACAGAGGAACGGGAAGAAAAGGTCAGTTCCTTTGCAAAGGAGCTTTTCCTTACCGCAGACGAAAATCTCGGTGATATTAACGAAAAAATAGAACGCTGTGCCGATAATTGGCGAATCGACAGAATCGACCGTGTTACTTTAACGATTCTTCGTTTGGCAGGATGTGAAATCGACTATTTCCCCGAAATCCCAGTTGAGATCACAGTTAACGAGGCTTTGGAGCTTGCCCGTTATTTTGGTGAGGAGGATTCTGTTGGATTCATAAACGGTGTTCTCGGTAAATATGCAAAGGGTGTGGAAAAGCCTCTGGCTAAGGCAAAGTCTCTTTCTGCCGAAACCGAGGAAGACGGAAGCGAAGGAGAAGCTTGATGAACGATCCCCGTCAGCAAGCTTTAACGGTCGAACAGCTTAACACATATATAAAGGACTATTTGAGTACATCTCCCATACTTAACAAGGTTTATGTTAAGGGGGAAATCTCCAATGTCCGTGTTTACGGCGGTTCGGGACATATCTATTTCACATTAAAGGATGAAAATTCCGCTATTCCCGCAACTATGTTCGGCGGTTCTTCCAAATTGAAGTTCAAGCCCGAAAACGGTATGAAGGTTTTGTGCCTTGGCAGAGTTGCGGTTTTTGTCCGCGACGGACAATACCGTCTTTATGCCGAGGAAATGGAGCCCGATGGAATCGGTTCTCTTTATATCGCCTTCGAGCAATTAAAGGCAAAGCTTAATTCATTGGGTCTTTTCGCTCCCGAGCATAAGAAAAAAATCCCGAAAATCCCTTTTTCCGTTGGTATAATAACCGCACCGGGCGGTGCGGCTGTGAGAGATATGATAAACGTCACGAGAAGACGTTTTCCTGCGGCAAGATTATATCTCTATCCCTCTCTTGTCCAGGGACCTTCAGCTCCTGCACAATTGATAGGTGCATTAAAAACACTTGACGGAAGCGGGCTTTGCGATGTTATCATCATCGGAAGAGGCGGAGGAAGCGCCGAAGATCTTTGGTGTTTTAATGATGAAAATCTGGCTTATGCAATTTATGAATGCCAGACTCCTATAATCTCCGCTGTGGGGCACGAAACCGATTTTACAATTTCGGATTTTGTAGCCGACCTTCGTGCGCCTACACCTTCTGCCGCGGCAGAATTAGCTGTTCCCGATGTACGGGAATTAAAGAAGCAATTCGGCAATGTTGAAAAAAGAATGCTCCAGCTTCTTTCTTCAAGAACCGATTATCTTCGCCAACGCTTGAATATCCTTTCTCAAAGACCTGTTTTACAAAGTCCAAAAGGATATTTTGATGACAGAAGAATGGCATTATCCCATGAAGAAGAAAAGCTTTATACAATAACTGCATCAAGGTTGGAAAGAGAAAGAATGAGGCTTTACGCTCAGGGAGAAAAGTTGAAAAGCTTAAATCCCACCTCAATTCTTTCAAGAGGCTTTTCGGTTGCGTTCAGCGAGGACGGAAAGGCAATCAAAAGCATTGAACAATTGCCCTCGGGCACCGAATTTGAGCTTATGCTTTCCGACGGCAAAACAAAAGCTATCGCAAAATAAATTCAAAGGTAAAAAATATGGCAACAATTATCAGAGCAATAACAAAAGACGGCTCGGCAAGAGCCGTTATTATAGACGGACGTGATATTGTTGAACGCGCCCGTGAAATACACAACACTACTCCTACAACAACTGCGGCATTGGGCAGAACACTTATCGCAGCTTCCCTTTCCGGTTCTCTTATGGGCGAAGAAAAGGATTGTATGACTATCCGCTTTAAAGGCAACGGTTTGGGCGGTACTGTTTTGGCAACAAGCGATTGGTGCGGCAATGTAAGAGGATTTATTCAGAATCCTCAGGCAGACCTTCCCCTTCGTTCCGACGGAAAGCTTGATGTTGGAAAATGCGTAGGCAAAGGTCCCCTTTATATCCTTCGTGATACAGGCGGAACCGAGCCTTATGTAGGCATTTCCGAGATTCAAACAGGAGAAATAGGCGACGATATTGCATATTATTACGCAACAAGTGAACAGATCCCCACAGTTTGCGCTTTGGGCGTTCTTATTGACAGAGATTATTCTGTTAAGCAGGCGGGCGGCGCTTTGGTTCAGCTTCTTCCCTTTGCTGACGAAGAAGTGGCAGAAAAGCTTGAAGAAAATGCCAAAAAGATGCGTCCTGTAACCGAAATATTGGAAAACGGCACTATTGAGAATGTACTTGCCGCTTGCTTCGACGGCTTGGAATATGATATTTTCGATAAAATAGAATGCGGATATAAATGTCCCTGTACCCGTGAAAGAACCGAAAAGGCTTTGATTTCTCTGGGAGAGAAGGAATTAACAGATATGATAAATTCCGAGGAGGAAACCGTTCTTACCTGTAATTTCTGCGACTCGGTTTATAAATATTCCAAAAACGATTTAAAGAATCTTTTAAACAAGGCAAAGAGTAAAAATGACTAAAACAGCCATTGTAACCGGCGGTGCCAGAGGTATAGGCAAGGCTATCTGCCGAGCATTATCCCGTGACGGATGGAACCTTTTGATACATTGCGGAAAAAGCGTTGATGAAGCCGAAAAGCTTTGCTCGGAATTGGGCAATGCCCAATATGTTCAAGCCGACTTGTCGGACCCGAAGGCTATTGAACTTATTGCAGAGAAATGCCCCGAGCCCGATTGTATCATCAATAATGCAGGTGTTTCCTTGGTAAATCTGTTCGACAGTATTTCCGAAGCAGATTACCGCAAAATGTTCGAGATTAATCTTTTCGCTCCCATGAACCTTTCAAGAAAGCTTCTTCCTGCTATGATACGCAGAAAAAAGGGCGTTATCATCAATATTTCATCGGTTTTCGGTGAAGTAGGCGGAAGCTGTGAAGTAGATTATTCTACTGCAAAAGCGGGTCTTATCGGCTTTACTAAGGCTTTGGCAAAAGAAGTGGGACCTTCGGGTATCAGAGTCAACTGCGTTTGCCCCGGTATAATCGATACAGAAATGAACGAAAACCTCACATTTGAGGATATCGAGGAAATTTCCGAGGATATTCCTCTTTCAAGAGTCGGAGAACCCGAAGAGGTTGCCGAATGTGTGGCTTTTCTTGTTTCGGATAAAGCAAGATATATTACAGGCTCGGTTTTCGATGTAAACGGCGGATGGCAGGGATAACAATTTTTAATTTGAGGTATAAGCTTTATGAGCAACCGCATTGCTAAATTTTATAAAGTTTCAAAAGAGCAGTTCAACCGCGACTGTTACGATAATATAACCATTCCCCAAAGAGCCACAAAAGGCTCGGCCGGCTATGATTTTTATGCTCCTTATGATTTTATTTTAGAACCCAACGAAGAAATAATCATCGACACGGGAATCAGAGCAAAAATAGATGAAAATTGGGTTCTTATAATACTTCCCCGTTCGGGATCAGGCTTTAAATTCGGTGTGCGCCTTGCCAATACCGCAGGTGTCATCGATTCCGATTACTTTAACGCGGATAACGAGGGTCACATTAAAATAAAGCTGGTTGGCGGAACAAAGACCTTTTCTGTAAAAGCAGGCGATGCCTTTGCTCAGGGTATTTTTCTTCCCTATGGCATAACCGAGGATGATGAATGCGATGCAGAACGCCATGGCGGGTTCGGCTCTACCGGTAACTAATATTAAACAAAAAGGAGAAAACGCAGATTTGTTTGTATGAGTATTGATACTCCTAAGCTCGCGCGGAATCGTACTTCGATGCAAACAAATCAAATAGCGGAACTAAAAATAATGATAACAACAAAACAAAGAGCATATCTTCGCTCTCTTGCAAATTCTATTGAACCTACAACCCAATTGGGCAAATTCGGCATCGGAGATAATGTTATTAAAACAGTTTCTCTTGCCTTGGAGGCACACGAGCTTGTTAAATTAACAGTTCTTGAAACCTCTCCCCTTTCTCCCAAGGAGGTTATGGTTGAGCTTCAGGAAAAATTGGGCTGTGAAGCTGTTCAGGTTATTGGCAGAAAGGTAGTAATCTACCGTCAATCTAGCAAGGAAGAAAACAGAAAAATAATTCTTCCCCGCAGGTAATCCGAAAAAGGAGAAGCTGACATGAAGGATTTCCACATTCATTATCATCTCGACCAATGCGGCGCCGCCGAAATGACGATGCCTAATATCGAAAAGGCTTGCATAGACCTTGGTATCGATGAAGCAACGGTTTTAAAGCATTATTCCGCTTCCCTTCCCACAGGTCAAAAGGATTGGGCTGCATGGCATGTTCAGGGAACTGCTGAATTGGATAGATTTATCGAAGAATATAATGCATATATTCCCGAAAAGGTAATATTCCACAGCGGTATCGAAACCGAGCTTATTAACGACAGGGGCGACATCAACTGTCCTGTTTCCGACCAGGAAAAGGTCGATATGGTTCAGCTTTCTATCCATTTTATGATAGATACCGAAAAGCTTCCCATGACTTTCTATTATCACCCCGATGCATTTTGGTCTCCCGAAATGAAAACCGAGGAAGGGCAAAAGGCATGGAAGCAATGGAAAGAAAACGTTAATGATGTTGGGGCAGAATACCTTATTGAAGCAACCGCAAAAGGATATATGAACGCTATCAAGCGTTTCCCGATGGTAAAGAGCCTTTCTCACATGGGTGACGGCATGGGGCATCTTTATACTTGGGGTGCCGATGTTAATTCCGTTCCCATGAAACGCAGAGTTGAAATTCTCGAGCCTTTAATGAAGCTTATGGCTGAAAAGGGTACCTTCTGGGAGGTAACTCCCGGCGGTGTTTCTCCCGAAATATTCAAGCGTGCCTATGAATTAGGCGTTACCTTTACCTGCACCTGCGACGGTCACCAGCTTTATGAAGGCTGGGGTCCACTCTGCAACCACATCAAAGCAGAAAACAAGCTTAACGAGCTTTTAAGCTTATGTAAATGAACAATTCTATAACAAAAGCGGTTAGCCATTTAAAACCAACCGCATTAATATTATGGACCCCAAAAGCTTTGTGGCTTTTGGGGTTGTTTTTTATTCAAAAGAACGAATGATTTTAACCAATTTATCCTCGTTTTCGGGTGAAAGGTTGGTTAAGGGCGCACGGAGAATATTTTTGCAAAGCCCCATTTCTGCCAATGCCGCTTTAAGAGGAATAGGGTTAACTTCGCTGGTTAATGCTGTGCAGAGGGGAAGCAAGGTCATATTCATTTTAGCGGCTTTTTCAATTTCACCGTCAAAAAACAATGAGCAAAGCTCCTTTACCTCAAGAGGAATAATGTTTGACATAACCGAAATAATCCCTTTTCCTCCCAAAGAAAGAACAGGCAAAATTCTATCGTCATTACCCGAATAAACAGGCAAAGCGTCACCGCAAAGAGAAATTGATTTTGCAGTATCGGATATGCTGTCACCTGCATCCTTAAAGCCCACAGCAAGAGGATTTTCGGATATTTTATAAGCTGTTTCGGGTTCTATTTTCATCCCTGTTCGAGCAGGCACGCTATAAATTATAAACGGCAGACCCGAAGCGGAAGATATATCATTATAATAACCTACCAGCCCTCTTTGGGTACATTTATTATAATAAGGTGTTACAACAAGCAATGCATCTGCGCCTGCTTTTGCGGCAAATTCCGAAAGGTCGCAAGCCTTTTTTGTATCATTGCATCCTGTTCCTGCAATTACGGGAACCCGTTTTCTCACCTGCTTTACAGTAAAATCAATAAGCTCCTTTTTCTCATCAAAAGTCAAGGTTGCCGATTCACCTGTGGTTCCGCAGACAACAAGAGCATCGATTCCCCGTTCAAGCTGAAAATCTATCATTTTAGCCAAATCAAGATAATCTATCCCTTTTTCGTTGAAAGGAGTTGCCAGCGCCGTTGCCGCGCCCCGAAAAATTAAAGATTTTTTCATTTTTGTGTTTTCCTTTCCTTCGGTTTGGTATTGAAATATTGCACTTAATATTGTATAATAATTAGACATCTTATAATACAGTTTATTCCCATATATGAAAAAAGGAACCGATATATTACTATGGATCTTTTAAAACGCTCTACATATTTTTATGATCTTCCCCAGGAATTGATCGCCCAGACACCAAGCGAAAAAAGGGATCATTCGAGATTGCTTTGCCTTAATAAAGAAAGCGGCGAAATTGAACATAAAACCTTTTTTGATATTATCGATTATCTCAATCCGGGCGATTGTCTTGTTATAAATGACACAAAGGTAATCCCTGCCCGTCTTTTCGGTAAAGCCGAGGGAAGAAGCGGTGAAATTGAAACTGTCCTTCTTTCCCGCGATGAGAATTCGGAAGGCGAGGTTTGGAAGTGTTTGACGCGTCCCGGCAAAAAGACAAAAATAGGTCAAAAAATCATCTATTCAGATGAGCTTTCAGGAACCGTTGTAGATGTTCTTGAAGGGGGCATCCGTGTCATTAAATTCGAATACCAGGGCGTTTTTAACGAAATACTCGATAGAGTGGGAATAATGCCCCTTCCCCCTTATATAACCGAGAAATTGCAGGATAAAAACCGCTATCAAACAGTTTACGCAAAAACCGACGGAAGCGCGGCAGCACCCACAGCAGGATTACATTTTACTCCCGAGCTTTTGAAGAAAGCACAGGAAAAGGGCATTGAGATAGTTCGCGTGTTGCTTCATGTAGGATTGGGAACCTTCCGTCCCGTTAAAGAGGATGACCTTTCGGCGCATATCATGCATTCGGAATATATAAAAGTAACCCAAGAAGCAGCAGACAGAATAAATGACGTTCATAAACGAGGCGGTAGAGTTATTGCCGTTGGTACTACAAGCGTCCGTACTCTTGAATCTGCAACCGGGGATGACGGAATCATCAATCCCTATGAAGGGGACACCTCCATATTTATTCATCCGGGTGTTAAATTCAAATGCGTTGATGCAATGATAACCAACTTCCATTTGCCCGAAAGCACTCTTATTATGTTAGTTTGTGCTTTTGCAGGGTATGATAATACAATGAATGCTTATAAGGAAGCTGTTGAACAGAGATATAGATTCTTCTCTTTCGGAGATGCGATGTTTATTTCATAATCGCTTCGCTCTCAGCGGTGTGAAAATTTTTATTGTATTTAAACATTCACGCAGAACATATAAGCGAGTTTATCTTGGAAATCAAAAAAGAAAGGAGCAATAAAATGCTTGAAATAAAAAATCTTTGTTTTTCTGCGCAGGATGGTGCGGAAAAAATCGATATATTAAAAAATATAGATTTAAAAATCAAAAACGGCACATTTTTAGTGCTTACAGGCCCCAACGGCGGCGGTAAATCTACTCTTGCCAAGGCGATATCAGGTATAGTTCAGCCCACACAAGGTCAAATTCTTTGGAACGGAACAGATATTACCAATATGTCCATAACCGAAAGAGCAAGATTGGGCATAAGCTACGGCTTTCAACAGCCTCCACGTTTTATAGGTATGAAGGTTAAAGACCTTCTTTCCCTTGCTTCGGGCGGAAAGAATCTTTCAAGAATAGATTGCTGTAACTATCTTAACAAGGTTGGTCTTTGTGCCGCTGACTATGTTGACCGCGAAGTGGACGCTTCCCTTTCGGGCGGTGAAGTTAAAAGAATCGAAATAGCAACCATTTTGGCCAGAGGAACCGGAATCATGATCTTTGACGAGCCCGAAGCAGGCATCGACCTTTGGTCATTTGCCAAGCTTACCGAAACCTTCAGCGAGCTTCACCAAAAATCCGATGCAACTATTATAATAATCTCCCATCAGGAACGCATAATCTCTCTTGCCGACGAAATTGCGATCCTTTCAAGCGGTCAAATTGCCGATATGGGTACAAGAGACGAGATTTTCCCCAAGCTTATTGCAAAAGGGGCAGGCGGATGCGAATATATGAGAAAGGGCAAATAATATGGAAAAACTTGATTTTACTTTATTAAAAGAAATTGCCCTGATGGATTCTATCCCCACAGGGGCATACAATATCCGCAAAAACGGCGGTTCTGCAGGACGTTTTTCAACAGAAAATATCCGAATCGAAAACAAAACCGACAAATCGGGTATTGATATTAATATTAAAAGCGGAACCAAGGGCGAAACGGTTCATATTCCCGTTATAATCACCGAAAGCGGCCACCAAGAGGTCGTATATAACGATTTCTTTATCGGAGACGATTGTGATGTTACCATAATGGCAGGCTGCGGCATCCACAATTGCGGCAACGAAGCATCCAAGCATGACGGTGTTCATACCTTTTACATCGGTAAAAATTCTATCGTACGCTATGCAGAACGTCATTATGGCGACGGAGACGGCAGCGGCGAACGAATCATGAATCCCGAAACAATCGTTTATGTAGGCGAAGGTTCAACTGTACAGATGGATACTGTGCAGATCAAGGGTATCGATTCAACAGCAAGAAAAACAAAAATAATCGTCAAAAAAGATGGTAATGCAATTATTAACGAAAAGCTTCTTACCCATGGAAAGCAATTCGCAGAATCGGATATGGACCTTGTTCTCGAAGGCGAAAATGCCAACGGAAGAATTATTTCCCGTTCGGTTGCACAGGATGAATCCAAGCAGGTCTTCCGTCCCAATGTTGTCGGAAGGTCAAAGTGCTTCGGTCACATCCGTTGCGATTCTATCCTCATGGGAAGCGCGGTCATAAGCTCGGTCCCTGCTGTTGTAGCAGAGCATACAGAAGCAAATTTGGTTCACGAGGCGGCTATCGGCAGAATCGCAGGTGACCAATTGATCAAGCTCATGACATTGGGTCTGACCGAGGAAGAAGCTGAGGAAAGGATACTTCAAGGCTTCCTGGGAGAATAGTATTGACAATCATACACAAATATGGTATAATCCAAATAGTTTATGAGGGAGTAGCAGGCATATTTTTAATATGCAGCAAGTCAACATACTGACCTTTTGGGTCTGGCTTGCTTTAATTTGCAAGACTCATGTATATCTGTAAAGCTATGCATGGAGTCTATTCATTTGACGAAAAACCCAAGTATAGTTTTGCTATGCTTGGGTTTATTTTTGTATAATTTTATTCCGGGATTTATATAATTAAATGAGGTAATGATATGAATTGGGACATTTCTTTTTTCTTAAACAGCATACTTTTGGGTGTGGGCTTGGCGATGGATGCATTCTCGGTTTCTTTGGCAAACGGTTTGAACGAGCCTAAAATGAAGAATGGCAGAATGAGCCTTATTGCAGGCGTATTTGCCTTTTTCCAGTTTGCTATGCCTATGATAGGCTGGGTGTGCATACATACAATGGTACAGTATTTCCAAGCCTTTGAGAAATACATTCCCATAATTGCCCTAGCTCTTCTCTCGTTTATAGGCGGAAAGATGCTTTATGAAGGCATAAAGGGCGAAGACGGCGAATGCGAGAAGCCCGCAGTCTGTTTTACAGCCTTATTAGTTCAGGGGGTCGCAACCTCTATTGATGCTCTTTCGGTTGGATTCACTATCGCAAGCTATAACACGGCAATGGCGTTGGTCTGCTGTTTGCTTATTGCTGTCGTAACCTTCTTTATCTGCATGGGAGGCTTGGCTTTGGGCAAGAAGTTCGGCACCAAGCTGGCAGGAAAAGCAGGAATTTTGGGCGGTGTGATACTTATTTTCATCGGTATTGAAATATTTGTTACAAGCTTATTTTGAATTTTGGTCTGTCGCATAGACAGACCTTTTTCAACCCCGAGTTGTTTTTTTGAAGAATATACGTTGCTTGCATTTATGTATAGTTATTCATATAATAAAGATGCTGCAGTAATCAAATCACAGGAGGATTAACGATGACTTTCGGTGAAATTTTTAAAGAAAATCGAAAAAAGCTTTCACTTACTCAAGAAGAAATCGCATCAAGACTTATGGTAACACCTCAGGCTGTTTCTAAATGGGAAACAAACCAAGGCACCCCCGATATCTCCCTTTTGATTCCAATTTCCGAAGAATTTGACATAACAGTTGACGAGCTTTTGGGCAAATCCAAGAAAAGCGTCGGTGAAATCAAGGATGAGCTTGAGGAATTAAGGGGCAGCGACGATAAAAACATTGAGAAATACAGACATCTGCAAAAAATGCTAAAGTCAAATCCTACAAATACAGATATTCTTTTGTCCTTGCTGGAAACATCGGTCGAAATATTAAAAAATCAAAGGCAGATTTCCGACACAGAGAAGGCAGATCTTGTAAAGGATGCCGAAATATACGCAAAAGTTTTAATCGAAAGAGCAGACCGAAGGGGCTGGGACAAGCATGGGTATGGCTTGCTTTCACAGGTTTATATGTACGCCGAGGATTACAAACGGGCAAGCAACACTATTGAAAACCTACCTTGGACAAAATTCAACCGCTACCGCAGCAGAGGCGACCTTGCTTTTATTCAAAATGATTATGAAACCGCAAGAACACAATACGGCTACTCTATGCAAAATACCCTGTCATGGATGTTTTACGAATTGCGACAGCTTTATATAACATACAGTAAAACCGATGTATACAAAGGAAAGCTGTATTTAGATGCGATGTATAAGCTTCACAAGGCGTTTTTTGACAGCAAAACCGAGATTATGTTCCTGTGGCAATTTTGCTTTGCCTGCATGGAATTGGCAATACATCATGCCTGCGGTTGGGATGACAGAGAAAAAGCCTTTGACTATTTGAATGAATATGCAGATGCAATAGAGCTTCAACGTAATTACAAAGACAATAATCTGCCCTTGGAATCCAAGGTGTTTCCCAAATGCGTGAACGTGAACTATTCGGCTGACTTCAGCTCTGAATATATTAAGCGCACATTTGCCAGAAAAGGTCTTGACTCTATCCGCCAAGACGAACGGTTTAAGACAATTCTGAACCGCTTGAAAATCGAAGCCATATAATTTAGAGGGGCGGTTTTACTGTCCCTTTTAAAATTTATATCAAAACCTTCAATACTATTGACAAATAGGTAAAATTGTGATATATTATATTTCACGGCCCGTTAGTCAAGTGGCCAAGACGTCGCCCTCTCACGGCGAAGGCAGGGGTTCGACTCCCCTACGGGTCACCAACGAGCATTTGTGAGCAGAACGCTTGCAAATGCTCATTTTTTCTTTATTTGCAAGGCTTTTAGGACTTTTCCTTACTTGTTTTTCTGCCAATTTCGATAAAGAAAATTTGCATTTTTAAAGGCGTTTTTACACAAAAGTTTCCACAAAAGTTTCCACAAAATTATATAACGGAAAACGGGGCTAGGTATTTTCACCTTGCCCCGTTTTGAACGATAATATTTTTAAGTCTTAAAGATTGTTTTCCAGCATTGGGGTCCGAATTTGCCGTCGGCTTCAAGGTTATTCGCCTTTTGC
>CAZYRT010000003.1:0-77136 GCA_964650045.1 uncultured Ruminococcus sp.
TTTATAGAAATGAAATAGGATGAAATGAAAACGAGGCTGTCGTTATGACAGCCCCATTTTTTTAATTCAATCTAATATATTGCCCGAAGCTGTAACCGCTTGTGCCGTTGTAATTGACCATATACCATTCGCCATTCTGACCGTTGATATTGACGGTTGCACCGTTGGGGATGTGTCCGACAATTTCTGCGCTCAGGTTGGGGGCGTTACGGATGTTCAATCTGCTTCCCTGGGTAACAACGGTTCCCGTGCGGTTTCCGTTTTCTCCCTCAGGAATAACCAAAGCCATTCCGAAATAGTCGGCAATTGATTGTGCAAGATTTCTTGCAATAAGCTGAAGGTTGCTTTTTATCCATTCCGCATCCTCGGCATTATCATGATATGCCAATTCAACAAGAACTGCAGGTGCTCTTGTGTTGTTAAGCTCATACAATCGTGTGGTGGGCAGCGCCCGTACCTTGTCGGGATTGGGATAGATTTTTTTGAGGTTTGTAACGATAATGTCTGCCGCGCGCTTTCCGTTTACGCTGGTAGGATAATAGTAAATGTCGCTTCCTGTTTGCCGACCGTAGTTTGCGCTTCCCGATGCATTGGAATGCAAAGCAAAATGCAAAGCATAGTCACCTGCATTGGAAAGCCGTACCGAATCACCTACAGAACCTTCGGGATTATTCCTTGTAAAGGTAATGCCGCTTGCTGTCAGATAGGGTTCCATGTAATCGGTGATAAGATTCATGTAATATTCTTCGCTTCCGCTTCCGTCATAATAGATGTTATATTCCTGAGTAGACGGACTTAAAAATACCATTGGCATAAAATCGCTCCTTTCATAATCAGTATATGATATGAAGAATATTTTGCCAAAAACACTTGACAAGACAATGTTTTTGTGATATCATATCTAGGCACAAAGAAGTAGAGCCTTGCTCTCACCCTGCGGCAATAAGCCTTGCTCGGTCAATATCTTCGGTCAAATTTCAAGGGTATCCTTGTGTTTGGTCGGTTTTTGGCTGGTGCAAAGCGGGTTGTCTGCTTTGCTTTTCTTTTTTTGTAAAACAGTAATCTATTCTTGGAGGTGTCCTCTCATCGCCACTAAATCGTCTTCCTTAATTAACGAAGAAATCAAAGCAAACGAAGTCCGTGTAATCGGCGCCGACGGTAAACAGCTCGGTGTTATGAAGCTTTCCGAGGCTCTCCGCCTTTCTAATGAGGCAGAGCTTGACCTTGTGGAAATCGCTCCCGAATCGGTCCCTCCCGTTTGCAAAATTATGGACTACGGCAAGTTCCGTTTCGAAAAAGAAAAACGCGAAAAGGAACAGCGTAAGAAACGTCAGGTAATTGAGCTTAAAGAAATCCAATTAAAGTGCCGCATCGACACACACGATTTCAACACTAAGCTTAATCAAAGCATCAAATTTCTCAATCAGGGAAATAAGGTCAAGGTAGTCGTAAGATTCTACGGCAGAGAAATGGCGCACACCGAATTAGGTGCCCAGCTTCTCGATAGGTTTGCAGAGGGTTGTATCGAAAATGCAATCATCGAAAAGAAGCCTGTACTCGACGGAAGAAATATGACGATGATACTCGCACCGAAAAAGACAAAATAATTGAAAGGATTTATAACAATGGGAAAAATCAAGACACACAAGGCTTCTGCGAAGCGTTTCTCCTTCACCGCAACAGGCAAGATTAAAATGGCTCGTCCCGGTAAGCGTCACAAGACTGGTCTTAAGCCCAGCAAAACAAAGAGAGCCCTCAGAAAGGCTTCTTATGTAAGCACCGCTCGCTATGACGATCTCAAGAGAATGATCCCCTATAAATAATCGGAGGTTTTTGAAAGATGGCTAGAATTAAAGGCGCTCTCGCGACCAGAAAAAGAAGAAATAAAATGCTCAAGCTCGCCAAAGGTTATTGGGGCGCAAAGAGCAAACATTTTAAGATGGCAAAGCAGGCTGTTCTTAAGAGCGGCAACTATGCTTTCGCCGGCAGAAAGATGAAGAAGAGAGACTTCCGTTCTCTCTGGATCACCCGTATCTCTGCACAGTGCAAGATCGAAGGTATCAACTACTCCCGTTTCATGTACGGCTTGAAGAAGAGCGGCATCCAGCTTAACCGTAAGATGCTCTCTGAGCTTGCAATCAACGATAAGGCTGCTTTCGCTCAGCTCGTTGAAACTGCAAAGAATGCTCTTTAATTAACTGTGTGAATTATTAGTTAGTTAATAGTTAAAAAAATTAACGGATTTTTAAATCTTTTGTTGACATGTGTCGAAATGTTTGATATAATGTCCCCATTAGATGCGATTTCCTCGGAAACCGATTGTAAGGGAGGGTTACAAAATTGGCAGAGATCAGAGTTAAGGAGAACGAAACAATCGATTCCGCTCTCCGCAGATTTAAAAGATCTTATCTCCGCAGCGGCGTACCGGCTGAAATTCGTAAGAGAGAACATTACGAAAAGCCCAGCGTTAAGCGTAAGAAGAAGTCCGAAGCGGCTCGTAAGCGCAAGTTCAGATAAGTTATCTGTCTGCTAAATTTTGTTCTAAAACAAAATACAATAAAAGCAACGGGAACCCGTTGCTTTTTTGTTTTATTGTGTTCACAAGTTGTGAACAATATTAAAAACCTTTTTGGCAGTTTCTGAATATATCATAGATTTTTCATTTTCGCTCAATCCAATGGTTTCGATTTGATTATAGGCAAATGAAGTGTGCCATAAAGGATAATCGCTTCCGAACATAACCTTTTGGACACCATGCTTGTCTATCAATCTGTAAAGTTCTCTTTCGTCCATACCCAATAAAGCTTCGCTTGTGTCGGTATAAACAGGTGTGCCGATAAGATATTGTTCAGCCTCATCCCAAACACTATAACCGCACATATGGGCGGCAATGATCGTTAATTGAGGAAGCTTGTCCAAAATGTTACGAATGCGTTTGGGAGTGGAAAAATCGGTGGTTTTGTCCCCTGCGTGGAAAAGAATAGGTAATTCCATTCTGGCGCATTCTTTATAGATTTCTATTGCATTTTCGCTGTCTACAAAGAATCTTTGGAAATCTGAATGTATTTTAACGCCTCTTGCACCCAATGCTTTTGCACGTTCAAGCTCACTTACCGCCGCATCAAAGCCCATTTCGGGATGAAAGGAGCAAAGAGGAATAAAGCGAGGGTCGGATTTGGAGGTTTCGATAATGAAGTTGTTGCCCACCTGAGCGTGTTCCGTGTCGGGCTTTAAGGTGGCAGAAGAAATTACAAATCTGATATTGGAAAAATCCTTTGCGCCGTTCAAAATTCCGTTTTTGCTTCCGTCACCCTGTCTGGAAAGGCTGTAATAGTTAACGATATTATCTGCCGCGCGTAAAGCGATTTTGTCGGGCCAGATATGGGTATGTATGTCAATTATTTCTCTTGTTATCATATTTTGTTACCTTGTAAATCAAAACGGCAGGAAAACCTGCCGTTTCTTTATTATGAGTTTGATTATTCAGCGTCACCGCAGCAGCAATCGCATTCTTCGTCGTCATCCTCATCGATTTCGACTAAGTTGAGAACCTTGCCGCAGGAAGGACATTCAAGCTCATCGATTTCTTCAACGTCATCTTCGTCGATATAAACGGGGTTGTTGCAAGCAGGGCAGAGAAGCTCCAAGCATTCGCAGCAATCATCGTCATCATCGCCGTCGCAGCAGCAATCGCAATCGCAATCATCATCGTCGCAATCGCACCAATCGTCATCGCAATCGCAGCAATCGCAATCACAATCATCGTCGCATTCATAGAAATCTTCTTCCAATGCGCCGAGATCTTCGTCGATTTCTTCGATATAATCGTTCAAAGTAGCGTTATCGTCTTCAAGATCCTGAACGGTAAGGGAAAGGTCTTCCAAAAGATCGGCCATAGCAGCGAGAAGCTTGCCCTCGCCTTTGGAAGTGTCCAATGCCATGCCTTCCATCAAGCCTTTGATATAAGCAGCCTTTTCGGATACAGTCATGATAAATTCTCCTTATTAATATGATTCTTATAAAGCTATTTTGCCTTATACGCGTTCCAAATATTCGCAGGTTCTGGTATCAATCTTGATAACATCGCCTTCGTTGATGAATATCGGAACCTTAACCTCAGCGCCTGTTTCAACAGTAGCGGGCTTGGTAACGTTTGTAGCGGTGTTGCCCTTAACGCCGGGTTCGGTAGCAGTAACCTCAAGCTCAACGAAAATGGGAGGTTCAACAGAGAAAACGTTATCCTTATAGGACATCAAACGGCAGGTCATGCCTTCCTTAACGAACTTGAAGCTGTCGGGAAGCTTGTCGGAGTTAAGGGGAACCTGGTCATAGGTAACAGGATCCATGAAGTAATAAAGATCACCGTCGCTGTAGCTGTATTCCATATCCTTTCTTTCAACCATAGCCTGAGGGAAACGAGCTGTGGGGTTGAAAGAGGTTTCAATAACCGCACCGGAAATGATGTTTCTCATCTTAGTTCTAACGAAAGCCGCGCCTTTACCGGGCTTAACATGCTGGAATTCGATAACCTGCATGAGCTGGCCTTCCATTTCAAATGTAATACCGTTTCTGAAATCGCCTGCAGAAATCATTTTAAATTTCCTCCTGAATTTATGTCTTATAATTCTAGACAATATATTTTAACTATCTCATTTTATATTATACACTCTTATTTGTCAAGTGTTTTTTGCTTTTTACAGCTCTATCAATGAATTATCGCTGTTTGTAAGGTTGATACATCCATTGTCTGTAACGAGAATCATATTCTCGATTCTCACACCGTATTCTCCCGGGATGTAGATTCCGGGCTCCACTGTGACAATATTTCCCGAAACCAAAATATCCGAGCTTCTGGGAGAAGCGGAAGGAAGCTCATGAACCTCCAAACCTAAGGAATGACCTAAGGAATGACTGAAATATTCGCCGTAGCCTGCATCGGCTATAACATCTCTTGCTATTCTGTCGGCATCAATACCGCTCATGCCTGCGCGTATCTTTTTCATTGCCTCGGATTGAGCCAAAAGAACGGTATTGTAAATCCTCTTCATTTCCTCATCAGCCTTGCCCAAAACCACGGTTCTTGTCATATCCGAGCAATAGCCTGCATATTTCGCGCCGTAATCCATTGTCAAGAATGAATTTTTTGTAAGCTTTTCTGTTGTGGGAACACCGTGGGGAAGGGAGGAATTTTTGCCCGAAACTGAAATTGTTTCAAACGCCAAGCCCTCGGCGCCGTTTTTACGCATGAAATATTCCAATTCTGCGGCAACCTCGATTTCGGTTCGGTTTTCGTTTATAAAGCCGATTATATGAGAAAATGCCTTGTCGGTTATTTCTTGTGCCTTTTGGATTTTTTCTATTTCGGCGGGAGTTTTAACCCTTCTGTATTTTAAGCAAATGTCGCAAACATATCCAAATTCTATGTCAGGGCATTTCTCTTTGAGCGTTTCCAATTGCTTTACCGAAATTAAAGCAGGGTCAACGGCAACCTTTTTTGTGCTAATACTAGAAAAATATTCACTTATATGATTGAAAAGACCGTTTTTGAAGAGGTAGGGGTTAACGTCCTCGGAAAGCTTGCCTGCCTTCTTGCTGTTTTCCGCCGCTTCAATATATCTTGCATCGGTAATAAGTGCAGTTTCACTTTTGGAAACAATAACCGCGCCGTCGGTTGTGTAAAAATCGCTTAGGTAATATTGGCTTATCTCATCAAGAAATATAGCGCAATCAAAGCCTTGGAGATTGATGTCGTTATAAATATTTCTTCCGTTCATAATATTCTCCTTTCAAAATCATTCCGCCCGAAATTTCTTTCGGGCGGTAACAGATTAATTATGCGGTTTCGATGGAAGCGGCTTTTTTCAGATCAAGCTCTTCAACAGCCATTTCGCGCATTTTGTATTTAAGAATCTTGCCTGCGGCATTCATGGGAAATTCCTTGACAAAGGAAACATATCTGGGTGTTTTATGCTTTGCCATGTGTTCCTTTACATAGGTTTTAATTTCATCAACTGTTATATCTTCACCCTCCTTGGGAATAATAACCGCCATGATTTCTTCACCGTACTGTTCATCGGGAACACCGATTACCTGAACATCCTTTACCTTGGGATGTGTATAAATAAAGTCCTCGATTTCCTTGGGATAAATATTTTCGCCGCCGCGGATTATCATATCCTTGATTCTGCCTGTAATCTTATAATATCCCTCGGGAGTACGTCTTGCAAGGTCGCCTGTGTGGAGCCAACCGTCTTTATCGATAGCCAATGCAGTCGCCTGAGGCATTTTATAATATCCCTTCATGATGTTATATCCTCTTGCGACAAATTCACCGTCTACATTATCGGGAAGCTCTTTTCCTGTTTCGGGGTCAACGATCTTACATTCAATACCGAACATTGCACCGCCAACTGTATTTACTCTTGCTTCAAGGCTGTCGGTGGTCAAGCTCATTGTGCATCCGGGGGAAGCCTCGGTCTGACCGTAAACTATTGTAATTTCGGTCATGTGCATTTTGTCAACAACGTCCTGCATTACCTTAACGGGACAAGGTGAGCCTGCCATAATACCTGTTCTCATGTAAGAAAAATCGGTTTTTTCGAAATCTTCGTTTTCGAGCATCGCAATAAACATTGTAGGAACGCCGTGGAAGCAGGTTATCTTTTCCTTGTTGATGCAAGCCAAGGCTCTCTTGGGAGAGAAATATGTCAAGGGAGACATTGTAACACCGTGAGTCATTGAAGCGGTCATGGCCAAAACCATGCCGAAGCAATGGAACATGGGAACCTGAATCATCATTCTGTCTGCGGTGGAAAGATCCATGCCGTCACCGATGTTTTTGCCGTTGTTAACAACATTATAATGAGTGAGCATAACACCCTTGGGGAAGCCTGTTGTACCCGATGTATACTGCATATTGCAAACATCGTGCTTGCTGATAAGAGATGCTCTTCTGTAAACCTCCTCGATAGGAGTCATATCGGCATATTCGAGAGCCTGCTCCCATGTAAGACAGCCCTTTTGCTGACTTTGAATGGTTATAACATTACGAAGGAAGGGAAGACGCTTGGTGTAAAGAGGCTTGCCGGGGGTATGGTTGTCCAATTCGGGGCAAAGCTCATGGATAATAGCATTATAATCGCTGTCCTTGTATCCGTCACACATAATAAGAGTATGAGTATCAGACTGACGGAGGAGGTATTCTATTTCATAAATTTTATATGCTGTGTTTACTGTAACAAGCACCGCGCCGATCTTGGTGGTTGCCCAGAATGCGATATACCATTGGGGAAGGTTGGTAGACCAAACTGCAACATGGTCGCCGCGTTTAACGCCGAGAGAGATCAAAGCTCTTGCGAATTTATCAACATCATCTCTGAATTCGGGATAGGTACGGGTATAATCCATTTCGGTGAATCTGAAAGCATATTGATTGGGGAACGCTTCGCAGACTCTGTCGAGAACCTGAGGGAAGGTAAGGTCGATAAGCATATTTTTCTGCCAGATGTATTTACCTTGACCGCGAAGGTCATCGATAAGCATATCGCTTGTGCCTGCATTACCTGTAAAGCCGTTCATGTAATTAACATAGTTGGGGAAAATGATGCCTGCATCCTGAAGATAAGGCGCCCAGCGCTTGACCCATTCCAAGGAGAAATATCCTTCGAAATTAATAGAGCGCAATGCATTTACAGCATCCTCAATAGGCATATCGCCTTCGCCCATAAGCTTATACATGATTTTGCCGTTTTCTTCAATGCTGTCCTTTATATGAACATGGGCAATATACATACCCAAATTTTGAACGGTTTCCTCGGGAGTTTCCTTCGCGAAACGGTAGGGGTGGTGAATATCCCAAATGACCTTTACATTGTCGCTGTGGATCTGGTCAAGGATAGCCTTCAATCTTTTTGTATCGCTGTAAACACCGTTTGTTTCGATAAGAAGGGTTACTCCTGCTTCTTCAGCTATGGGAACGAGAGACAAAAGCTGTTTCAAAACTTCTTCGTCGTTGCCGTCATCAATAGGGTTGGGGCCGTCATCACCGAGAACACGGACGAATTTTGTGTTCAATGCTTTTGCGGCTTCGATATATTCGGTTACGATCCTTTTATTTTCTTCGGCAAGCTCGGGATAACGCAAAACACAGTCCGAGCTGAAGCAGGCGACCTCCAAGCCCATGGAATTTAATCTTTTAACAGTTTCCTGAAGATTTTCCTTGGCAAAGGGCATATTGTGTTTTTCGTCAAAAATATCTCTGCCTAAGCCTCTTACTTCGATTCCGTTGAACCCTAAGTCTGTAGCCATTGCACACATATCAGCAAAGCTGAATTCGGGGCAGGCAAGTGTGGAAAACGATAATTTCATTTCTTTTCTCCTTCGAATAAAAATAAAAAACTCTGTCAAAAAGCATAGACAGAGCATGGGTAAATCATAATTATCAATTGCACGCCCAACAGCACGCTCTCATGATAACGGTGAGAAACCCGACCGAACCTAGCGATATTAATCCTCGGAACGGCAGCTCAGGGGTGAGCTCGCTAACATAACGCTTGCCGTTTCGCACCGACCAACGGCTCTCTGAAAAGCGAAAAAATGATAGCTTTTTCCCCATCATTGCTTTTGTTGTTTAAAAGTATATATGAATTGATTCTTTCTGTCAAGTATTTTTTTATAAATATTTATAAATCTTATTGAAAATCAACGAATGATGTGCTAGAATCGAGGTGGTAAATATATAAAATGTATATTTATTAAGTGAATATTGAATTTTTTCGGAGGTTTTAAAAATGTCTAAGATGAAAATTGCCATAATCGGCTGCGGCCGTATCGCAAACAATGCTCACATTCCTGCTTATATGAAGAACGATGAGGTTGAAATCAAATATTTCTGCGACATCCTTTTGGATAAGGCCGAGGCTTGTGTTAAACAATATGGCTGCGGCACTGCAATTGAGGATTATCATCAAATTCTCGAGGATCCTGAAATTGAGGCTGTATCTGTTTGTACTCCTAACAAGATGCACAGCACTATTTCTATCGACTGCCTTCGTGCGGGCAAGCATGTTCTTTGTGAAAAGCCTTCTGCAAGAACCCTTTCCGAAGCATTGGAAATGCAGGCTGCTCAGCATGAAACAGGCAAGGTTTTGAATATCGGTGTTGTTAACCGCTTTAACTCTGCTGTTAACCGTCTTCGCGATATTATCCAATCGGGCGAGCTTGGCGAGATCTATCACATTTATGTAAGTTTCCGTGCTCACCGTTCTATTCCCGGTCTTGGCGGTGCTTTCACCAATAAATCTATCGCAGGCGGCGGTGTTCTTATCGACTGGGGTGTTCACTACCTTGATATCGTTATGTACTGTATGGACGATCCTAAGCCCAGAACAGTTTCTGCAAAAGCCTTCTCCAAGCTTGGTGTTGACATGAAAAACTATGTTTATGAAAGCATGTGGTCGGAAGAAACCAAGGATCTCAACGGTGTTTATGATGTCGACGACTTTGTAACGGGCTTCGTTCGTACAGAAGGACCTACAATTACCTTTAACGGCGCTTGGGCTCAGAATATCGGTGTTGGCGAAGGTTATATCGATTTTATCGGTACAAAAGCAGGCGCGCGTCTTAACTATGGCGGCGATTTTACTGTTTACACTACAGCTTGCGACAGTCTTGTAAGCTTCAAGCCTAAGTATAAAGAGGCTGATATGTTCCAGAATGAAATTAATTCCTTCATTCGTTGCATCAAGACAGGCGAGAACCTTCCTTCTCATATTGATAAGGCTATCATTACCGCAACCATGATGCAGGCTATGTATGATTCCTCTGAGCAGGATAGAGAAATTGTTTTGGATTAATTTCAATATTTACATAGTAAAAAGGGCTGAAATCTCAGCCCTTTTTATTGCGCTAAATTGAATTTTTCTTTTTCATTTCGGCACTTTCGGCAAGCAATTCGGACAGAGGTCTGTAATTTCCGCCCCAATATTCAAAAACCTTCATACCATCGTTTTCCAATATGGGACCTTCCATTATGAGCTCGACACCCATTTGCTTGAATAATGATGTGTAGTCAACGGTTTCTGTTTCAAATGGCAAAAGCAAGCCGAAAGATTCGTATGAAACGCCAAATACTATGTGCTTGATGCCCAAAGATGCAATCGCCATAAGACAATGGATGCAAGGCGCACAGCTTGAATACAATATTGCGTTTTCTAAAACACTAGTGGGGTATTTATTAGCACATTTGTGAACTACATTAAACTCGGCGTGCCCGAAAATTCCTTTTGTATAATCGGCTGTGTTTTCAGCTTCTTCGATTATATTTCCGTTGCTGACAACGATTGCGCCGAAGCTGTCAAATCCTTTTTTGCCTGCAGAAATAGCTAATTGATAGCATTTTTTTGATAAATATTTCGTTGTTGTTGATTTTCATATAAATTTCCTTTGTATTTAATGAGATTGGTCGGCGGTATTTTAATAACTTCCATAATCAGCATCCTTTCGAAATATATTACATAATAATTTTATCACATTTTTGGGAGTATATCAAGAGATTATTGTTATCAATAGTTAAGGATAATTTCGCTGTTTTTATTGACATTTCTTTTTAATGGTGCTAGAATAAGCTGAATATGTTTTCAAAAATAAAGTTATCCGCGGAGGAAATAACTATGTCTATTAAAAAGCCTATTTTCCAAGGTGCAGCTACTGCTCTTATCACTCCCTTCAAAGACGGCGCCGTTGACTATGCCGCTTTTGAAAAAACACTTGAATTCCAGATCGCAAGCGGTATCGATGCACTTGTGGTTTGCGGTACAACAGGCGAACCTGCAACACTCGATGACTGTGAACACAGAAAGGTCGTTGAATTTGCTATTGAAAAGGTAAATCACCGCGTTCCTGTTATTGCAGGCACAGGCTCCAATAACACACAATATGCTATCGAGCTTTCCCGTTTTGCAGAGCAGGCAGGCGCAGACGGTCTTCTTCTCGTAACACCTTACTATAATAAATGTTCTCAGAAGGGTATCGTTTCCCACTTCAATCAGGTTGCCGATTCTGTAAACATTCCCTGTATCGTTTATAACGTTCCCGGCAGAACAGGCTTCTGCATTTCTGTTGATTCTTACAAGCAGATCGCAAAGCATCAGAATATCGTTGCTACCAAGGAAGCAAGCGGCAATCTTCTTCTTATGATGGAGGTTCTCGAGGCTTGCGCCGGCGATATGGATATGTATAGCGGCGATGACCAGCAGGTCGTTCCTCTTATGTCCATGGGCGCTATCGGTGTTATTTCCGTGTTCTCCAACATAATGCCTGCAGAAGCGCATAAAATGGCAAAGGCTTGCTTGGACGGCGATTTCAAGACTGCTGCAGCAATGCAGCTTAAATATCTCCGCTTGATGAACGGTCTCTTTATGCAGGTTAACCCCATTCCCGTAAAGACAGCTGTTGCTAAAATGGGTCTTTGCGAAAACGAATTCCGTATGCCTCTCTGCCCTATGGATGCGGCAGACGATGAAAAGCTCTTTAACCTTATGCGCGAACAGGGCTTGATCAAATAATATAAGGATACATAACATAATGAAGATAATTTTAAACGGTGCTTGCGGCAGAATGGGCAAAGAAATAATTGCCGCCGCAAATGCAAAGGGAATCGAAATAGCTGCCGCTGTTGATAAATTCGGCACTCCCGATTTTGATATTCCTTTCTATAATTCTATCGAGGATGTTAAGGAAACTGCAGATGCGGTAATCGATTTTACTCATCATACTGCAATTCCCGAAATCTATAATTTTGTTAAGAAAACAGGCATTCCTTGCGTGATTTCCTCCACAGGTCATAACGAAAGCGAGCTTGCTATGATAAAGGAGCTTGCTAAGGATTATCCTGTGTTCTATTCCAGAAATATGTCTTTGGGAGTTAATCTCCTCATCGACCTTTGCCGTGCGGCATATACAGCCTTGGGCGGAGACTGCGACATTGAAATTATCGAAAAGCATCACCGCAATAAGCTTGATGCTCCCAGCGGAACTGCACTTATGATTGCAGAAAGAATCGCAGAGCTTATGCCCGAGGAAACCGAATTTGTGACCGAACGTGCTTCACGTCACATGGTTCGCCCTCAAAACGAGATCGGTATTTCTTCGGTTCGTTGCGGCGGTATTTTCGGTGAACACGAGGTTCTCCTTTCCCGTAACGGCGAAACCATCAGCCTCAAGCATACTGCAGAAAGCCGCGCTCTCTTTGCCGAAGGCGCATTGAAGGCAGCCGAATATATCACTAAAAAATCCAAAGGTCTCTATTCTATGAAGGAACTTTTGGAAGAATCTGCATCTGCGAAATAATATTTGCAATTTATTTTTGCGGAAATTTCAAAAATGTAACTGAAGAACCTATTCAAAGCCTTTTGTTGATGTGAAAATTGCAAGAAAAATGAATTTTATTGCAATTTCTCGTTGACATTAGGCTTTGGTGTTGCTATAATATATCCTAAAATAGTATTACCCCTATGAAAGGATTTAAAATTATGTCCGAAAAACTAAGCATCGAACAGCTTGCCGGTCATTTAAGCGAGCATACTGTTTTTGATAATGAGCTTTATACTAAATATAATGTAAAACGCGGATTGCGTAATTCTGACGGTACAGGTGTATTGGCGGGAATAACCCGTGTAAGTAACGTTCACGGTTATGTTATTAACGAATACGAGCGCGTTCCCTGCGAAGGTGAGCTTTTTTATCGCGGAATTAATGTTAATGATATCATTGCCGCAACCGACAGAAACGACAGCTTCGGTTATGCCGAGGCATCCTGGCTTCTTTTGCTTGGCTCTCTTCCTACTCAAAAGGAGCTTGATTTCTACCAAACCGTAATGGATGAATTCAGCGATCCTCCTATGGGATTTATCGAGGATATGATAATGCGCGCTCCCAGCCCTGATATTATGAATAAGCTTGCGCGAAGTGTGTTGGCTCTCTACAGCTATGACGAAAACCCCGATGATACTTCTATCGATAATGTTCTTCGTCAATCCTTGATGATAATTGCCCGTTTGCCTATGATAATGACAGCGGCATATCAGGTAAAGAAGCGTTATTATGATAATGAAAGCTTTTTCCTTCATTCTCCTATCCCCGGACAGGGAATGGCAGAGAATATTCTTTCGATGCTTCGTAACGACAGAAAGTTTACTCATGAGGAAGCAAGACTTCTCGATAAATGCTTGATACTTCATGCAGAGCATGGCGGCGGTAACAACTCCACCTTCGCCTGCCGTACTCTTACTTCATCGGGTACCGATACATTTTCCGCCATTGCCGCAGGCATAGGCGCATTGAAGGGTCCTTTGCACGGCGGTGCGAACATTAAGGTCGTTAAGATGCTTGACGATATGAAGGAAAATATTAAGGATTACAAGGATTATGAGGAGATTCGTAATTATCTCCAAAAGCTTCTTAACCGCGAAGCGGGGGACAGAAGCGGAAAAATCTACGGTGTCGGTCACGCGGTTTATACATTAAGCGACCCCCGTGCGACAATCCTTCGCGAGGCGGCTGAGGACCATTGCGACAGCTTCGGAATGAGAGAGGATTTTGAGCTTCTCCATGCTGTTGAGCATCTTGCTCCCGGCTTGCTCCAGAATAAGATGAAGGACGGCAACGCTATTTGCGCTAACGTTGACCTTTATTCGGGTCTTATATACCGTATGCTCGGTATACCTAAAGAATTGTTTACTCCTCTTTTTGCAATAGCCCGTCTTTCGGGTTGGTGTGCTCACCGCATCGAAGAGCTTCTTACAGGTAAGCGCATAATGCGTCCTGCATACCGCCCCTTCCACGGAAGCCTCCCTTATATCGAAATTAAAGACAGAAAGGAAAATTATTAAAATGTCCGGACTGACAATTGCTCAAAAAATAATTAAAGCTCACCTTGTTGAAGGTGAAATGATAAAAGGAACTCCCATCGGCTTGAGAATCGACCAGACTCTCACCCAGGATGCCACAGGTACAATGGCATACCTTGAATTTGAAGCTATGGGCATTCCTCGTGTAAAAACCGAGCTTTCGGTTGCTTACATCGACCACAATACTCTCCAAAACGGCTTTATGAATGCTGACGACCATTTGTATATCCGCACCTGCGCTAAAAAATACGGTCTTCAGTTCTCCCGTCCCGGTAACGGTATCTGCCATCAGGTTCACCTTGAACGCTTCGGAGCTCCCGGCAAGACCTTGATCGGTTCCGACTCCCACACTCCCACAGGCGGTGGCTTGGGTATGCTTGCTTTCGGTGCAGGCGGACTTGACGTTGCTGTTGCAATGGGCGGCGGTGCATATCATATTACAATGCCCGAAATGGTTCGTGTTAACCTTACAGGCAAGCTTAACGATTGGGTTTCTGCAAAGGACGTTATCCTTGAGGTTCTTCGCCGTTTGAGTGTTAAGGGCGGCGTAGGCAGAATTATCGAATACGGCGGAGAGGGCGTTAAAACTCTTTCTGTTCCCGAAAGAGGTACCATTACAAACATGGGTGCCGAATTGGGTGCATCTACCTCTGTGTTCCCCTCTGATGAAAATACCCGTCTTTTCCTTGCGGCTCAAGGCAGAGAGGAATGCTATGTTGAATTGAAAGCTGACGACGATGCAGTTTATGACCTTGTTATTGACATCGACCTTTCTTCTCTCGTTCCTGCTGCTGCTTGTCCTCACAGCCCCGACAATGTTAAGTCTATTGAGGAGATCGGCGCAATCAAGGTAGACCAGGTTTGTATCGGCTCTTGTACCAACTCCTCCTTTGTTGACTTGATGAAGGTTGCACATATTCTTAAGGGAAAGACCGTTCACGATGACGTGAGTCTTTCCATCGCTCCCGGAAGTAAGCAGGTTTATAATATGCTTGCCGAATGCGGCGCATTGTCCTGGATGATCGAAGCAGGCGCAAGAATTTTAGAGAGCGCTTGCGGTCCCTGTATCGGTATGGGTCAGTCTCCTCAGTCTGCAGGTGTTTCTCTGCGTACCTTTAACCGTAACTTCTTGGGACGCAGCGGCACCAAGGACGGTCAGGTTTACCTCGTAAGCCCTGAAACAGCGGCAATTTCCGCTTTGACAGGCGTTCTTACCGATCCCCGTACTCTCGGTGAAATGCCCGAATTTAAAATGCCTATCCGCTTCAATGTTAACGATAATATGATCATCCGCCCTGCTTCTGTTGAGGATGCGGCAAATGTTGAAGTAAAGCGCGGCCCCAATATCAAGCCCTTCCCCGAAAGCAGACCCTTGGCTGATAATATCAATTGCGAATGTATTCTCAAGGTGGGCGATAATATTACAACAGACCATATTATGCCTGCAGGCGCAAAGATTTTGCCCTACCGTTCCAATATTCCTTACCTTTCCAATTTCTGCTTTGAGGTTTGCGATGAAGAATTTCCTGCACGCGCAAAGGAAAAGAACGGCGGTATAATCATCGGCGGCGAAAACTACGGTCAAGGCTCCTCCCGTGAGCACGCGGCTTTGGTTCCTCTCTACCTTGGTGTTAAGGCTGTTGTCGCAAAGAGCTTTGCAAGAATCCATGCGGCTAACCTTGTTAACGCAGGCATTCTTCCTCTTACTTTTGCAAACGGCGAGGATTACGATGCAATCGCATTGGGCGATAAGCTCGTTCTTTCCGATATCCGTTCCTGCATTAAAGAGGGCAGAGAAGTTGTTATGAATGCAAACGGCAAGGAAATCAAGCTTGTTTCTTCTCTTTCCGACCGCGACAGAGATATTATTCTTGCAGGCGGCTTGCTTGAATATACAAAAGGCTAAAGCCTTCAACTAAAATGTTTCACATTTTAGTTGCTTTTGTGAGTTTCGTACGCTCGCGCCAAAATCGTGCATAAATGTCCGATTTTGCGAAACTCTAAGGTATAAAAATCCACGCACATGTCGCGGATTTTTATGGATTTTATTGTATTTGAATCTAAAAGCTTTTGGGGATTATTAAGTGCCTTTTTAAAAAGGTACTTAATAACAAACTCGAATTAAAACAGGAGAATAAAAATGTCAAAAATCTTAATGAAAACTCCCCTCGTTGAAATGGACGGGGATGAAATGACAAGAATTGTCTGGAAACAGATAAAAGACGTCCTTCTTTATCCTTACATTGATTTGAAAACCGAATATTATGACCTTGGTCTTGAATACCGTAACGAAACAGATGACCAGATTACTATTGATTCTGCCAATGCTACAAAGAAATACGGTGTTGCTGTAAAGTGCGCTACTATTACACCTAATGCCGCAAGAATGACAGAATATAATTTGAAAGAAATGTGGAAATCTCCCAACGGTACAATCCGTGCGATTCTTGACGGTACAGTTTTCCGTACTCCCATTATCGTAAAGGGTATTTCTCCTTATGTGCAAAAATGGGCAAAGCCTATTACAATTGCACGTCATGCATACGGCGATATTTATAAGGCAACCGAATTGAAGGTTGACGGCGGCTGCAAGGCAGAATTGGTTGTAACCGCACCTGACGGAACCGAAACAAGAGCATTGATTCACGATTTCAAAACCGACGGTATTATCCAAGGCGTTCATAACATTGATAAGAGCATCCAAAGCTTTGCAAGAAGCTGTTTCGACTATGCGCTTGATGCGAAAATGGATCTTTGGTTTGCTACAAAGGACACTATTTCCAAGAAATACGACCACAATTTCAAGGATATTTTTGCCGAAATTTTTGAAGCAGAATATAAGGCTCGCTTTGAAGAAGCAGGAATTGAGTATTTCTATACTCTTATTGATGATGCTGTTGCCCGTGTAATCCGTTCTGAGGGCGGCTTTATCTGGGCTTGTAAGAACTATGACGGCGACGTAATGAGCGATATGGTTTCCAATGCTTACGGCTCTCTCGCTATGATGACAAGTGTTCTTGTATCTCCCGATGGATATTATGAATATGAAGCGGCACACGGTACCGTTCAACGCCATTATTACGATTATCTTAAGGGCGTTCCCGCAAGAATCAATCCTGTTGCAACTATTTTTGCATGGACAGGCGCTTTGAAAAAGCGCGGTGAATTGGACGAGCTTCCCGAGCTTGTTGACTTCGCCGAAAGATTGGAAAAGGCAACTATCGATACAATCGAAAGCGGCGTTATGACCAAGGATCTTTGTATTATTTCTACTCTTGAAAATAAAACTCAGGTCAACACTCTTGAATTTTTGGAAGCTATCGCTTCCAGATTGTAATTAATAATGAACAAAAGGATGCAGATTTATTTTTGCGTCCTTTTTCAATTTTTGCGGTCTGCATTATCATATTGACATTTTGATTTGAATAGTGTATAATTACGAGAAGAAAAAATGAAATTTTATGCCAACGGGAGGTTATGACAACCGTGGTTGATGTAGAAAAAGTTTTTCAAATATGTAATATATTCCTGACCTGTGTATTTGTTGTTTGCTACTTGTATCAGTTCTTTTATATATTCTGGGTTTTGATCGGAAAAGATAAATCAAAGCCGGTTAAAAGCGATAAGCAGAACAAATTCGGTGTTGTTATAAGCGCCCGTAACGAAGCTAATGTTATCGGTCATTTGCTTGAAAGTATCAACCGCCAGAATTATCCCAAAGAGCTAATTAAAATATTTTTGATAGCTGATAACTGTACCGATAACACCGCCGATGTGGGCAGAGAACACGGCGCAATCGTCCTTGAAAGAAATAACAAGGACCTTGTGGGTAAGGGCTATGCTTTGGATTTCCTGTTTAAAAAGCTCCTTGCAGAAAATGATGATTGCGATGCATATATAGTTTTTGATGCGGATAACGTTGTTGACCCTAATTTCGTTAAAGAAATGAATGTTAACTTCAATCGCGGCTACAAGGCTTTGACAAGCTACCGTAATTCTAAAAATTATGGTACCAACTGGATAACCGCCGGATATTCTCTATGGTTCCTGCGCGAAGCAAAGTATTTAAATAATGCGAGAATGCGTCTCGGTACTTCTTGCGCTATTTCGGGTACAGGCTTCTGCGTAAGCCGTGAAATTATCGAGTCAAATAATGGCTGGAAATATCACCTTTTGACAGAGGATATTGAGTTTTCTGTTGATATGGCTATCCGAGGTGAGGAGATCGGCTACAGCGCAGGCTCTATCGTTTATGATGAACAGCCTGAAACCTTCAAACAATCTTGGAACCAACGCCTCCGTTGGTCAAAGGGCTTTTACCAGGTTTTTGCCAATTACGGAAGTAAGCTTTTTAAAGGTATGTTCAGCGGAAAATTTGCCTGCTACGATATGCTTATGACGATTTTCCCTGCGTTGGTGTTCACCATTCTTTCGATAATGTGCGCTATTGGTGAATGTATCTATGGTATAACCGTTTTTGTTGATTCACCTACTATTTGGGTATTTCTTAAATATTGTGTGGTTCCTATTTTCTTATTCAGCTTTATAATTTATATGCTGATGTTTGTTGTGGGCTTTATTACCTTGGTAACCGAATGGGATGTTATAGATTGTCCCCGTAATAAGGTAATAAAATATCTGTTCACCTTCCCCATATTCATGCTTACATATATTCCTATTGCAATTGTTGCTTTCTTCAAAAAGGTTGAATGGACTCCTATTGAGCATAAAATAAGCAAATCTATTGATGAATTTGGCAATAAGGATAATAAAGAAGAATAATTTATTTAGACAGACCTGTTTCAACAGGTCTGTTTTTTACAAGTGTTTCCAAACATTCGTTCTTGACAAACGGATGTTCGGGTGGTAAAATGGGTAGCGGAAGGTGATAAAAATGTACATGGGGCATCCCGATGGGTCTAAGTTGATGAAAAATTCCAATTTTCATAACAAAAACCCAAAAATATCATGTAATAATAAATACAGAACGATTCTTCATTGCGATGCGGATTCTTTTTTTGCATCGTGCGAAACCGCATTGCATCCCGAATATGAATCTGTTCCTATGGCGGTTTGCGGAAGTGTGGAGGATAGACACGGAATCGTGCTTGCGAAAAATGCTCTTGCAAAGAAATACGGCATAAAAACTGCCGAAACCTTGTGGTCGGCAAAGCAAAAATGTCCGAATCTTCTTTGCGTACGTCCTACCTACGGTCTTTATGGGGAAATGTCAGATAAAATGAACCGTATTTTTTATGATTATACCGATCTTGTAGAGCCTTTTGGTATAGATGAAAGCTGGCTTGATGTAACAGGCTCCTTGAAGCTTTTCGGAAACGGAAGAGAAATAGCCGATTCTATACGTCATCGAGTTAAAAACGAGCTGGGGATAACCCTTTCTGTAGGAGTGTCGTTTAATAAAGTTTTTGCCAAGCTGGGAAGTGATGTGAACAAGCCGGACGGAACTACTGTGATACCGCCCGAAAATTTCGCTTCGGTTATCTGGCATCTGCCGGTGACCTCACTTTTATTTGTGGGGCAGTCCTGTGGAAAGCTTTTAGCCCGATCGGGAATAAGAACTATCGGAGATGTCGCTTCTGTCAAACGTGAAGCTCTTGTAGCACTTATGGGAAAAAACGGCGGTATGCTTCATGATTTTGCCTTGGGCAGAGATTTTTCAGAGGTTACTCCAATGGGTTATGAGCCTGAACCCAAATCTGTCAGCAACGGGATGACCTTTCGGGCAAATCTTGTTACCGAGGAGGATATCTCCTTTGCTGTTACCTATCTTTCGATGTCGGTTGCCGAAAGGCTTCGCAAGCATAATCTTTGCTGTAATACCGTTGCGGTAACTATGCGCTATCCCGATCTATCCTCCTTGAACCGACGGGCGCCTCTTTCCCATTCGTCTTGTCTTTACAGCGAAATATCAAAAAAAGCATTGGAGCTGATAAAAATAAATATACGTCCAAACACAGAGCTGTATTCGGTCGCGGTTCATGCCGAGAAGCTTTCGCGCGAAGATGAATGTGTTTCTCAGCAAAAACTTTTTCCTGCTCCTTGGGAGCTTAAATATGAAAAAATGCGCTCTCTTGAGGGAACTGTGGATTCAATACGCGCACGGTTCGGAAGAAATTCTATATCTATCGCATCTGCGGTCAATAATCATCTTATCGGATAAAATTTAATTAAAATTATGTTTTTCTCTTGTATATGTTCAAATAATCGTGTATTATAATAGATGAGAATGTCAAAAAATGCCGGAGGAAATAATTTTTGGAATATATTCTGGATCTTGTAACAAATCGTTTTCTTGTTACTGCGGTTTCTTCCTGGGGAGTTGCTCAGGTTATGAAAACGGTAATATATGCGATAATTAATAAAAAAATAGATATAAGCCGTCTTTTCGGTGACGGCGGTATGCCCAGCGGACATTCTGCCACGGTGTCGTCCCTTGCTGTGATAGCTGCTTTGACCTATGGATTTGGAAGCTTCGAATTTGCAGTGAGCGCGGTTTTTGCAATAGTGGTCTGCCATGATGCTATGGGGGTCCGTCTTGAAACCGGTAAACAGGCAGAATCCATTAACCGCATAGTAAAAGCCTTTAATTCCTTTAACGAAGAAAAGCTGCCGCACGAAAAATTAAAGGAGTTTGTGGGGCATACTCCTATTCAAGTGATGGCAGGCATCGGTGTGGGTATTTGTAATGCTTTGGTAATGCATTTTTTTGTATTTTAAGAATAAATTGTTAATAAAAAATTAAGATTAAAAGTGTATAAAATTCCGATAAACACTTGAAATGTTCAGATTTTAGTGATAGAATGCAGTAGAATGTATCAAATCACGCGGAATTATTTAAATCTGCATGATTTCAAGGAGGATATACAATGTTTAAGAAAGTATTTTTTATAATGCTTGCTGTGGCATTGGCACTTTGCTTTGCTTCTGTAGTTGCGTTTGCATCTGAAAGCGAAGCGCAACCCGTTGCTAAGATGAACGGTGTTGAATATTATGATCTTCAAGAAGCATTGGATGTAGCGGCAGAAACTACCGCAAAGGATGTTATCACCATGCTTTCCGATTATGAAACTGATGATATCATCGTTATCGATTCTCATATAGAGATCGTGGGCGGCGGTTTTACCGTAACAGGTAACGGTGCAAAAACTTTTGAGGTTAAAAATAATACTATTATTACAAACCTCAATATTATAAATGCCGCTGTTAACGGCCGTTGTGTTGATACCCGTAATTCTCTTACATTGAAGCTTCAAACCGGCACAACTCTTACTGCTCTTAACGGTCAGACTCAGCCTCTTACAATAGGCGGTTATGATACAAAAGCAACTACTGTAACTCTTACAGGTGTCACCATTGATGCAGGTAACGGTGGCTATGGTATAATTGCTTTTGTTCCAACTAATTTGACTATTGATAAATATTCCGATGTTTCGGGATATGCAGCTATTTACATGAAGGAAGGAACCTCCGGCTCTTTTGTGAATATCAGAGTGGGCTCTGTTCTTACCGGTACAAACGCTTTTGACGGTGATTCCGATAACTTCGGCACTATCGTATATGAGGACGGCGGAATAACAACTCAGCTTCTCCGCAGCGCAAAGGTTGTTGCTAACGGTAACGGTGAAGCTTTGCAAAGCATTTTCTGCTTCAATACCGATTCCGAAGAACCCAACGAAGTTGTTTTTTACAATTATTCAAAGGGCAAATCTGCTACCGCGGAAACAAACGGAAATGCGACTTTGATTTCCGGCTCCAATCTTGAAAATGTTACTTTTGAACTCCAAACGACTGTTTCTCAGCAGCTTTTTGCCGATGCAGGATATATAGTAGAAAACGGATATGCGATTGTTGAACCTGTTGCTTCTGTTGATGGTTTGCAGTTTGCAAAGTTTGACGATGCCATTGATTATGCAGAAGAAGGTCATACTGTTAAGCTTTTGACTGATGTTACTGTAGATACAGTTATCGTGAACGAAGATATTATTCTTGACATCAACGGCAATGTTCTTACTGCTGATGTTGTTGCATACGGTTCTGTAATCGATTCTACCGATGGAACCGGCGTTATCGTGGGCGAGCTTTCAGTTCAAGGTCATGAAAATGAAAAGTATGTGCCTCTTATGGATTCCGAAGCAGGAGGTTACCGTCTCTTTAAATCCTATATGAGAAAGAGAGGCACCTTGATTCCCGAAGACGGTGTTGTAAGATTTGCATATACTTTGGATTTTACAAAAGCTGAAGCTTATGAGCTTTGGGCTGAAAACTACAGCGAAGTTACTCTTTCCATGGAATGGACCGCAAAAGATTCCGAGGGTGTTTATGTATATACCGAGGATGTTATTTCGGCATACGCAGCGGCTGCAGCCGAACAGGTTAAGGTTGGAAAGGTAAAAGCATATCTTGCTCTTAATTTCAGCGGTGTTGTATCCGAAGAGGTTCTTACTGCTACACCTGTTCTTACAACATCCACCGGTGTTGTTATCAATTACGGTACAAAGACTTACGTTTGCGAATAATAACGGAGGAGATTTTGATGAAGAAGTATATTAAACCCGAGATTGAGATCATTGAGCTCTCTATGCAGGATTGTATCACTGCCAGCAGCGTATACGGCGGCTGGGACGAAGACGGTGACGGTTTGGTTGACGAAGAAGAATAAATTATTAACGAGGCGGATATCTTCCGCCTCGTTGACATTGTATAGCAGTAATGGTATAATCAAAAGATCATACTGATAGGCAAGGATATGATGATATGAACAAACAAACAGTGAATTTGGAAGAACTAATGCCTATTATAGAAGAGTGTCTTGCTTCCGGCGGTACAATATCGATCAAACCCCGCGGAACAAGTATGCTGCCGTTGCTTAAAGAGGGAAGAGACGAGGTGATGCTCGGACCTTTACCGAAAAAACTAAAAAAATATGATGTGGTTTTGTATCAGCGAAGTAACGGTCAATATGTTCTTCACCGTATCGTAGGCGGCGAAAAAACATATGATATTATAGGAGATAATCAATTTGAAGCGGAAAAAGTACAGCAATGCCAAATGATCGGGATCGTTAATTCTGTTACACATAACGGCAGAACTTTTGGCGTGAACTCCTTTCTGTATAGGGTATATTGCCGTTTTTGGCATTATTCAAGACCTGCACGCCGTATTTACCATCGATTCATTTCGGCTATCGGTAATTCGAATAAATAACGGTTTCGATACAGTAAATTTGAGGTTTGAAATTTCCTGATTTCCTTGACTTTTGAATATGCGGATGCTATAATATACAATATATTTGTTTAATGGCGAATTATGCCGTTTGCAACTATCACGGGGGGATCCCGTTGCGGCGAAGGATAGAATAATGAACAATAAAAACAGTAGAAAAAATGAAGATTTTTTTGAAGTAGATATGAAACGACTTTGGAACGCTGTGTGGCATAGGCTTTGGCTTGTGATCATTGCATCTTTTCTTTGTGCGGTTCTGTTTCTTGCGTATACAGTATTTTTAATAACTCCTCAGTATAAATGTTCCGCGATGTTTTATGTAAACAACAGCTCTATTTCCATCGGCGGTACTGTTGATGTGACAAATGCGGATATAGTAGCATCTAAAAGTCTTGTTGACACTTATATAGTTATTCTTAATTCTCGTTCTTGCCTTACCGACGTTGTCGATTATGCAGACTTGGATTACAGTACCACAACTCTTCGAAATATGTTGGCGGCATCCGCAGTTAACGAAACCGAGGTTTTTGAGGTTGTCATTACAGGACCCGACCCCGAAGAAAACAAGCGTATTGCTGATGCTATAGCATATATCCTTCCTAATAAAATTTCTGATATTGTAGAGGGAACATCGGCAAAGGTTGTTGACTATGCGGTTGTCTCTACTTCTCCTGCATCTCCCAGCCGTGCGAAAAATACAATACTTGGCTTTATTGTGGGCTTTATTGTTTCGGTGGGACTTATCGTTGTTTTAGAAATATTCGATAATACAGTTCGTTCTGAGGAAGATATTATCCAGCTTTCATCTCTTCCTGTTCTTGCGGCCGTTCCTGATATGGCTTCCCCATCCAAAGGCGGCTATTATTATGACGGTTATGTAAAGAAAAAAAGTAAAAAACATGCCGATAAGAATGCCGATGCAGCCAAGAAAACTGTTTTGGTAGGCGACGGTATCAGCTTTGCCGCTACCGAGGCATATAAACTTTTGCGTACAAAAATCGAATTTTCATTTGCTGATGATAAAAAATGCCGCGTGCTTGGCGTTTCCAGCGCGTTGGCAGGTGAAGGTAAGAGCTTGTCGTCGGTAAACCTTGCTCACACTCTTTCTCAGCTTGATAAAAGAGTTCTTTTGGTAGACTGTGATATGCGCCGCCCCTCTTTGGCGACCAAGTTGAATATCGAAAGAGTTCCCGGTCTTTCCAATTATCTCACCGGAAGAAACAGTATTACTGAGATTATACAAACCTGCGATGAACAATTTGAAACATCCGTGTTCCATGTTGTTGCGTCAGGTAGAATTCCTCCCAATCCTATTGAGCTTTTGAGTTCAAAGCGAATGAAGGATCTTCTTGATATCCTTCGCGAACACTATGATTATATTATTCTTGACCTTCCTCCTGTGGGTGAGGTCAGTGATGCTATCGTTGCTGCCGATCTTGTTGATGGCATTTTGATGGTGGTTTGTCAGCATTATTGTACCAGAAAATCCTTTTCTCATGCAGTTGAGCAATTTGATTTTGTGGAATCCCGTATTCTCGGTGTTGTGCTTAACCGCGTTTCCGAAAACGGAAAAGGCTACGGTTACAAGTACGGCAAACGTTATTACAAAAAATATTATGGTTATTCATCTTATTCCTCTGCGCCTAAGGAAGAACAGTGATTACTTCCTAAAGTTTGATTTATAAGACGGTGAACGCTTATGATTTTGGATTTTCATACTCATATCCTCCCGTCAGTAGATGACGGAAGCAAATCTGTTGAAATGTCGGTGGAAATGCTGAATGCCGAATATAAACAGGGTATCAAAAAAGTTGTTTTGACCCCTCATTTCTATGCCAATCATGATTCTCCTAAGGAATTTCTTCGACGCCGCGAACGCGCTTTTTCAAAGCTGATATCGGCTGTTGAAAATAAAATCGAAATTCCTCAAATGCTGTTGGGCGCGGAAGTTCGCTTTTTTGAAGGTATAAGTGATTGCGAAAATCTTGATTTGTTGGCTATAGAACAAACAAACGCTATCCTTGTAGAAATGCCCATGAGCAAATGGAACGACCGTATGCTTTATGAGCTGGAAGGGATATATCAAAAGCGGAAGCTTCGACCGATAATTGCTCATATTGACCGTTATATGGGTCATTTCAAGACCAATGGTGTAATCGAAAGCCTTTCCGAGCTTCCGGTTACAGTTCAGGCAAATGCCGGATTTTTCATAAACCGTTTTTCTCGTCGCTTGGCATTAAGGTTGCTTTCGCAGCATAAGATTCAGCTTCTCGGGTCGGATTGTCACAATCTTACCGAAAGGGCGCCTGATTTAGGGAACGCCGTTGAAGTTATCCTTTCTGCTTTTGGTCAAGATGCAATTGACTATATAAATTTCCATGAAAATAAATTTATTTCTGCAAAATAAATCTCTTAAAAGGAGTGTTTATATAATGAAAAGATTTCTTTTAATTTTGATTTCTTTGGTTATGGTTTTGATGCCTATTACCTTGTCGGCATCTGCTGAGAATTTTGTTCCCAGTATTGGCTATAAGCCTGCGCCCGATGTTGATAATGATAGAAACGGTTGTATTATTATCACATCGGTAGAGGAAGCGAAAACTACAGTTAAGATTCCTCGTGAGATTGCTGACGATCTTATCGCAAAGTATGAGGAGCTTTCCGCTAACGGATTTAAGCTTTCGTCTTTAGATGAAGGTTTGAATGATCTTGTTGCAACTCAGCTTGGCAGTGAATATGATGCTGATATTCTTGTTATAAGAGACTTTTTCAATATTTTTTCTACCTGTGATGATATGAATGAGTATCTTGAAATAGAAGGTCAAACTATTGAGCTTCAGTTCGATATTGACTTAAACGGAAAGACTCCTTACGTTTTGGTATATACCGAAGAAGACGGTTGGGCAGTTATCGAAGCAAAGGATAACGGAGACGGAACCGTTTCCATGATATTCGAAGATTTCGGTCATGTTGCCGTTTTGGTTCCCGAGGATGGCTATGACAATTCTCAGGGCGGTGAAACTTCCTCTGATAAATCTGATGTTTCGGTCGATATTTCTTCTGATACTTCTTCTGATGCGTCTTCCAAGGATCCTTCCGACGATACACCTCAAACAGGAGATTCATCCGATAAAACAGTTTGGTTCTTTGTAATGTTTGCTGCACTTGCTGCAATTGTTGCTTTGGCGGTTGTTAACAGAGACAGCTTTGCAATAAAGAAAAAGTAATTAAATAACCGACGAGCCAATAGGGGGTAGGTCATGCTTAAAAGCGATGGAAAGAAAAAACTTGTCCTGACCGTTACTGTCTTATTGTTGTTGCTTGTTGTAATTTACAGTGGGCTTCAGTTATTAAAGCCCACTGTTTTTGATTCGAGCGACGATTCAACTAATGGGAAAACAATAGAGCGAAACGGAATTAGATATTTTCCTCGTCAGGATATAAATGTGTTCCTTATTATAGGAACCGACGGAACGGGACCTTTAGAAGCCGTTGATTATCATAGAAATGATAAGTCTGCCGATCTTGTTTCTTTGGTGATTTTTGACGAAAAGGATCAAACCTATAGTATTCTCTGCCTTAACCGTGATACAATGGTGAAAATGCAAGAGCTTGGTGCAGGAGGTAAATCCATCGGCACGGTTACTCAACAGTTGGCACTTTCTCATACCTATGGAAGCGGTCTTAAGGATAGCTGTGAAAGTGTAAAGAAAACGGTTTCGGATTTTCTTTACAGCTTGGAAATTGATTATTATGTTTCCCTCAATATGGATGCTATCGGCATTTTAAATGACTCTGTAGGCGGAGTTAAGGTCAATGTGACTGATGATTTCTCCGCAGTAGACCCTACTATAACAAAAGGTGAAATGGTACTTAATGCCGAGCAAGCTTTGACATTTGTTCAAACACGTAAAGGTGTTGGGGACGAAATGAACCTTTCTCGTATGGAACGTCATAAGGAATATATGAACGGATTTTTCGAAGCCTTGGGTGCAAAGCTTGATGAAAACGGCAATTTCGCAATTTCAGCAATGAAGAATGTTTCGGATTATATGGTAACCAATTGTTCTCCTGAGGTTTTGGGGAAGTTTGCTAACCGCTATTCCGATTATACATTAAAAGAAATAGTAACGGTGGAAGGCGAAAATACCGTTGGAGATAAATATATGGAATTTTATCCCGATGAGGAAAAACTGGATTCCTTGATACTTAGACTTTTTTATGAAGAAAAGAAATGATAAGGTGATGTAATATGTCGCTTTTTAAAAATAAAACACTTATGATAACCGGCGGAACCGGTTCATTTGGTAATGCAGTCCTTAACCGATTTTTGCAGACTGATATAGGTGAAATACGCATATTCTCCAGAGATGAAAAGAAACAGGATGATATGCGTCATGAATTTCAGTCGAAAATGCCTAATGCTTCGGATAAAATAAAATTTTATATAGGTGATGTCCGCGATCTTCAATCGGTAAAAAATGCGATGCACGGTGTCGATTATATTTTCCATGCGGCGGCATTGAAGCAGGTTCCTTCTTGTGAATTTTTTCCTGTGGAAGCAGTGAAAACAAATGTGTTGGGTACCGATAATGTGCTTACTGCAGCTATAGACTTGGGAATTAAGCGTGTTATTTGCCTTTCAACGGATAAAGCCGCATATCCTGTTAATGCTATGGGAACTTCCAAAGCAATGATGGAAAAGGTGGTTGTTGCAAAATCCCGTACGGTTTCTCCCGAGCAAACTTCCATATGCTGTACTCGTTACGGCAATGTTATGTGTTCCCGCGGTTCTGTTATTCCTTTGTGGATAGACCAAATTAAAAACGGCAATCCCATAACAATAACCGAGCCTTCTATGACAAGATTCATAATGTCTCTTGACGAAGCTGTTGATTTGGTATTGTTTGCATTTGAAAACGGTATCAGCGGTGATATTTTGGTGCAAAAGGCTCCTGCCTGCACAATCGAAACCCTTGCAAAGGCAGTTTGCGGTTTGTTCGCTCCCGAAACAGAAATAAAGGTTATCGGCATCCGCCACGGCGAAAAAATGTATGAAACCCTCCTGACCAATGAGGAATGCTCAGGTGCTATCGATATGGGTGATTTTTACCGTGTGCCTTGTGATAAACGTGATTTGAACTATGATAAGTATTTCAATAACGGTGACATCGAAAGAAATCATCTTTCGGAATTTAATTCAAATAACACCAAGCTTTTGGATGTAGAAGCTGTAAAGGAAAAATTGCTTTCTCTTCAATATATCCGAGATGAATTGGAAAAGTTTAAGGGCTGATTATGAATATATTAATTACCGGCGCAAAAGGTTTTGTTGGAAAAAATCTCACAGCGGCTTTAATGAATATAAAAGAGGGAAAGGATACAACCCGACCTCAGCTTAAAATTGATGAGCTTTATCTTTATGATGTTGATTCCTCTGCAGAGATTTTGGAAGAAGGCTGTAAAAATGCCGATTTCGTTTTCAATCTCGCAGGAGTGAACCGTCCTCAAGACCCAAAAGAATTTATGGAAGGCAATTTTGGGTTTGCAGGCAAGCTTCTTGAAACTTTGAAAAAGTATGCAAACACCTGCCCTATAATGTTTTCCGGCTCTATTCAAGCTACTCTTGTCGGACGTTACGACAGTGATTACGGCAGAAGCAAAAAGGCGGGCGAGGAGCTTTTCTTTAGTTATGCAGAGGAAACGGGAGCAAAAGTTCTTGTTTACCGTTTTCCTAACCTTTTTGGTAAATGGTGCAGACCTAACTATAATTCTGCGATTGCAACATTTTGCAATAATATAGCAAATGATCTGCCTATAACTGTAAATGACCCTAATGCAGAATTAGAGCTTTTATATATCGATGACCTTGTTGATGAAATGCTTTTGGCTTTGGAAGGCAGAGAGCATCATTGTGAATTTGACGGGATCAAAACAGTAATTTGCGACGACGGGAAATATTGCGGTGCGACTGTTACACATAATGTCACATTGGGTGAGATCGTTTCTTTGCTGGATTCTTTTAAAAATCAGCCGAAGACTCTTGTTGTACCCGAGATTTCCGAAAATTCATTTGCCAAAAAGCTTTATTCAACCTATCTCTCCTATCTACCAAAGGAAAAGGTTGCTTTCCCTTTGAAAATGAATATTGATGCCAGAGGAAGCTTTACTGAGCTTTTGAAAACCGATAAATGCGGTCAGTTTTCTATAAATATTTCTAAACCCGGAATCACCAAAGGACAGCATTGGCACAACACAAAATGGGAATTTTTTATCGTTGTTTCAGGCAAAGGCTTGATACAAATGAGAAAAATCGGCACAGACGAGGTTTTGAATTTTGAGGTAGACGGCGATAATATTCAAGCCGTCCATATGCTTCCCGGCTATACCCATAATATAAAAAACCTTTCCGAAACCGAAAATCTCGTTACCGTAATGTGGGCAAACGAGCAGTTTGACCCAAATAAACCTGATACTTTTTTTGAAGTGGTGGAATGATTATGGATATTAAATTGGACTATTCCGATATCGAATTTCAAAACAACGGAAAATTAAAGCTTCTTATTATTGTAGGTACACGTCCCGAAATAATACGTCTTTCGGCTGTTATTACAAAATGCCGTAAATATTTCGATTGTATTTTAGCCCACACGGGGCAGAATTATGATTACAATCTCAACGGCATCTTTTTCAGAGACCTTAAATTGGGTGAGCCTGAGGTATATATGAATGCGGTAGGTGACGATTTGGGTGCTACCGTGGGCAATATTATTAATTGCTCATATAAGCTTATGAACCAAATAAAGCCCGATGCTTTGCTGATTTTAGGCGATACCAATTCCTGCCTTTCTGCAATTTCGGCAAAGAGATTGCATATTCCTATATTTCACATGGAAGCGGGTAACCGTTGCAAGGATGAATGCCTCCCCGAAGAGACAAACCGCAGAATAGTTGACATAATATCGGATATTAACCTTGCTTATTCGGAACACGCAAGAAAATATCTTCATGAATGCGGCTTGCCCAAGGAAAGAGTTTATGTGACGGGCTCCCCCATGGCTGAGGTTCTTCGCTCGAATCTGGAGGATATTAAAAACAGCGATATTCTTAATAAATTGAACCTTGAACCAAAAAAATATATTCTTCTTTCGGCTCACAGAGAGGAAAATATCGATACCGAAAAGAATTTTCTTTCCCTGTTTAATGCGGTGAACAAAATTGCCGAAAAGTACGATATGCCTATTTTGTATTCCTGCCATCCCAGAAGCAGAAAGCGTCTTGAATCATCGGAGTTCAAGCTTGATGAAAGAGTGATCCGCCATGAGCCCTTGGGATTCCATGATTATAATAAGCTTCAAATGAATGCATTTGCGGTGATTTCCGACAGCGGAACCCTTCCCGAGGAATCCAGTTTCTTTACTTCTGTAGGCAACCCTTTTCCTGCGGTTTGCATCCGTACTTCTACCGAACGTCCCGAAGCGTTGGACAAGGCAACCTTTGTTCTTGCAGGTATTGATGAAAAATCATTGCTACAAGCGGTCGATACCGCGGTAATGATGAACAATGAGCAGGATAATGGTCTTGTTGTTCCCGATTATGCAGACGAAAATGTTTCCACAAAGGTTGTTAAGCTTATTCAAAGCTATACAAATGTTGTGGATAAAATGGTTTGGCGTAAAAATTAAAAAACTTACAGAGGTATTGATGAAATTCGTCAATACCTCTTTTATTTTTCGGGGAAATGTGGTATAATATATCACTTAATACTATAAAATGTTTTTTGGCTTGCGGAAGGGGAATGCATTATATGGAAAAGTTCGAGTTAGTGTCGGAATTTAAGCCTACAGGTGACCAGCCTGAGGCGATTTCCGCCTTGGTTCAAGGTATAAAAAACGGTGACCGCGACCAGACTCTCATAGGTGTAACGGGCTCAGGTAAAACCTTTACAATGGCTAATATAATCGCTCAATGCAACCGCCCTGCTATCATATTGGAACCCAATAAAACCCTTGCGGCACAAACCTGCTCCGAAATGCGCGAGTTTTTCCCGAACAATGCGGTTGAGTTCTTTGTATCTTACTATGATTATTATCAGCCCGAGGCTTATGTTCCGGGCAAGGATATTTATATCGAAAAAGATTCTTCGGTGAACAATGAAATAGATAAGCTACGCCATTCTGCTACAAGCGCTCTTTTTGAACGAAGAGATGTTATTATCGTTGCATCTGTCAGCTGTATCTATTCCTTGGGTGACCCTGAAGAATATTCTCAGCAGGTCTTGTCTATACGCAAGGGGGCAACATTTCCTCGTGATGACATTATTAAAAGATTGGTTGCTCTTCAATACGGAAGAAGCGATATAAGCTTTGAAAGAAACAATTTCCGTGTAAGAGGAGATGTTTTGGATATTTTCCCTTCCAATACCGACACAAATGCTGTAAGAGTAGAGCTTTTCGGTGATGAAGTGGATAGAATATGCACCATAAATGTTGTAACAGGCGAAGCTGTTGCAGATATGTCCCATGTGGCGATATATCCTGCATCTCATTATGTCACATCGGACGAAACAAGAAAAAATGCTTTAGATGAAATAATTGCAGAGCTTGATGAAAGAATCGAATTTTTTGAAAGTCAGAATAAATATATCGAGGCTCAGCGAATACGCGAACGTACTATGTTTGATGTTGAGCAGATACGGGAAATAGGCTTTTGTTCGGGCGTTGAAAACTATTCCCGTGTTCTTTCGGGAAGAGAACCCGGAAGCGCGCCTTATACACTTTTGGATTATTTTCCTTCGGATTATATAATGTTTGTGGATGAAAGCCATGTTATGCTTCCTCAGGTAAGAGGAATGGCGGCAGGCGACCGAGCCAGAAAGACCAATCTTATAGATTACGGTTTTCGCTTGCCTTCGGCTTATGATAACCGACCTTTGGTTTTTGATGAGTTTAACGAAAAAAGAGGGCAAACTATATATGTGAGTGCAACCCCTAAGGATTACGAACGCAATCTTTCTACTCAGCTTGTTGAACAGATAATCCGTCCCACAGGCTTGCTTGATCCCGAAATCGAGGTTCGTCCCACAAAGGGTCAGATCGATGATCTGGCAGGAGAAATACGAATCCGTGCAGAAAGAAAAGAAAGAGTCCTCGTAACCACACTTACTAAAAAAATGGCAGAGGATCTTACCGAATTTTTCGAGCTTTCGGGAATCAAATGCCGTTATATGCATTATGATATCGATACAATGGAGAGAATGGATATTCTTCGAGGCTTGCGTGTGGGAGAATTTGATGTTCTTGTTGGTATCAACCTTTTGAGAGAGGGTTTGGACCTTCCCGAGGTTTCTCTTGTGGCGATTTTAGATGCAGATAAAGAGGGATTTTTGCGTAGTGAGATATCTCTCGTTCAGACTATCGGACGTGCTGCAAGAAATGCGGAAGGCAAGGTTATAATGTATGCCGATTCCGAAACCGATTCTATGCGCCGCGCAATAGCCGAAACCAACCGACGCAGAAAGATACAGAATGAATATAACAAGGCTCACGGTATTACACCCAAAACTATCGTTAAGGATATTCGTGATCCTATCGCCATAACATCCAAGAAAGAAACAGAAAAGCTTGAAAAAGCAAAGAACCTTTCCGCCGAACAAAAGAAGAAGCTTATCGATAAGCTTACAGCAGATATGAAGCGTGCCGCAAAGGACCTTGATTTCGAAACTGCGGCTTTGCTTCGTGATAAAATAAGGAGGTTGATGTAAATGTCAGATAAAATAGTCGTAAAAGGCGCAAGGGTTCATAATTTGAAGGACGTTTCGGTTGAAATTCCCCGTGATAAGCTTGTTGTGTTTACGGGTCTTTCGGGCTCGGGAAAATCAAGTCTTGCTTTCGATACCCTTTATGCCGAAGGTCACCGCCGTTTTGTGGAGTCTCTTTCCTCCTATGCCAGAATGTTTCTCGGTCAGCTTGATAAACCCGATGTTGATTTGATAGAGGGGCTTTCTCCTGCTATTTCCATAGACCAAAAAACAACATCTAGAAATCCCCGTTCTACTGTCGGTACAGCTACCGAAATATACGATTATCTCCGCTTGCTGTATGCAAGAATAGGCATTCCTCATTGCCCTGTTTGCGGGGAGGAAATCAAACAGCAATCGGTCGATGAAATAGTCGAGCGAATTTTCGAATTTGAAGAGGGAACCCGTTTCATCGTTCTTGCTCCCGTTGTTTCGGCAAAAAAGGGTATGCATGAAAAGGTTTTCGAGGATGCGAGAAAAAGCGGTTATGTGCGTGTCCGTGTAGACGGAATAATGTATGACCTTTCTGAAAAAATAGACCTTGACAAAAATATAAAGCACGATGTAGATATCGTGGTTGACCGTTTGGTCATGAGAGACAATATCCGTTCCCGTCTTGCAGAAAGCATTGAAACAGCCTCTAAATTGGCAGGCGGTATTATAAAAATAATGTTCCCCGATATTAAAGACGATGATAATGAGATGACATTTTCTCAGAATTACGCCTGTAAAACTCACGGCATCTCTATAGGAGAGCTGTCGCCGCGAATGTTTTCCTTTAACAACCCTTCGGGTGCTTGTGAGGCTTGCGGCGGCTTGGGCGAGAATAATGTATTTTCCGAAGAAAAGCTTATACCCGATAAAAGCCTTTCGGTTTACGGAGGTGCGATAATCTGCAATGGCTTCAAAAGTGCAGAACCGGGGGGGTATCTTGCTGAGCTTTTAAATTCTGTGGGTAGATATCACGGATTTGATGTTCACACTCCTATTGATCAACTTTCCGAGGAAGCCTACAGTATTTTGATGTACGGAAATAAACGTAAGCGCAAGTCGGTTTCCGAGCCTTCCTTTAAAGGCGTAATCGGTATGATAGAGCACCGTTATAAAATGGGCGGAGGTTACGAATCACGGGATTATTATGAGCAATTTATGGACTATATCCCTTGCCCCGAATGTCATGGCAGAAGATTGAAAAACGAAGCCTTGGCGGTAACAGTAGGAGGCTTGAATATTTCCGAGCTTTGTAACCTTTCTGTAGTAGATGCAAGAAAGTTTTTTGCAACATTAAAGCTTTCTAAAACCGAAAACGAGATCGCAAAGGAAATTCTAAAAGAGATAAATGCCCGTTTTTCCTTCCTTGAAAATGTGGGCTTGGGTTATTTGACCTTGTCTCGAAAAGCAGGCTCTCTTTCGGGCGGCGAAGCACAGCGTATCCGCCTTGCTACTCAAATAGGAAGCGCTTTGGTAGGCGTTATGTATGTTCTTGATGAGCCCAGTATAGGACTTCACCAAAGAGATAACCAAAAACTGATAAATACCCTGAAAAAGCTGAGAGACATCGGCAACACCGTTTTGGTGGTAGAACATGATGAGGAAACCATCGAGGAAGCGGATTTCCTTGTGGATATAGGCCCCGGCGCTGGTATTCATGGAGGCGAGGTCGTTTTCACAGGAACGCCTGCTCAAATTAAGAAATGCAAGGAATCTGTTACAGGTGCCTATCTTTCAGGTAAGAAAAATGTGACTGTTCCCACAGAACGCCGTCAGGGCAACGGTCAGTTTATAACCGTTGTGGGAGCAACTCAAAATAATTTGAAGGATATTGATGTAACCTTCCCCTTGGGTAAGTTTGTTTGTGTAACAGGGGTTTCGGGTTCGGGTAAATCCAGCCTTGTCAATGCAGTTCTTTATAACACTCTTGCAAGAAAGCTTGGTAAAAATTCGGTTATCCCGGGAAAGCACCGCGAAATTATAGGTGCAGACAATATTGATAAGATAATTCAAATAGACCAATCGCCTATCGGACGAAATCCCCGTTCAAATCCTGCTACCTATATCGGCCTTTTCAATGATATCCGAGCTGTATTTGCTTCAACTCCCGATGCAAAAGCAAGGGGATATAATGACGGACGATTTTCCTTTAACGTTAAAGGAGGTCGTTGCGAATCCTGTAAGGGTGACGGTACTTTAACGATTGAAATGCATTTCCTTCCCGATGTTTATGTAACCTGTGATGTATGTAAGGGTAAACGGTACAACCACGAAACCTTGGAGATAAAATATAAGGGCAAATCCATTTATGATGTTTTAGAAATGACCTGCGAAGAGGGAAGAGAATTTTTCCAAAACTATCCTTCTATCAAGCGCAAGCTTGATACCCTTTGTGATGTGGGCTTGGGATATGTAAAAATAGGTCAGCCTGCTACAACTCTTTCGGGAGGCGAAGCCCAAAGAGTTAAGCTTGCCAATGAGCTTTCCCGACGTGCAACAGGAAAAACTCTTTATGTTTTGGATGAGCCTACAACAGGCTTGCACACTGATGACGTTAATAAGCTTGTTTCTGTGCTTCAAAAGCTTGTTGATGCAGGAAACTCGGTTGTGGTTATCGAGCATAATCTTGATTTAATAAAAACCGCCGACTATATAATAGATCTTGGACCCGAGGGCGGAGACGGAGGCGGAAGGATCATCGCCAAAGGAACTCCCGAAGAGGTTGCCGCAAGCGGTGATTCGTATACAGGCTTTTATCTTAGAGAAAAGCTGAAAAATATTTAACTTTTTTAGGAGAAATTAAAGTGACAGATTATAAAAAATATGCCCCTTTGCTTGAGCATGTTGAAAAACCGGGACGTTATATCGGAAATGAGTTCGGCTCCGAAATACCTTCTCCTGAAAATGCCGAGCTTCGGATCTGCTTTTGCTTTCCCGATACCTATGAGATCGGAATGTCCAATCTTGGTATGAAAATACTATGCGACTGCTTTAATAAAAGCGGTTACATAAGCTGTGAACGTTCCTATATGCCTTGGCCCGATATGCAGGAGCAACTGAAAATTCATAATATGCCCTTGTATGCTTTGGAAAGCGGCGATCCCTTGAATCTGTTCCATGTGGTTGCGTTTACCTTGCAATATGAGCTTTGCTATACCAATGTTATTAAAATGCTTGGTATGGCAAATATTCCATTGCTTTCCAAGGACAGAACCGAAGAGCATCCTATTATAATAGCAGGCGGTCCCTGCTCCTATAATCCCGAGCCTATTGCCGACTTTATCGATGTTTTTTCTATTGGCGAGGGTGAGGAAGCTCTTTTGGAATTTACCGCTTTGGTGAATGAATGTAAAAAGCAAAATATAAGCAGGGAAGAGACTCTTTACAGAATTTCTCGGTTGGACGGCTTTTATGTTCCTTCTCTTTATGATGTTGAGTATAATGCCGACGGAACTATCGCTTCTTTTAAGCCCAATCGAGAGGGTGTTCCTGTAACTGTTAGAAAAAGAATAATATCCGACCTTGATAATGTTAATTTCCCCTGCAAATGCGCTGTTCCTTTTTTGGAAACCGTCCATGACAGAGTAATGCTGGAGGTTTTCAGAGGATGTATCCGCGGATGCCGTTTCTGTCAAGCAGGAATGGTATACCGTCCATATCGTGATAAAGCTCCCGAGGTTCTTGACAGAAATGCCCGTGAATCTATTGACAATTCAGGCTATTCCGAAATTTCCCTTACATCTCTTTCCATAAGCGATTATACTTATCTGCGTGAGCTTATAGATAAGCTTCTTCCCTGGACAAATAAGATGAACGTTAACCTTTCTTTGCCGTCTATGCGTATAGATAATTTCTATGAGGAGCTTTTGGAAAAGGTTTCATCTGTAAGAAAAAGCGGTCTTACCTTTGCTCCCGAAGCGGGGACACAAAGACTTCGTGATGTTATAAATAAAAATATAACCGAGGATGAAATAATTTCCGCAGTTTCAAAAGCTTTTGACGGCGGCAGAAACAGCCTTAAACTCTATTTTATGAACGGTCTGCCTACCGAAACTGACGAGGATATAAAGGGCATTGCCGATTTGGGGCAGAATATTGTAAATACTTTTTATTCCAAAAAGCGTTTCGGCAGAGGTGTTACCGTTACCGTAAGCGTTTCCTGCTTTGTGCCCAAGCCCTTCACTCCCTTCCAATGGGAGCCTCAGGATACAATGGAGGAATTGGAGAGAAAGCAGCAGCTTCTTAAATCCGAAATCAAAACCAGAAAAATCTCTTATAAATACCACGATGCTCGTGTTTCCCGTATCGAAGCCGTTTTTGCAAGAGGTGACAGACGTTTGGGCAAGGCATTGCTTGAAGCCTATAACCGCAATATGATGCTTGACGGCTGGGATGAATATTTTAATTATGAAAATTGGATATCTGTTTTTGATGCCTGCGGAATCGATCCGTCCTTCTATGCAAACCGCCGTTTTGGTATTGATGAAATACTTCCTTGGGATTTTATTGATATAGGTGTTACAAAATCCTTTATGAAGCGCGAGTATCAAAAGGCTTTGAATGCAGAAACAACACCCGATTGCCGTACCAAATGTTCGGGATGCGGAGCCGCAAGCCTTTGCAACGGAAAATGTGTTTGTAACGAAAGGAGCGAAAGCTAATGGCTGATATTTTGGTTTGCTTCTCTAAATTAGGTGCCTTGCAATATATTTCTCACCTTGACCTTCAGCGTGCTATTCACCGTATGTTGGTAAGAAGCGGATTGCCCATAGCATACAGCGAGGGTTTTAATCCTCATCCCCGTTTGAATATAGTTCTTCCGCTTTCGATATATCAAGAGGGAGAAAGAGAACTTTTTGAGTTTAGGCTTTCGGAGGATATGGACGTGGAAGTAATTAAAAATGCTTTGGTTGCTTCTGTATTTAAGGGTATGGAAATTCTCGAAGTGTCTGTCTTGGATAAAAAGCCTTTGAGCAAAACTGCAGTCTGGCGTCTCGAGCTTGAAACTCAGCTTTCTGGTGAGGATTTTGAAAAGGCAATAAACGGCGAAATGCCGGTTACAAAGCGTTCCAAAAAAGGCGATAAGATCGTTGATATTGCTCCTATGGTAAAGTTCGTTTCTGCAGAAAAGTCCGAAAAGGGAATCGACCTTCGTGTAGAGCTTCCTGCCGCAGGTAATGATTACCTTAATCCCTCTTATGTTGCCGCATTTTTCGGTGATAAGGTTGTTTTGAACCGCACGGTTCGTGAGAATATTATTTTTTAAAACAATTTTCTATTGATATCCTGTGTTTTGTCTGCTATAATCATAATGATATGAAATATATTAAATCAACCTTCACGAATTTAATATTATTGCTTCTTGTCCTTGGTCTTTCTTTGTGCGGTGTTTCCTGCTCCGATAAGGAGGAAATCCGGATAGAGCCCTCGGAAGAATCTCCGGAAGATTCCTCGGAGGAATCCGTTTCGTCAAAGTCTGAGGAAACCGGTGAGATATCTGAGACGGAAATAATATTATCCTTGGAAGATGCTGTGGCTTTGATTGAAAAGGATAGAGCAATTACTGAAATATTTCTTTGCAATTCTCTTTGTCCCGATGAAGCAAAAACAAAGGCAGAATATTTTCCTCTTTCTAAGGATAACAAATATTATTCTTTCTCTGAAATAGAATCTCTTATTAATTCAGTTTATCTCACCGAGACAGAAAAGGAATTTTTTCTGTCCTATCCCTTGGAGAATGTTCCTTCTGTTTCCGATAATGACGGTATAACCAATGTGTTTTATCATGACGGTATCGGATATACCGATTTTATTGATGAAAAAACAATTTCCGTAATTAATACGGAGGAAAAGGAAATTAAGCTTATAAAGTGCAAAACTCTTTCGGGAAAGTCACTTTTGTTGAAAACTGTTCTTGTCGGTAAGGAATGGAGATTGGAAAAGGGAATATATTTTTCCAATGCCCCTGCCCAAGAGTTTGTTACCGACAAATTGCCTTTGTCGGGATTGGGCTCAATGTCTAAGTTAAACGGCAAGGTTCTTGTAGTGGAAATTTTTATGACCGATTCGGAAAGTTCTTTTGAAAAGGAAACAGAGGAGGAATATCATAAAAAGATATCGTCTGCTGTTGATTTTGCTGCTTCTCAGGCAGAAGCTTTCGGTGCTGAGATTGAAATAACTTATCAAAGAGCTTATTTTGACCACCGAAATATTATCGAAAACAATCCTTTGTCTATCGATTTTATTTTTGACGGTACAGGGTTCGGCTCTCTTGGCGGATTTATAGAGGGAATCGTGGATGTTTCCGAATATGACAGCTATTGCGCTGTCGTGTGTATGAACAAAGAATTTGACTCATATTTTAATATTTATGATGATACTCAGGAAACCGAAAAATATATTTGCGAAAAAATAGTTGTAGGTAATGATTTTTCGGAGCAGCAGATATATTTCTCTTTTCTTCGTTTGGCAGGCGAGCCTTATATGGAAAGCGGATATTTAAAGGATGTTTATAACCTTTATTTTCCCAATAATCCTTTGCTTAAGGATGATTATAAAAAATCCGAAATGTCTGAGATAACAGCCTATTCCTGCGGTGTTATTGATAAACTGAGTAAAATATACAGTATTTTTCTTGAAAAAGATTCATAAATAAAGTGAGGGATTTAGAAATGGCAAATGAATTTAAAAGAGTTCTCGTAAAGCTTAGCGGAGAAGCTCTTTCGGGTAATGGAAAATCTATTCTTGACGGAGAAATGCTTGTCAGCGTCGCAAAAACTCTTTCTGATCTTGTAAAATCCGGCACACAGGTTTGTGTGGTTATCGGCGCAGGTAATATCTGGCGCGGTGCAAGACAAAACGGTTTGGAGGTTGACCGTGTACGCGGCGACCACATGGGTATGCTTGCAACCTTGATCAATTCCATTGCAATGCAGGATTACATTATTAAAGCAGGCACAACCGCAAGAGTAATGAGCGCTGTGCAGATCCAGCAATTCTGTGAAACCTATTCTCAGTATAAGGCTATCGAATATCTTGAAAAAGGCGAGATAGTTATTCTTGCCTGCGGGGTGGGCTATCCCTTCTTCTCCACCGATACGGGTATGATGCTTCGTGCCGCTGAATTAAAATGCGATGCGGTTCTCTCTGCAAAAAATGTTGACGGTGTTTATGACAAAGACCCTGCAAAGCACCCCGATGCTAAAAAATTCGATTCACTCACTTATTCCGAAATGCTTTCTCTGGGATTAAAGGCAATAGACCAAAGCGCCGCAGCAATCGGTGAGGAATGCGGTATTAAAACCGTTCTTTTCCCCTTGTCTGACCCTAAGAATATTATCCTTGCCGCAAACGGAGAGAATATCGGTACTATCATTCATATATAAAAATACATTAATCATATAATTAAATTTAAAAAGGAAGGTAACAGAAATGTTTGACATCAAGCCCTTTGAACAAAAAATGAAAAAATCCATCGCAGTTCTCGAGGAGGATTTCGGCACAATAAGAGTAGGCAGAGCCAGCGCAAAGGTTCTCGATAAGGTAACCGTTTCTTATTACGGAAGCCCCACAGGTATCGAGGGCGTTGCAACAGTTAAGGCTGTTGACGCAAGAACTCTTGTTATTACCCCTTGGGAAGCTAATATGTGCAAGGAAATAGAAAAAGCACTTCTTGCTTCCGATGTCGGTATCACTCCTACAAACGACGGCAAGTGCATCCGTCTTGTTTTTCCTGCTCTTACTGAGGAACGCAGAAAAGAATTGACAAAGAAGACTGCAAAAATGGGCGAGGATTGCAAGGTTGCTATCCGTAATATACGCCGTGAAGCTAACGATGCTGCAAAGGCTATGAAAAAGAATTCTGAAATCACCGAGGATGATCTTAAATCTGCTGAAAAGAACATTCAGGATGTTACCGACAAGCTCATCAAGGAAGTTGATGCCGCTGTTGCAAGAAAAGATAAGGAAATCATGGAAATCTAATTTCCTTCGAATAAGATTACGAGTGTTAAAATCGAGGCTTTGCCTCGATTTTAACAAAAATATAAAGAAAATATTGGGAGGGCATTGCCATGTCCGAGCATAATATTCCCCGTCATATTGCCATAATAATGGATGGCAACGGCAGATGGGCAAAACAACGTTTACTTCCCCGTACAGCAGGCCACAAGGTGGGCTTGGATACCTTTGTTGATACAGTAGATTCCTGCAGTGATTTGGGAATCGAATATTTAACAGTATATGCTTTTTCTTCCGAAAATTGGAACAGAGAAGCTTCCGAGGTTTTGGCTCTTATGGAGCTTATGAGCAAGGGTATTGTAAAATATGAGCCCGAAATGGTCAGAAAAAATATCAAATTAAAGCTAATGGGCGATATTGACCGATTTGAGGAAAAATACCGCAATGCTTTGCGCGGGGTGGAGGAACGGCTGAAAAATAATACGGGAATGACACTTTGTATCTGCCTTTCTTATGGAGGCAGACAGGAGATCGTTCATGCGGTTAACCAATTGCTTAAAGAAGGTAAGACAGAGATAACGGCAGAGGATATTTCTAATAACCTTTATTCTGCAGGTGTTCCCGATCCCGATCTTATTGTTCGTACAAGCGGAGAATACCGTGTTTCAAATTTTCTCCTTTGGCAATCTGCCTATGCAGAATATTATTTTACCGATGTTTTCTGGCCTGATTTTAATAAAAAAGAACTTATGAAGGCTCTTGAATCTTATTCAAAACGCCAACGCCGCTTTGGGAGGTAACTTATGCTGAAAAGAATATTAACGGCAGTTGTTGCCCTTTTGCTTTTGCTCCCTATTTTGATATGGGGCGGTGAATGGGGCGCAGTTTCTCTTTTTGCATTGATATCGGGCTTTTCTGTTTTTGAAATGCTTGGTTGCTGTGGCTTGAGAAAAAATATTTTAATATCGTTTTTCTCTATCGCGGTTTCGGTTGGCGCTGTTTTTCTTCCTATAGTGTTCCATATTTTCGGAATAATTTCCATAATCGTTGCTGTGGTTGCCTGTTCCTTGGTATTTCTTCTGTTTTTGGCAGTATTTATGCATAAAACAGTTGATATCGAGCGTTTGCTCATGTTTTTCTCTCTGCTTCTTTACATAACTGCAGGCTTTGTTTCTCTTTCCGTTCTCAGAATAACCTTCGGTATGTGGCCTGTTGCCTTTGTTCTGTGTGTGTCATGGTGTACAGATACCTTTGCTTATTTCTCGGGAATGCTTTTCGGAAATAGAAAGCTTTGTCCTGATATTTCTCCTAAAAAAACTATTGCAGGCGCTATAGGAGGCACTCTTTTCGGAACATTAGGCGGTTTAGTTGTTTTTCTTGTAACAGGCAGAACCCCTGTTTTTGCTCTCTGCGCTCTTCCTCTTTCTGTTGCTTCTCAGTTGGGCGACTTAGCCGCATCGGTTATTAAACGCCGCTTCGGCATAAAGGATTACGGAAAGATATTCCCCGGTCACGGCGGTGTTCTTGACCGTTTTGACAGCATTATTCCCGTTTCAATATTAACCTGTGTGCTCTTTATGGGCTATTGGGTATATGTGTGGTTGTTGTAATGGATAAAAATATTTCTCTCCTTGGGTCAACCGGCTCAATAGGTACTCAAACTCTTGATGTAGTGCGTAACCTTGGACTTGGTGTTACCGCCCTTTCCGCTAATTCAAATGTAAAGCTTTTGGAATCGCAGGTTCGTGAATTTAAACCAAAAACAGTTTGTGTTGGTGAAGAAAAATATAATGAATTAAAGCTTGCTCTTTCTGATATGGATGTGGATATCGTTTGCGGTGATGAAGGTCTTTGCCATATTGCCGAAAATGATGAATCGGAAATTATCGTAAATGCCGTTTTGGGTATGACAGGCTTGCGCCCTACCATTACCGCGGCAAACCAAGGCAAGAAAATCGCTTTTGCAAATAAAGAAACTCTTGTTGCAGGGGGCAAATTGGTTACCGATGCAGTCAAAAAGGGCAATTCTGTCCTTCTTCCCGTTGACAGCGAGCATTCTGCAATTTTCCAATGCATCCAAGGCGGTACAAAAATAAAAAAAATTTTGTTAACAGGCTCCGGTGGCCCGTTTTTGGGACAGACTAAGGAGTATATTAGTAATGTAACCCCTGAAATGGCAGTTCGCCATCCTCGGTGGAACATGGGTAAAAAGATTTCTGTTGACAGCGCCAGTCTTATGAATAAGGGATTGGAGCTTATTGAAGCGGTTCATCTTTTTGATGTCGAGCCCGAGAAGGTAGAGGTGGTTATCCATCCTCAGAGTATCGTTCATTCTCTTGTAGAGTTTGAGGATAACGCAATAATCGCTCAAATGGGTGAGCCGGATATGCGCTTGTGCATCCAATATGCTATAACCTATCCCGAAAGATATCCTTCTCCCTCTGCTCGATTGGACCTTTTTGGCAAAAATCTTTCCTTCCAAAATCCTGATGAAGAAACCTTCCCCCTACTTGCTCTCGCAAAGAAAGCAATCAAAAAGGGCGGAAATAATCCTGCCGTTATGAACGGCGCAAACGAAATTGCCGTAGCATTGTTTTTGGACCATAAGATCAGCTTTCTGCAGATGTTTGATTTGGTTATCAATGCTACCGAAAATGTAGCTTTTATCGAAAATCCCACCCTTGGCGATATTCTGGATTCGGACAGATCTGCCCGCGAATACGTACTCTCTCATATTTAAACGGAGTGATAATTAATGCTCTCAATTCTTTTGACTCTTGCTGTTACAATATTGGTTTTCGGTTTTCTTATCTTTATTCATGAATTCGGTCACTATATAGTAGCCCGTGCTTTTAATGTAGGGGTTATTGAGTTTGCTATAGGTATGGGTCCGAAAATAAAGACCTGGAAGGGAACCTATAACGATTTTACTCTCCGCGCCATACCTATCGGCGGTTTTGTTAATATGGTGGGAGAATATGACGAGGAGATTCCCGAGGAGCATAAATATAAGATTCCTTTAAACACCCGTCCTGTATGGAAGCGTATTCTTATAGTCCTTGCAGGCCCGTTTATGAATATTGCTCTTGCTTTTATAGTGATGATAGCAATCGTTGCAAGCGGACCTATCGGTTCTACGGTTGTAGGTGAGTTTGTTGAAAACAGCGTTTCGAACGAGTATGGTTTGGAACTGAATGACGAAATAATTGAAGTAAACGGCAAGAAAATTCATTGTTATACCGATATGTCCTATCAAATAGTTTCTGACGGAATCGAGCCTATTGATATGATTGTCATAAGAAACGGAGAAAGGGTCGTTTTGGAGGACGTTCGTTTTGGCATGGAAACCGAGGAAGGCGTTTCCTTCGGTATGCTGGATTTCCGTGTTTATGCCAAAGAAAAAACGGTTCTGAATGTGCTGAAGGAATCCTTCTGGCAGTCTGTGTCAACAGTTTATATGACAGTTGATTCTCTTGTGGATACCTTAAAGGGAAGATACGGAATCGAGGCTGTAGGCGGTCCTATCGCAATAGGCGGTGAGATAAATGATACTATCAAATCAAGCCAAAACGTGGGAGATACTATATTAAATATATCTTCTTTGTTGGTAATGATATCTGTTTCCTTGGGTGTATTTAACCTCCTTCCCATTCCCGTGCTTGACGGCGGCAGATTGCTTTTCTATATAATCGAGGCTATTCGCCGTAAGCCTATGGATCAAAAGCTTGAACAGAATATAAGTGCTGTTTTTACAATGCTTCTTTTTACCTTGATGATTTTTGTTGCATGTAAGGATATTGCGGGGTTGTTTTAATTATGAAATTAACAAGAGAAATTAAAATAGGAAATATTGCTATAGGAGGAATAAATCCTATTGCAATTCAATCCATGACAAATACAAAAACTGCTGATAAGGACGCTACACTTGCTCAGATAAAATCTCTTTCTGCGGCAGGCTGTGATATTGTGCGTTTTACCGTCAACGATATGGAGGCGGCTGAGGCAATCCCTTATTATGTTGAAAATTCTAATATACCTCTTGTTGCAGATATCCATTTTGATTACAGATTGGCTCTTGTTGCCGCTGAAAGAGGTATTTCAAAAATTCGAATTAATCCCGGTAATATCGGTGATAAGGAAAATATCAGAAAGGTCGCTTCTGTCTGTAAATCAAGAAATATCCCTATAAGAATAGGCATAAACGGAGGAAGCACCGAAAAATCCCTCCTTGAAAAATACGGCGGACCGACAGCCGAAGCATTAGCCGAAAGTGCGATGAATAACGCAAGAATGCTGGAAGAATGCGGCTTTTATGATATCGTTCTTTCTGTAAAAAGCTCTGATGTTAAAACTATGGTTGACGCGGCGAGATTGCTTTCGTCCCAATGTGATTATCCTTTACATATCGGTGTTACCGAAACAGGTGACGTTCGCCGCGGAAATATTAAATCCGCAATAGGTATAGGCAGTCTTCTTCTTGACGGTATCGGAAATACTGTGAGAGTTTCCTTGACAGATGACCCTGTGAAAGAGGTTGCCGCCGCAAAGGATATTCTTTTCTGCTGTGGTATCGGAGGCGGAATCAATATCGTGTCCTGCCCCACCTGCGGAAGAACCCGTTCGAATCTTATCTCTCTTGTTGAAGAATTGGAGCTTCAAACAAGAGCCATTGAAACAAATAAACGTTTAACTGTTGCTCTCATGGGATGTGTGGTAAACGGTCCCGGTGAAGCAAAGCATGCCGATTTGGGAATAGCCTGCGGTGAAAACGAAGGCCTGCTTTTCCGCAAAGGAGAAATTATCCGAAAGGTTCCCGAATCCGAAATCGTGAAAACACTTGTAACTGAAATAAAGGAAATGCTTGATGCTTAACGAATTTCTTGAAAAATTCAAAAAAGCGTCCTTTAACTCAAAGCAAAAGGACACCATATCCAAATTTATATCCTTCTCCGTTAAGGTAGACCGCGAAAAGCTTAGTATTGCGGTAATGGCGGAGCTTTCTTCCTATGCAAAGCCTTGTGACCTTTTCGATATCGAAGATGAGATCAAAAAGTCTTACAAGGTCAATTCGGCAAGGATTTATCCCCGTTATTCATTGGAGTTTGATGAATCCTATATGGAGGATGTGGTTGAGAATTTAAAGCATATCGGAAACCTTGATTACGGTTTTTTCGACGGTGCAATATATACATATAATAAATCCAACAATAAGCTTGTTGTAACTCTTAGACGTAACATCACAGCGGATATACCTCAGGACCATGGGGCGAATTTGTTTATAATGCAATGTGTCCGTGAACAATTCGGTGAGAATATTACCGTTTCCTTTGAGTACGAGGAAATCGACCTTGCGGAATATCGAAATGACCGCGAGGACGCTTTAATGGAAGCATTAAAGGAACAAAAATGGGAGATTCAGAATGAGGTTGCCGTTCCTACAGAGGCTCCCCGCGCATCTTTTGCCAATCTTGAGGTTGGAGATGCAGAGTATTTCGAGGACGACGGCAAGCGTCTTGTCCGTGTGGGCAACATGACTTTGGATATAACCGATCCAAAACCTCTCTATGGAGAGCGCAAGGGCTGGAACCTTACTCCTATTTCCAATTTGAAAAACGGAACCTCGGTTTGTGTAGGCGGTAAGCTTTTCATGACCGAAACCAAAGAGAATTACGAAACTGAGAAAATAACTTATACAATATATATAACAGACCTTGCGGCTTCTGTAACAGCCCGCTTTACCTGTCCTAAAAAAGAAGCCCCCAAGCTGAAAGCGCCTGCCTATGTTCTTCTTGCAGGCAAAGCCGAGCATAGACGTGTTTATGACCGTGCTAAAGAGGATTGGGTCGAGGACAGCGAAATAACCATTAATGTTAAGGCTATTGCAAAATGCGGTGTTGTAACAAGGCAGGATAAAGCCGAGGAAAAGCGTGTAGAGCTTCATCTTCACACAAATATGTCGGCATTGGATGCGTTGTCAGACCCTGAGGATATTATGGCAAGGGCATCTCAATGGGGAATGCCTGCTGTTGCCTTTACCGACCACGGTACATTGCAATCCTATCCTATCGTTATGAAGGCTGCAAAAAAATATCCCGATGTAAAGCCTATTTACGGTATCGAAGGCTATCTTGCTGATGATACTGCTCGCGCTGTATTTGATTATGACGAAACCAAGAATATTAATTTTGCCAAATCGGAATTTATAATTTTTGATATTGAAACCACAGGGCTTTCCTTCAAAACCTGCGGTATAACTCAGATAGGTGCTTTGAAATATAAAAACGGCGAAATAATCGGCAAATTTGATACTTTGGTAAATCCCAATATGTCGATACCCGAAAATATTGTTAAGCTTACCGGCATAACCGACAATATGGTAAAGGATGCTCCCTGTGAAAAGGATGCGGTGCAAAGCTTTCTTGAATTTGCAGGGGACAGAATGCTGGTTGCCCATAATGCAAACTTCGATATTTCATTCATCCGCCGTGTTGCAAACGAATTTGAGATTCCTTTTGAAAATCCCTATCTTGATACAGTTGCTCTTTCTCGTTATATCAACAGCGATTTGAAAAAGCATACTCTTGATACTCTTGCATCCTATTATAATTTGGGAGAATTTGATCATCACAAGGCTGATGCCGATACAGATATGCTTTCGAAAATTTTCGAATGTATGGCGCGCAAGCTTGCGGTGAACGGTATTTTCACAATAAATGAAATGAATGCCGCCATGGCGGAAAATTGCGATCCGAAACGTTTGAAAGAGACTTATCATATCGTAATTTTGGTAAAAAATCTTGTTGGATTAAAAAATCTTTATAAAATAGTTTCCCGTTCTTATATTGATTTTTTCCACGGTCATCCCCGTATTCCTAAAACACTTTTAACTGAATTTCGCGAAGGGCTTGTAATAGGTTCCGCTTGTTCCTCAGGGGAACTGTATGATGCTATTCTTAAAAATAAGCCCTATTCTACTCTTTTGAAAATTGCGGATTTCTATGATTATCTCGAGGTTCAGCCCGATTGTAATAACGGTTATCTTATTGATGAAAAAGAGTACACAGCAGAACAGCTCCACGAAAATGTGCGTACCATAATGTCCATTGCAAAAAAGCAAAATAAATTAGTGGTTGCAACAGGTGACGTTCACTTTATGGACCCTGAAGATGAGATATACCGGCAGATAATGATGCGAGGTATGGGCTTCCGTGATGCAATGCGAGAAACCCATATATATTTTAAAACAACCGATGAAATGCTTTCCGAATTTTCCTATTTAGGTGAGGAAGAAGCGTACAAGATCGTTGTAGAAAACCCAAAGAGAATTATCGAAGATTTCGATGATATTAAACCTATTCCCGACGGCACCTATACTCCCTCTATCGAAGGAGCAGAGGACGAATTGCAAAATCTTTGTCACCAAACTGCCATGGAAATGTATGGATTTGAGGGCAAGATTCCCGATATCGTTCAAAATCGTATGGATAGGGAATTGACCTCTATTATCAAAAACGGATTTGCGGTTCTTTATGTTATTGCAAGACGTTTGGTGCAAAACAGCGAGGAACACGGTTATCTTGTTGGTTCCCGTGGCTCGGTTGGTTCTTCTTTTGTAGCTACCTTGGCAAAGATATCCGAGGTTAATCCTCTCCAGCCTCACTATGCCTGTCCCAATTGTAAGTGGTCGGAATTTTTCACAAACGGCGAGGTGGGCTCGGGATTCGACCTTCCCGATAAAAATTGTCCTCATTGCGGAACGTTAATGAGACCCGATGGTCACGATATTCCCTTTGAGACCTTCCTTGGCTTTCATGGTGAAAAGGCTCCCGATATTGACCTTAACTTTTCGGGTGACGTTCAATCGGAAGCGCACAAATTCACCGAAGTTCTGTTCGGTAAGGAAAATATTTTCCGTGCAGGAACTGTCGGTACCTTGCAGGACAAAAACTGCTTCGGCTTTGTTAAAAAGTTTCTTGAAGAAGAGGGACAAACTCTCACAAAAGCAGAGCAAGCCCGTCTTGCCCAAGGCTTTGTCGGTGTAAGACGAACCACAGGTCAGCATCCCGGCGGTATCGTTGTTATTCCCAAAGAATATGAGATATATGACTTTACCCCTGTTCAGTATCCTGCAAACAAGGCATCAAGCGGTGTTATAACCACTCACTTTGCGTTTGAATATCTTCATGATACCATTCTCAAGCTTGATATACTTGGACACGATGTTCCTACCTATTACCGCATTTTTAAGGATTTCACGGGAATTGACGTGCGTGACATTCCCATGAATGACAAAAATGTTATCGAGCTTTTCGCTTCTACAAAGCCTCTGGGTGTAACTCCCGAGCAAATTGATTGCCCTATCGGAACAATGGGTATTCCCGAATTTGGTACAGACTATTCCATTCAAATGATTCTTGATGCAAAGCCCAAAACCTTTGCCGACCTTTTGCAGATATCGGGACTTTCCCACGGTACGGGCATTTGGCTCGGCAACGGTAAAGACCTTATTGAAAACGGCACTTGTACTATCGACCAAATCATCGGTACACGTGACAGTATCATGGTTTACCTTATGCACATGGGTCTGGATTCAGCCATAGCGTTTAACGCAATGGAAAGAACCCGTAAGGGAAGAGGGCTTCTTCCCGAGCAGGAAGAAGCTATGCGCGAGAAGAATGTACCCCAGTGGTATATTGATTCTTGTAATAAAATACAATATATGTTCCCCAAAGCCCATGCGGCGGCTTATACGATCGCATCCTTGCGATTGGGCTGGTTCAAGGTATATCAGCCTGTGGCTTATTATGCCGCATATTTCACCATTAAAAGAGATTTCTTTGACGGTGAACTGGTTATGAAGGGCAGAGCGAAGATTGAAGAAAGGCTTACAGCCTTGCGTGAAATGCCAAGCAAAACGGCAAAGGACGAGGGTAATATAGTTATACTCAGAATCGTCCTTGAAATGATGGCGCGTGGATATTCCTTCCTGCCTATTTCTATCGGAAAATCCGAGGCCACCTATTTTATTCCCGAAGACGGCAAAATACGTTTGCCCCTTTGTGCTTTGGGCGGTCTGGGCGAATCTGTTGCCGAAAAAATCGTGGAAGTAGTGAAAAACGGTGAAGCTACTACAATAGAAGAGCTTCGCGTTAAAGCTCAGGTAAATAAATCAATTATGGATCTTTTGGAAAAAAATAATTGCTTCGGTGATATGCCCGAATCGGACCAGATAACAATGTTTTAATTAAATGTAAAAACGGTAAATTAATTATGCAAGACCTTCACACACATTCACAATATTCCTGCGATATTCCCTTGGGAAAGGGAAGCTCTGTAAGAGAGCTTTGTCAAACTGCCATTAAAATGGGATTAGATACTATCGCCATAACCGACCATTTTGATATCGACGGTGTCAGAGACGGCTTTTTCGCTCCTCTTGACCACGATTCTGTGGGGAAGGATATTTGGGAAGCGAAAGAGGAATTTCGCGGCAGACTTAATGTTCTTCACGGTATCGAGCTTGGTCAGGCAACCCATATGCCCGAAGAATCTCATGAATTGTTGGCAAAATATCCCTATGATATCGTTCTTGCTTCCTGCCATGCGGTGAGAGGTATAGTGGATTTTTACGAGATAGATTATACCGATATGCCAAAAAATAAATATGTTGCCCTTTGGGAGCTTTATTTGACCGAAATGCTTGATACCATTAAATGGGGTAATTTTGAGATTTTGACACACATAACTTATCCCAAGCGGTATTTTCTCAGAGACGGTATAACCGATTTCCCCGATATAAAAAACAAGGGTAGAGAATATTTTGAGCCTATTTTAAAAGCGGTTATCCAATCGGGTAAATCTCTTGAATGTAATACATCGGGCTTACGTCAGCCTATGGCAGAATGTCTCCCTAATGAGGACCTTTTCCGATTCTATTATGAATTGGGAGGCAGAGATATAACGATGGGAAGCGATGCGCACAATGCCCGTGATGTTGGCGCAAACTTTGATGAAGCCAAGGCGATGCTTGCGTCGGTAGGTTTTAAATATGTTTCGGTTTTTAACGAACGCAAAAAAGACTTTATACTTTTGGAGGAATAAATTATGAAAGAAAGAATCCTTTCCTATCTTGAAAAAGATGCCTTGATCTCATGTGAGGATATGGCAACAATGTTGGGCACCACAGCCGATGAAGTTAAAAAAATCGTTGACGAATGTGTTGCCGACGGAACCATAATTGCCCGTCAGACAATTATCGATTGGGATAAGGTTGGCGGAAAAAGTAGTGTAACAGCTCTTATTGAGCTTAAAACAATTCCTCAGCGTGACAAGGGCTTCGATTCTGTTGCCGATAGAATCTGCAATTTCCCCGAGGTCAAATCAGTTTCTCTTATGTCTGGCGGTTTTGACCTTGCAATAACAGTTGAATGCGCTACAATGCGTGAGGTTGCCTATTTCGTAGCGGATAAGCTTGCCACTATCGAGGGCGTTACCGCAACAGCAACTCATTTTGAGCTTCAAAAATATAAAGAAAACGGTGTGGTTTACGGCACCGAAATGATTGATAAAAGAGGAAATAACTGGTGAAATTCGATGCAACAAAATGCCTGCCCTCGAAAATAACCGAGATGAAGCCCTCAGGCATAAGAAAATTCTTCGAAATAATGAACGAAATGCAGGATGTTATCGGCTTGACAGTTGGTCAGCCCGATTTTGTAACACCTTGGCATATTCGTGATGCGGGTATAAAATCCCTTGAAGAAGGGCTTACATATTACAGCGCAAACAACGGCATGATCGAAATGCGCGAGGAGATAGCTAAATATCAAAAGCGTCGTTTCGGTCTTGAATATGACCCTAAAAGTGAAATAATTGTTACAGTAGGCGGTAGTGAGGCTATTGATATAGCTGTCCGCGCTTTGGTAGAACCGGGTGACGAGGTTATCGTTCCCGAGCCCTGCTTTGTTTGCTACAGCCCTATTGTAAGCTTGGCAGGGGGTACTCCCGTAACGATCGACCTTTCTGCCGAAAATGAATTTAAGCTTACAGCTGAGCAATTGAAAAATGCTATCACCGAAAAAACAAAGCTTCTTATTCTTGCTTTCCCCAACAATCCCACAGGCTCTGTTTTGAGAAAAGAGGAGCTTGAGGCTATTGCCGAGGTTTTGCGCGGCACCAATATCTGTGTGCTTTCCGATGAAATTTATGCAGAATTGACCTATGGAGAAAAGCATATTTCTATTGCTTCTTTGCCGGATATGCGCGAACGCACCATCATTGCGAACGGTTTTTCAAAAGCTTATGCAATGACAGGCTGGAGAATGGGTTATACCCTTGCTCCCAAGTATTTCACAGAGCAGATGGCAAAAATACATCAATATGCAATAATGTGCGCTCCTACTACAAGCCAATATGCCGCTATCGAGGCATTGAAAAACGGCGATGCTGACATTGAATATATGAAGGGCGAATATGAAGCCCGCCGTAACCTTATAGTCAGCGAGCTTAATCGAATCGGAATCAAAACCTTGCTTCCCGAGGGAGCATTCTATGTATTTGCTGACCTTAGAAGCTTCGGAATAGATGACGAGGTTTTCTGCGAACGCCTTCTTTATGAAAAGAAATGCGCTATCGTTCCCGGAAGCGCATTTGGTGAAAGCGGAAAGGGATTTGCAAGAATCTCCTATGCTTATTCATTGAAACATATCCGTACAGCTATCGAACGTATTGAGGATTTTGTAAAAAGCTTATGAAAATAAAAGCTTATGCTAAAATTAATCTAACATTGGATATTAAGGGAGTCCGTGATGACGGCTTTCATGAGCTTGAATCTGTTATGGTTCCCGTTTCCCTTTGTGATGAGCTGGTTATAGAAAAATCCGATAAGCTTGTTTTTAAATGTAATATTTCCTCTTTGGAAACCAAAGATAATTTGTGTGTACGGGCGGCAAATAGATTTTTTGAAAAATCGGGTATAGAGTTATCTGCCGAAATCGTTCTCACAAAAAATATACCGTTTCCTGCAGGCTTGGGCGGCGGCTCTGCCGATGCCGCGGCTGTTTTAAAGGGATTAAATGAGCTTTACTCAAAGCCTTTGAGCGATGATGTGTTGCTTGAAATAGCGGCTTCCTTGGGGTCGGATGTTTCGGTTTGCCTTTTAGGAAAGTCGGCACTTTGCCAAGGCAGAGGTGAGGTTCTCACACCTCTCCCCAATGTTCCCAATTTCAATATTCTTATAGCTATCGGACAATCAAGGCTTTCTACTCCTGCAGTTTACCGTGAATATGACGCTTTGAATCTCTCTCCGAGAACCGATTCAAAAAACTTTTTGGAGCTTTTGCCCATGGGTGATATAAGAACACTTATATCATCTTTCGGTAATGCTTTTGAACCTGTTGCTGATGTATTGGCTCCCGAAACCAAGACAATAAGAGAGCTCATGCTTTCAAACGGAGCAAAGGCTACCCACCTTTCGGGAAGCGGACCTTCTGTTTATGGTGTTTTTGAGAATGAAGCTGATGTAGAAAAGGCTTCAAAAGCCCTTTTAGAGCTTGGGTATAATGTTTACCCTTGCAAAACTATATAAATTTTGAATAACTCTCCTTTTCTTTGTTAACAATCAAGTCACAAAGAAAAGGAGAATTTACTATGAAAACAAAATTGATCGCATTGTTCTGTTCCTGCTTTCTGCTTTTGAATGTTGTTGATCTGCTTATTCCCCGAAGCGAAGCCAAGGTTTACGATAACGTTATAAGACTCCATGTTCTTGCAGATGACAACAGTGATGAAGCTCAAAGCGTAAAGCTTCTTGTTCGCGATGCTATACTTACCGAATGCGGAGAATTGTTTAACGAAAATCTTGATATGGATTCTGCCTGCAGAACTGTAGAAGTCAATCTTCCGAAAATAGAAACGGTTGCGAACCGAGTTCTTGCCGAAAACGGAATGGATTACAACGCCAAAGCGGAATGGGGATATGAAACCTATCCTACCCGTGTATATGACGATTTTACTCTCCCTTCGGGAAATTACTTATCATTGCGCATTAATTTAGGTAAGGCGCAGGGGAATAATTGGTGGTGTGTTCTCTTTCCTCCTCTTTGTACCTCTGCTTCTCAAGCTACGGATTTTTCTTCTCCCGAAATAGCGGAAAATGACGGAGAGGTTTTTACCGAGAAAAAATATGTTTTCCGATTTAAAATTCTTGAACTGTTTTGGTGATAGTATGCTTTACCGTGTTATAGGTCCTTCGGGCAGCGGAAAAACCGAATATATTTTTTCCTCCTTGGGCAGAGCATTGGAAAATGGTAAAAAATGCTTTGTTATTGTTCCCGAGCAACAATCGGTGGATTACGAAGGTGCAATATGCCAACGCTTTGGTGACGGCTGCAACCTTCTCTGTGAGGTTCTCAACTTCGAACGTTTGCCTAACCGTATAGCTCGTGATTTCGGAGGTTTAGCGGTAAATAATATAGATAAAGGGGGCGCTTGCGCCCTTTTGTCCCTTGTAGCGGAGGAATTAAAGCCGCAATTAAAGGAATATGCCTCCTTGTCATCAGATCCCGATTTTGCAATGTCCCTTTTTTCCTTGATTTCAAGAATGAAAATGGCATTGATAACTCCGGATATTATATCCGATGCATTAAAAAAAGGTATGATGGAACCGGATGAACGACTTGCATCCAAGCTTCATGATATCGGATTGGTTTATGCAGAATACGAAAAGAACTTTGGAAACGATATTTTCGACCCGAAAGATGCATTGACTCGTCTGGGTAACGAGCTTCCATCCAAACCGTTTTTTAAGGATGCTTGTGTTTTTATCGACAGCTATTATACCTTTACCGAGCAGGAATATGCTGTTATAAAGGAAATAATTAATCAAAGCTCGGATACATATATATCCTTTACTTTAGATCAGCAGCGCTCTTTCTTTGACGAAAACTTTAAATCAAGCGAACGTATCAAAAAGCTTGCTATCGGCAAATGTGAAGATGTTTATATGGGCGAACCCAGGCGTTTTTCATCCGATTCGATCGCTTTTGTCGAACGTAATCTGTGGAAAAAAGGATTTCGACAGATTCCGGATAATGACGGCTCTGTAAAGCTTATTAAAGCCAAAAACCGTTTTGATGAGGTCGAAGCCGCTGCTGCCGAAATTCTCGGCTTTGTGCGCCAAGGTGGAAGATATAAGGATATAACGCTATTAACGGGAAATCCCGATAATTACCGCCCCATCGTTGATTCTGTATTTTCCCGTGCGGGAATCCCTTGCTATATGTCCTCTAAGGAGCCCTTGTATGCAAAACCGCTTTTTGCCTTTTTGCTTTCAAGTCTCGGGGTAGTGAACGAGGATTTTTCCTTAAAAAGTATGAAACGCTATATAAAAAGCGGATTTACTCAGCTTAATATATCCGAATCCGATGCTATACTCAATTATGCATCGTCCTGGAATCTTAGAGGTAAGGCATGGTATTCTGATGCTGATTGGACTCTTGACCCCGAAGGTTACCGCGAAGGGGATCTTACTCCAAGAGGTGCAAAGCTTTTGGCTCTTGCAAATAAAGCAAGGAATAAAATAGTTCCGTCACTTTCCGCCCTGAAGGAAACACTTTCTCAAAAGCCGTTGACCGTTTCAAAGGGTATAAGAGCCTTGTATGCTCATCTAATGGCGATGGAAGCAGACGAATGCTTGCGAGAAATTTCCGAAAGATATTTAAAGCAGGATGACCGTGAAGGAAGCGAAAGAGAAATTCAGCTTTGGAAGCTTTTGATAAATATATTCAATCAGCTTGATTCGGTATGCGGTAACAGGGAAGTTACTCCAAAACGTCTTCAATCATTAATTAAGCTTATGTGCGATTGCTATTCCTTGGGCGCTATACCTGCATCTGCCGATTCTGTCACCTTCGGTGATGCTTCGCTCATACGCGCGGGTAACAGCAAAATGGTTTTGGTTTTGGGTGTTTGTGACGGTGAATTTCCTGCATCCACCTCTACAGGATTTTTTGACCGTGATGAGGCGGTGGTTTTGGAAGGTGCAGGCTTGCTCTTGGCTGACAATATGGACAAGCAGTTGAATACCTCACGTTTCGCAGTTTATTCTGCATTAAGCGCCCCAAGAGAAAAATTAGTGCTTCTTTCTCCCAGAAGCGAAATATCGGGTGGCGAGCTTCGCCCTTCTACAGCTTGGCTGTCGGTAAAACAAATGCTGCCTAATGTAGAAGAAGAGGATTTCGATGTGAATACTTCTTTATATTCCCCTGAGTCTATTGCATCTAATTTTTCTTATCTTGAAACGGGAATTTTGAAGAATTCTATCGAAAAAGCATTGATTGCAAACCGCTTCCCCTTTTTCAAAGCCCCCCCTGCAGTCTGTATCAACGATTCAAAAATCGATTTTGAAAAGAATATACTTAATCTTTCGCCTTCAAAGTTTGAAAAATACAATCTTTGTCCTTTTTCCTTTTTCGGAAATTATCTTTTGGAGCTGAAAGAAAAAAAACAGAACGAATTTTCAATGCCCGAAATAGGCAATTTCGTTCATAAAATATTAGATTCATTTATGAGAGAATGCGTTTCTACGGGAAGCTTTAAGGCTCCCGACCAAGCTGAACGAAAGGCTATTATTTCCCAATTGGCTGATGAATATTTCCTTAATGTTATCGGAAAAGAAGCCGAAAACGATAAAAAATTCATGCATACCTACGGCAATATGATAAAAACCATTGATTTTGTAGCCGAAAACCTCTGTAATGAATTTTCTCAAAGCAAATTTGTTCCTTCGGGATTTGAGTTTAAAATAGGTCTTACAAAGGAGCCTGACATTCCTGCGATACAGTATGATGTGGACGGTAAAAAGGTATTTCTCCGCGGTTCTATAGACAGAGTCGATACCTATGAGGAAAACGGTGTAAAATATGTCCGTGTTATCGACTATAAAACCTATTCAAAGACATTTTCGGCAGATTTGGTTTCCAATGGTATTGATACTCAGTTGCTCCATTATCTTTTCGCATATTGCGAAAAAACCGATTCAAAGCCTGCAGGAGCTTTGTATTATACAGTAGCATTGCCCAATGTTCAGATAACAGGCAGAGAATCTCCCGAAAAGATACAGGAGCTTATAGCAAAAAGTATATCAAGAAGCGGAATAATCCTTGAAAATACCGATATTGCCTATGCTATGAGTCCTGATTTTTCATTTATTCCCGTTTCTAAAAATAATGACGGCTCCTTTTCAAAGCGTTGTAACAATCTTGTTACCGAGGAGGGCTTTAATAACCTTGCCGAGGACCTTAAAAATAACGTAGAATCCTTGGCAAAGGAAGTATTCTGCGGAAATATGGATATTGCACCCAACGATATGGACGGTAAAGCAGAGCCTTGTAAATATTGCTCTCTTGCCGACCTTTGCAGAAGCGGAAGAAAGAGAGAGGAGGATGACGATGAAATTTACACCGAGTCAGAATAAAGCTGTTAATACGTCCAATAAAACTCTTCTTGTCAGCGCAGGCGCAGGAAGCGGTAAAACTACTGTTTTGACTCACAGGCTTATCGACAGAATTAAGTCAGGCGGCGATATACGCCGTTTCCTCGTTGTTACCTTTATGAAAGCGGCGGCTTCTGATATTAAAAGAAAGCTCTATGATGAACTTTTAAATGAATTTGCACAAAATCCCGAGGATACTCATCTTTTTAAGCAGAGCAATTTAATAGGCGAAGCAAATATATGCACCATTTCGTCATATTGTCTTTCCCTTGTAAAGGAGAATTTTTCGGTTCTCGGAATATCTCCCCGTGTTCGTGTTATTGATGAGACCGAATCTGCCATGCTTCTTCGAAACGCCGCTGAGGAATTGATATCAAAGGGCTATGAAGATGAATCTCCCACTTTTCTTCTCCTTGCGGATAATTTCACGGGAGATAAAAACGATTCGCCTTTGGCAGATTCCATGATAAAGCTATATAATTCTTTGCGCGTTACATTAGATTATGAAAAAATGCTTGTTGATTGCGAAAGAGAACTTCGCCAAGAGGCTGAAACCACCCGTTCAAAAGGATTTTTTGCTTCTGAAATGGGGAAGGAAATGCAATCGCGCTTAAAGAGTTTTTACGATGAGCTTTATATATCTGCAAATTCTCTTTATGAATATGCATCCAATGTAGCAGAGGAAGAAAAATATCTTGCCCCGATTGACCGTTTTCTTACAGCAATAGAGAATGTGCGTGATTCTGTTGGAACAAATTATGTAAACTATTGCGTGGTTGCAGAGGCATCCTTGAAGCCCATAACTCTCGCACGAAGCGGATGTGATGCCGATTCGAGAAAGCGGATTTCCGAATGGAAGTCTAAAATCGTAAAAACCGAAAAAGACCTTTACGAACGGTATTCTCGCGGAAACGAGGATTTTGTTGCCGAAAGCTTGGAGCAATCGGCTGATATCGTTTCTGCGGTGAAAGAATTTATATGTGATCTTGACAAGGAATATAAAAAAGCAAAAACTGAGATATCTGCATTGGATTATTCGGATTTTGAGGCGAAAGCTTTGGAATTGCTTGAAACTACCGATTCGAACGGCAGTCATGTTCCCACAGAGCTGTGTTTGAAAAAACAGAAAAGCTTTGATGAGATACTTATTGATGAATATCAAGACGTTAACCCTATGCAGGACAGAATATTTACTCTTCTTTCGGGAGGAAGCCACCGTTTTATGGTTGGCGACGTAAAGCAGAGTATCTATCGCTTCCGTAATGCTTACCCCGATATTTTTATTAATTATAAGGAAAGCTTTCCTGATGCAGACGATTCAGATGAAAATAAGAACGGAAGAATATTCCTTCGTGAAAATTTCCGTTGCTCTCAAAACGTGATAGATTATGTAAACCATGTGTTTTCTTCGGTAACTCAAGGTACACCCTATTACCGTGAATATGAGGATGAATGGCTTATCCATGCATCCGATAAAATTGAATTGAATCATCCTGTGGTAGTCGCAATTTCCGATAAGGAAAAGGGAAAGTCAAAGGAAGCACGCCAAAGCGAGGCAGAATACATAGCCAAGGAAATCCGTGCGCTTGTTTATAATCAGCTTTCCGATGAAGGGAAGTCCTATAAATTTTCTGATGTTGCCGTTATGCTTGGAGCTATGAAAGGATATTCAATAGAATACGAAAAAGCTTTTCGTAAATACGGAATCCCTTATAAAACCGAAATAAGCGAAAACTTTCTCGAAAACCCCGATATACGATTGGCTGTTTCTGCGTTAAAAGCAATTGACGACCCGACAGACGATATCTCTCTTTGCTCTCTTATGCGAAGCCCTATTTGCAATTTCGATTCAAATGACCTCTACCGTATAAGAACAAGAATGAAGGATACCTGCTTTTGGAATGCTGTGTCTAATTTTGCTTTTCCCACAAGAAAAAGGACAGAAAAAAACAAATTCCGTTTTAAAACATGTTATGATAAGAAATCTTTATGCGTAAGATGCCGTGATTTTGTAAAGAAGTTCACCTTGTGGCGCAGTCAAAGCTCGGGCGTTCCCTGTCAGGATTTTCTCAAGAGCTTTTTTGCTTCTTCGGGAATGCTTGACATAGCCACTGCCTCGGGAACGCGGGAAAGCCTGCTTCTTCTTTTTGAGTATGCCCGAAAATATGAAATAGCATCGAACCATGGTCTTTCTGGATTCCTTGATTATATTTCCGAGCTTTCCAAAGGCGGAAAAGAAATTTCCGATGCGGCAAGATTTGGAGATGAAGATGCGGTTTCCTTTATAACCGTTCATAAATCCAAGGGATTGGAATTTAAAATCTGTTTCCTTGCAGGTACAGAAAAGAAATTCATGGGAATGAATTCTTCGTCGGATATAACCCTTCTTCGCGGAAAGGGTATTTATTTCCGATTGCGTGACAGAACAAGATTGACAAATTATAATCCTTTGTCAAATATAATCGCGGCTGATAGGGAAAAAGAAGCGATTTTCGGAGAAGAATTGCGAAAGCTTTATGTTGCTCTTACCCGAGCTAAGGAGAGGCTTTATATAACCGGTTCTGCCGAGGTCGGTTGGCAGGAAAAGGAATATACAAAGCTTTCTGCAAAAAGCTGGCTTGATTTGATTTTGTATGTGAACCAATTGGGCAAAAAGAGCTTTTTTGTGCAGAAAACAATAGAAGCTGCTTCCGATAAATCGGGATATATAGCTCAAATCGGGCGCAGAACGGTTAAGCCTACAGAGGAAATGCTGGAAATTATTAATTTTAAATATCCCTATTCAAAATCTGTGAGAACAGCAGCAAAAATATCGGTTTCCGAGCTTCGCGAGGGTCTCCTTGAGGACGATGAATATAACCGGACTTACCTTTCGGTTCCAAAATCCAGAGTGTCGTTAAAACCCGATTTTGTTCAAATCGAAAAGGATGATTTTGCCGAAATAGGTACTGCAAACCATTTGTTTATGCAGTTTTCAGATTTTGAATCAGCCGAAATATCCGTTGAAACCGAAGCTAAACGTCTGCTTTCAAACAGAATGCTTACAAAGGCTCAGTTTGAAATGCTTGATTTCCCCGCTTTGCAGCATTTCTTCCAAAGCGATATTTATAAGCGGATAAAGGAATCCGAGAAAGTATATCGGGAAAAACGTTTTTCTGTAAGAGATATTCTTTCGGAAAATGATGAGCCCATATTGGTACAAGGTGTAATCGACTGTTTCTTCCAAAATCCCGACGGAACCTTCACTATAGTGGACTACAAGACTGATAGAGTGAAAACACTTGAAGAATTAGTTTCCCGTCATAGCTTTCAGCTTTCTGTATATAAAAAAGCTGTTGAGAGAATGACAGAAAAAAGGGTTTCCGAATCCTTGCTTTATTCATTTTCCTTGAACGGAGAAGTGAAAGCGGAATGAGTAAAAACTATCCTGTATCTATTAAAAGCATAGTAGATCGTCCTGATTGGGTTTGCAACGTTTTTACCAAGGAGTATCCTCACAAAGGCGGTCTTATCTGTGTCTGTCAACTTATCGGAAGCAGTACTATTGATTTACCCGATGAAATATATATTTCATTGGTGATCGGTGAAAAATTACAGTTGAAACGTCCCGAAAACGCCAAAGCCGCCAATCCTGTGCTTTCGGTATTCCGTGAAGACGGAACCTATCTTGGCGATCTGCCTGCAGGTAATTGTACCGTTCCGAACCTTTTGATGAAGAAGGGTATCGAGGTTTGCTGTTATGCCGAAGCAAAAGGCTATATAGGAGGATGCCTGGCTTTGGGAGTTTCGGTATACTGTAATAAATATTGATTATGAGAAAAAGTCAACCGAGTTTGATCCGGTTGACTTTTTTATATGCAGATGATAAAATTAAGAGAAATCGGAGGTGATGACCGTGACGAAAAACAAAAAGATCAGAGATATGACCCTCATAGCCATGGGCGCGGTCATTATCGTTATATGCTCACTTATAACAATTCCTGCCGTTATTCCTTTTACATTCCAATCTCTTGGAGTCTTTTTGGTTCTTTATAACCTTGGCGGAAAAAGAGGAACATTATCCATTTTAGTATATATAGCATTGGGCATCTGCGGTGTTCCCGTGTTTTCCAATTTCGGGGTAGGTATCGGAACTCTTCTGGGACCAACAGGAGGATACCTTTTCGGCTTTTTGGGCGCAGGAGGCTTATATTGGCTTGCCGAAAAGTTCATGGGAAAGACATTTATTGTAAAGCTTTTTTCTCTTTGGGGCGGTATGCTTATTTATTATGTGTGCGGAACTGCAGGGTATATGCTGTGGTGTTCGGCAAAAGGCAGCGCAATATCCTTTTGGTCTGCTGTAATGATTTGCGTTGTGCCTTATGTATTTGGAGATATACTAAAATTATCTATTGTCCTTCTTCGAAAAATTTCCTATTTTGAAAAATATAATAATTAGTCGAGTTTAATGCTGATCTCACCGCTGTTCAGGACGATCCTTTCGCCGTTTTCGGTTAAAACCACTAAACCTCCGTCGTCAAGTATATTTTCCGCAATTGCGGTATGATCGATCCCGTTGCGGTTAAATCGAATATTCTTTCCCAAAACCAGCGAATATTTTCTGTAATCCTCCATAAAATCACGGCAGGGAAGTCTGTCGCAGAAATATTTCAGACGGTTGTAGATTTTTGCAGTCAAAACATATTTATCGGTATCAGCTCCCACAGAGCCTGCGATATCTTTAAGTTCCTCCGGGAAATCATTTGTTGTAAGGTTGATGCCTATGCCAATAACGACCCCCTTTATCTCCCCTTTTTCAAAATCCGAAACGGCTTCTGTTAGAATGCCGCAAACCTTTTTGTTATCAATAAAAATGTCATTGACCCATTTTATCTTAGGGTCTTTTTTTGTTGCTTCTTTTAAAGCCTCTGTAACTGCCACAGCAGCCGCGGCTGTGATTCCTGTTGCATCGGAAAGGGAAATGTTGGGATGAAATACTGCTGAAAAATACAAACCGCTTTCAGCAGGTGAATAGAAGCTTTTTCCTCTTCTTCCTCGCCCTGCAGTTTGCTGTCCGGCAATAAACAAAGCGTTTTTATCCAAACCTTCCAGAACGGCGTTCTTTGCCGCTGTGTTCGTCGAATCCACAACATCGAATAACTTTACGAAGCAATCGTTTCCGTCGTTTAAGAAGGATTTTAGAGTCTCTTGGGCGTTACCGTTGATTTTCATTAGTATTTCTCCAAATCAAAAGCCCCAATTTCATTAAATCGGGGCTTTTTGTAATTACAATTTTTGTGTTACTTAACAATTCTGACCTTTGCGCTATCCTTGTTTTCGCTGACTATATCGCTGTCATCAATGCTCACTTCGCCTACAAAATCCTCGGGTGCGGTGTATTCAAAGGTTTTTACAAAAACTTCGCATTCGTTGGAAGCTAAAAATTCTTCTTCCATAGACACTGCTTCGCTAAATTCTTTCTCGATATCTGCTACAGGCTTCATAGGGGAATCGTTAATTATATCTTCGGAAACCTCAAAAGATTCTTCGGGATGTTTTTCTACAGATTGGCTTCTGTTTTCAAAGGCTTTGTCAAGATACTGATTGTATTGTCTTTCGGTAATATATGTCATTTTAATGCGATATGTACCGTTTTTCATGTGAGAAACTTTATCGTCGGGAACCGATACTGTCCAATTCTCACCGGGCTCCAATTCTGCAAATGTACCGCCGTATTGAGAAGAAACGGCACTTACGTTACCGAAAGTATAGCTTACATCACAAAATTCTTCCCAGCCGTTTTCTCCCAAATATTCTATCTTTCCTGTCATATCATCATTTTCATAGAAAAGAAGGGTGGAGCCTGCGGTATTGAGAACCGAGATAGTAACCTCGGTGTTGCCGTCATCAGTTTCGCTGACGATGCTTACGGATATATCAGAGCATTGCCATTTGAGTACCTGGAATGCAAGGAAGGTAAATGCGATCATGAAAACCAAGCCAAAGGCAAGAATTGTTAATGTTATAGATTTTCTGCGTTCTATTGCGTATCACCTCGACAGTAATAATATCATTATATTTATATTTTGTAAATGGTTCTTTTGTACAAAAAATCACCTTTTAGGAGCTGTTGCATAGACTAGTATTGATAATATCATACAATGTATGTTATTATTCTAAACCTTTAAGGAGGAATATTAATGGTTGAAAGAAACAGCCCCTTCGGCGGACTTTGCGGAAAACCCGAACAGCTTTGCTGTATCAGCGTTGACAAGGTTTTCGATTCTGCCAGAGATAAAGACTGTCTCGAAGATGTAAGAGTTCATCTTTGTGATATGGCTCAGGAAATCATCGATAAAGCAAGCGCTGTAAGATGTAAATGTGTTGAGGTTATCAACACCAATATCAATATCGAACCCGTACCCTTTAACAAGGGTTTCTATCAGGTAACAATAAGATATTATTTCTGTGTTACCTTGGAAGCCTGCGTTTGCGGCGGCAGAGTTCAGGAAGTAAAGGGCTTGAGCGCCTTCGATAAAAAGATTATTCTTTACGGCAGTGAAAAGAACGTTTCGGTGTTCACATCCGATCCCGAAAATAACAGTTTCTGCTTCGATGAGCATGACCTTCGTTGTGATTGCGAACCTACACTTCCTACTGTTGTTGTAGAAGTGGCTTCGCCTATCTGCCTTGACAGCAAGCTTGTTGAACGCACCCGTCATTTCGGCAATTGCTGTATGTGCATCGATGCGATTCCCGATTCCATCCGTTCGCGCTTTGACGGATGCTTTGTTGACGGCGTAGGCATGAACAATGTTTATGTGACTATAGGCGTATTCTCGGTTATCCGTATGGAACGCAAGGTACAGCTTATGCTTCCTGCTTGCCAATTCTGTCTCCCTGAAAAGGACAGCAAGCCCAGCACTAACGATGATCCTTGCTCGATCTTCGGTAAAATGCAGTTCCCCATAAATGAATTTTATCCTTATGCAGATCAAAACGGTAATAATTGCAGCAGTAACAACGGCTGTCAAAACAATAACAGCCAAAACCGTTGCGATAAAGGATGTAAGTAAGATTGGATTTAACCCCAAAAGTCTTGCGACTTTCGGGGACTCCCCGCAATAAAAATGCCGTTCGCAATTAAGCGAACGGCATTTTTAGTATAATTGAATTGGTATTAAGCTTCTTCAAGGTTTTCTTCTTGACTGTTATCCTCGATAGGCGCGGAATCGTTTTCTACAGATATGGAAGCTTCGGTCTCATCTGTTGAAATTGCTTCTTGGAGCCCATCGGGTATAGCCAAAGGCTCGGAATCATCTTGTGTAATTTCTTCGTTTGCGATATCATCTGATATGATTTCGGCATCTTCGACATAAGCAGCCATATCGTCGTAATATTCAAAGCTGAAGAATTTTGTTTCTGCTTTTTGCTTTTTCAACACCTTGAAATAAAGCATATATATAACGAACACAACAAACGCACCCAAGGATATCCAAGCACCGCCGGGAATATTAAAATCCTTTTCGCTGATTGTTATAGTAGTGGAAACGAACATACCGGGAGTGCTGTAATTAAATTCGATGTTGCTGGTGCCTGCAGGAACCTCAACTGCTACAAATCCGTAAGTAACATCAAGCACTTCGGCTTCCTGTCCGTTTACTGTTGCTGTCCAACCGTGTTCTTCGGCAGGAACGCTGAAATAAACAATATTGGGTGAATCCAAGGTGATGCTTGCGTTGAAGCCGTAAGAGGTATATTCAAAGGTGTCACAGCACATTTCCTGTCTTTCTGCAACAGCTTCTTTAAATATAGTTTGATTAGCGGGAGCGCCATCGTCAGCAACAACTCTTGTCATGAATTGGGAATAATAATCCGCCATTTCATCGGGAACGATCAGGTATTTGCAAAGCAATATATGACGGTTATCAGCGGTGTATTTTGTTTCAAAATCGCTTTCGGTCATAAATTCGGTATATGCAAATCCCATGGGTATATAATATTTATTTTCATAAATATCAAAACCGTTTTGACTTTCCAAATATTCGAAACCATAGGTGTTGTGCGCCTTTGCAGTTTCGTTATACTTGGTTTCAACTCCTGTTTCGGGATCTTTACTTGTCTTTGTAACTGTCTTTTTGTTTTCCTTTGTTTCTATCAAAGAGTATTTTACCGAGGTGAAAGCTCTGAATCCGTAAAGCTCGCTTTCGGGTCTGGAGCCTACGCTTCTTCTTACACCCAATGCCTTGTCGTAGAATTCAGAGATAGAAGGAGGAACAATGGTATGGAAATTTTCGATTGTAGGATAATTCCAATAAAGACCGAGATTGTCTATTGTGGAAATACTTGAGGAACGGAATTGGTCGATACGGTAAAATTCCTCATGAGGATCGGGAAGCTCCACATATCCCTCAATGATCTGATCTACCATATATTCGGTCTTTTCGCCATAGCTTTTACCGTTGACCATGTGAATACATCCGTAAAGCACCGTCATACATGAAACCGCTATAAGTGTGGCACGTTCGAACATTTTTGTGCCGCGGTATTTGCGGATAATAATTGCGGTTAGGATTATTCCTAAGAAGCCCAATCCTACATACAGCCAGAATCTGGCGAGGTAAGGAGGATAGCCTAAGCTGAAAACATCATCGTCGTTTTCATGCCATATCAAGCCTAAGCCTACTGCGATTCCTGTGCAAAATACCGTCATTATAAAATTGGGAATCTTCCAAGTGCATCTGTTGTCCTCCAAAGCAACAGTTGTTGCTAAAGAAAACATCATTATCATAAGATAAAGCCATCTTGCATAATATGCTGAGTTGAACAGGAAGAACATACTGTTCAATATCGGAACAAATGAGCTTATTACCAACAGTATGATGAGTCCCTTCAGCCAACCGCGTTTCTTGGTAGTAAACAACGCGAATACACCCGAAAGCCCGAACATAGGCAAATACATGGAGATAGATGCCCAACGGGTTTCATGACCGTTGAAGAAGTTAACACGGGAGGGAATATCCGGCGGGAAGAAATAGGATTCGAATATCTGTCCGTATCTCTGCCAATACCAATCTCCGCCTGTTTCCCAAACCAAAAGCTTCTTGAAGTTCTTCCAAGCGGCATCCCAATCCTTTTCCAGCATTTCGTTGATTGCCGTTTCCAATGTTGCTAAATAAGAATTTGAAATTCTGTCATTACCCATCAACGCGCTTGCCGCAGGAAGGAAGAGGAACATCGCCATCAAAAATCCCAAAACTGATTCGAACACAAGTCCGATGAATTTTTTTATGGTTATTTTAAAGGATTTTGTTGAAAGTCTGGCGATAAAATACAGTACGCAGAAGACTACCTGACCTGCAAACATAAAATAGTTGATAATAGCGTTTAAGGTAACCGCAATTGCAAAAATACCTTTTCTGTCGTTTTGTACATATTCTTCCATACCTATTAAAAGTAGAGGGAAGAAGGCAACGACATCATGGAATTGGTTGAAAAATGTGTTGTAGATCTGAAATCCCGAGAAGGAATAGAGCATAGCTCCGATAACAGCATAATTTTTGTTTTTAACAAATCTCTGAAGATATGCATAAGCAAAAACAGCCGCGAATATATATTTGACTATATACATAGGAGCCATTAAATAAGGTGCCCAAGAGGAAGGGAAGGCGCACATCATCCAGAAAAAAGGACTTCCCAACATATAGTAGGAATAGCTTCCTACAAAATTTGCGCCCATATCGGTGACCCAGTCCCAACCGAAATCACCGTTTCTGACCATATCAACACAATGCTCATAGAAGCATATCTGTTGGGCGTTATAGTCGCCGTAATATGTGAAAACAGCCGATCCTGTTACTATTAAAGAATGGATCAAAAAGGGAACCATAAGACAAGCCGAAACAACAAATGACCATAAAATTGTTTTTCGGTAAAAATGCCAAGGGCTTTCCCTGTCAAATTTGAACGCATTTTGTAAAGCTTTTACAGCAGTCAAATTGAAACCCCCTTTTGGGTAATTTTTAATATAAAATATCACCCATAAATTATAACCGCTTTTGTGTCAAAAGTCAATAACAAACAAACGGGTCTGTAACAATGTTGCATCATCACAGACCCGTTTTATTATGGGGATAAATTATTTATTTTGCAATAGAGTATTTTGCCTTATACATTTCGTAATCCTTGCGGAAATGTTCGTCGTTGCCGCTTTTGATATCGTTGAGATATCTGTGGGTATCAAATGCGTTTTCGGATACCTCTATCAATGCAACCGCAATATTGGAGCAGTGGTCGGAAACTCTTTCGAAACCGTTTATAAGGTCGGAAAGGATAAATCCGAGCTCAATAGTGCAAGTACCTGCCTGCAATCTGGCAATGTGATTGCTTCTCATTTGGATGGCTAAACCGTCAATAACCTGCTCGATAGGCTCTACCTTTCTGGCAAGCTTGGTATCTCCGTTGGCAAATGCTGTAAAGGTGATGTCTGCAATTTCGCGTATAGCTCCTTCTATAACAGCAATTTCCTTTTGCGCTTCCTCGGAAAATTGAAGTTTCTTGTCATTTAATTCCTGTGCAGTTTCCAAAATTTCTACAGCGTGGTCACCGATTCTTTCGAAATTACCGATAGAATGGAGCATTGTAGAAACACTCTGGGAGTCTTTTACCGTAAGATCATTGCTCGAAAGCTTAACAAGATAGGTTCCCAATTCGTCCTCATATTTGTCTATTTCACCTTCGCCGTCGGCAATTTCCTGAGCAAGCTTGCTGTCATAATTATTGAGAAGATCAATGGAGCGTATAAGAATATCCTTTGCTTTTTTGCTCATTTCAACGGTAACGCTGCCGCAATGAGCAACCGCAACTGCGGGAGTAGCGAGCAATCTTTCGTCCAAAAGGGCGGTGTCTTCGCTTTCGCCGTTCTTGTCGCGGATAACGAGGTTGGCGAGCTTGACCAAAGACTTGGAGAAGGGAAGGAGCAATCCTGTAGTAATAACATTAAACAAAAGATGGCAGAATGCGATACCAAAAGTATTAATAGGCGAATCGGTAAAGGAAAATTGGAAGATGGCATCCAAACCGTAATAGCCTATCAAGCAAATAATAGTGCCGATAAGGTTAAAGGAAATATGTACTACAGCAACTTTTTTTGCATTACGGCTAACACCGAAGCTTGAAATAAGGGCAGTAACACAGGTGCCTATGTTCTGACCCATGATTATCGGAATTGCCATACCGTATGTAAGGTGTCCCGAAAGGGAAATACCTTGAAGTATGGAAACCGAAGCTGCAGAGCTTTGGATAATACCGGTAAATACAGCACCCACCAAAACGCCCAAAAGAGGATTGTTAAATGCTGTAAGTATTTGGGCAAATTCTTCGCTTTCCTTCAATCCGTCAACCGAATCGCCCATAAGTCCCATACCGCACATTAAAACGGCAAAGCCTACGAGGATGTTACCGATATCTTTGCGCTTTTTGTTCTTGCCCATAATAAACAGCACACCGATAAGGGCAAAAATCAAAGAGAAGTTGGCAGGCTTCAAAAGGTCTGTGAAGCTGAATCCGCTTCCGCTGCTTTCGATACCTATAAGAGAGGTGAGCCATGCTGTAAGTGTGGTACCGATATTGGAACCCATAATAAGACCAACAGTTTGGCTCAGATTCATAATACCTGAGTTTACTAAACCAACCAGCATAACTGTCATAGCAGAGGAAGATTGGATAGCGATAGTGATGCCTGCGCCTAAAGCAAGGCTTTTAAAGGGATTGGAGGTCATTTTCTTCAAAATAGCTTCCAATTTGCCGCCTGACATTTTTTCCAAACCGTTTGACATAACTGTCATACCGTAAAGGAAGAATGCCACGCCGCCGATCAATGTGATGAAATCGATGATTCCCATGTCTGTAGTTATCTCCTGTCTGTTGTCAAATGCGCCTTGATTTCTTTGACGCAAAAATGATAACTGCCGGCATTAATTGCTTCGGCAAGGAAGAATATCACCGAGAAACGCTAAAAAATCCGCCGATTCCCGAATTTTCCCTATTCTCATACTAACAAAAAATATATTTTCTGTCAATCTGCATTTTGCACAAACTCTCTTTACTGAATCTTAATTTTGACAGTAATATAAAAGTTTTTTGCACAAAAAAGACACCGCCCCCAATAGAGGGCGGTGTTGATATTTGAATTACTCTGTTCTGAGAGCAACCACGGGATCTTTTTTAGCAGCGCTTCTGGAGGGGATAATTCCTGCAAAAAGGGTAAGGATAACGCTGATGATTATCAAAGCGATCGCTACACCGATAGGAAGCTGTGCTTTGAGCCCTACAATATCAGTAAGGGCAAAAATTATTGCGTTTATGGGAATGCAGAGCAGATAGGTTATCAATATGCCTAAAAGACCCGAAGTAAAACCGATAATAACGGTTTCTGCGTTGAACATTCTGGAAACATTCTTCTTTGATGCACCGATAGCTCGGAGAATACCTATTTCTTTGGTTCTTTCCTGGACCGAGATCAATGTGATTACACCTATCATTATAGATGAAACTATGAGTGAAATCGCAACAAATGCAATCAAAACATAGGTGATGGCATTGATTATTGTGGTGATTGATGCCATCATAATTCCCAAAAAGTCGGTATATGCGATCCTTTTGGCTTCTTCAACAGAATCGTTGTATTCGGCTATTGCTTCTACAATAAGGTCCTTGTTTTCAAATGTTGATGAATAAAGGTTTATTGTTGCAGGAGAATCCAAATCAAGTGAGCCTATGGTCATAAGGACTTGATTATAGGTATTGTCGGAAAATACTGTCACTTCATCATAATAAAGAGAGCATTCCTCTGTTGTGAACGAGGAGGATTCTTGGTCAAGCAATGCCGCCACATTTTCTGCGGGAATACTTGCGAATTGTCCTTCAACTGCCGCTGTTATCTGGAGCTTTACAGATTCTTCTATAGAAGGCTTCAGCAGATCCTTCAATGCTTCAAGCTCCATTTCCTCAAGCTGTGATTTTACACTTTCGGGATCAACACCCATTTGAGCGGAAATTGCTGTGCTAATCTGTTCGACAATGGCATTTTTATCGGTCATTGTGGCGAGAACGCCGTCGACCTGAGTTTGCATTTGTGAGTTAACAGCCTTTAATGCTTGGATGGCTATATATACATCAGCCTTCTGATTTGTGTCAAGGTCGGAAAGATAATCCTTGAAAGCATCTGCCTTTTCTTCGTCGGTAAATGCACCGGTGTTTGCTTCAAATGGAAGACCTGTAAGCACATCAATGTTAGTATCGGCAAGCTGAGCCTTTACAACATCGGAATTGGAAGCTTCCTTTATAATATGCTCGGTCAGAAGGTGTGTATAACCGATAGCACCTGTAAGCATTGACGATTCTGCTTCCTCGCTGGGACGGATTATGCCGACGATCTTCAATTCCAAAGCATCGTCATAAAGCATTTGAAGCATACTGTCGTTTTCGCTGATATCCTTGTAAACTCCGTCAAATTCACGGTAACAGTCATAAGGCATTATGGTTTTAAAGGTTTTTCCGCAGATTTCTTCGTAAGACCATTTTTTGTTGTCATCGGGAAGCGCGTTTCCGCTTGCGGCGGAATCAATAATGGCATCGATTTCCTTTTCGCTTAATAAACCGATAGCGTATAAAGTGAGGTCGTCTAATTCATTGTTTTCATTAACAACAAGCACAACTTCGTTCATGGCTTTGGGCCAATCACCGTGAAGAACTGTATATTGTTCCTTCAAAACTCTGTTTACGGGGTCGTCGCTGTGAAGGTCGGGAAGCAATTCCTGCCACATACTTGCCGATGTCATTCCTGTCATCATGGTAGATGACATAGAATTCATGGAGCTCATGGGGTTGGAGCTGCTTGCAGATTCGTCGTCCTTGCTACCTGAGGTTATCTGCATCATGAAATCGCCGAGCATTTCCATCATAAGCTCGTTTGTATCGGATTTGATGATTTTGCCGTCTGTATTTTTTGTATAAACCGCAAAATTAAGATTGTAGGTGTATTGAACACCGCTTACTGCACTGTTTAGCTTTGAACCTTCCTTATTTATCTCGCTTTCAAGATAAGTCTTAAATGCGTTAAGGTCATTTTCCGAGGCATCTAATTCGCTCAAGGCATTTACAAAATCGGCAATTATGGGTTCTTTGTAAACTGCATCCTTATCGTGGTCGTGATTAGTGCCTACACCCATAAAGCTTTGCATAAGTGTGGTCATATCAAGGGTAGTCGCTTCCAATGTAAGAGGATAGGAGGTCAAGGTATCCTCTTGTACTGCATTGATGTAGTTCGACATACCTTGAGAAACCGCAAATATCAAAGCGATTCCTATAATACCTATGCTTCCTGCAAAGGAGGTGAGCATGGTTCTGCCCTTTTTGGTGAAAAGATTTTTCAAAGAAAGACCGAATGAGGTTGCAAAAGACATAGACGGTCTTTTGATCTTCTTTGTTTTTTCGTTTCTGGCAATGCTTTTTTCCTGCTCTGCCTTGATTTCACTTTCGGAGAGAGGGGTAGAATCGGAAATAACAATACCGTCAAGCATTTTTATGGTACGGGTTGCGTATTTTTCCGCCAAATCGGGGTTATGTGTAACCATAATTACCAATCTGTCCTTGGCAACCTCTTTAAGAATGTCCATTACCTGAATGCTTGTTTCCGAGTCGAGCGCTCCGGTGGGCTCGTCAGCAAGGATAATATCGGGGTTGTTGACCAAAGCTCTTGCTATGGCAACTCTCTGCATCTGTCCTCCTGACATTTCCGAGGGCTTTTTGTATAAATGGTCTGCAAGACCCACATCCTCCAATGCCTTTGTAGCCCTTGCCTTTCTTTCTGCCTTTGAAACACCGCAAAGAGAGAGGGCAAGCTCGACATTCTGTAAAACTGTTTGGTGGGGGATAAGGTTATAGCTTTGGAAAACAAAACCGATGGAATGGTTTCTGTATGCATCCCAATCAGCATCCTTGTATTCCTTTGTGGATCTTCCGCTTATAATAAGATCGCCGGAATCGTATTGGTCGAGACCGCCGATGACGTTAAGCAATGTGGTTTTGCCGCATCCCGATTGTCCGAGTATTGCCACAAATTCACTTTCGCGGAAATTGATAGAAATCCCCTTTAGTGCTTCTGTTACCGTGTCGCCGATAACATAGGATTTTTTAATATCATGTAACTCAAGCACTTTACTGCTTCCTCCTAATAAAAAACTTTTAACGTTTTATATGATATTATTCCCGGTATTCTTTGTCAATATAATTTTATGGTATAATTTGTAAATAATTTTAGTTGCAAGTCATTATAAAATAAAAAATCTCGGAGCGATAAACTCCGAGATTTTTTTATGTAACTTATTTGTTTAACAGTTCCTTACTTGCGGTTACCAAAGCTTCGGTCAAATCCTTTGCTTCGCATTCGTTTTCTGCGCGTACAAGGATGTATGCCTTGATCTTGGGTTCGGTGCCCGAGGGACGGATGATAACAGCGCTGCCGCCTTCCAATTCGTAATAAAGCATATTGCTCTTGGGCAACCCTGTGGGAGCTTCTGAACCGTCAGCGTATTTGATGATACCTGTGGAGTAATCTCTCTGAGCAGTTACCTTCTTGCCTCCGATAGAACCGATAGATTTTTCGCGGATGCCTGCCATGATTTCGCCCATCAATCCCATGGGGTCGATGCCTGTTATCTTAACGTTAACAACGCTTTCGCTGTAAAGGCCATATTCTTTATAGATTTCCTGTAATGCCTGATAAACAGTTCTGCCTTCTGCATAATGGCGGCAAACCATTTCTGCCGCGAGAACGCTTCCTGCTACAGCATCCTTGTCTCTCGCATAGCCTGCGGAAAGATAGCCTTGGCTTTCTTCGTAACCGAAGATAAAGGTGTTGCTGCCGTCTGCGGTCCATTCCTTGATCTTTTCGCCTATGTACTTAAATCCTGTAAGAACGCTGATGTGTCTCACGCCGTGCTTTTCGCAAATAGCATCGAAAAGGTTAGAGGAAACAACAGATTTAATAGCGCAAGCATTTTCGGGAAGATTATTGGTCTTCTTTCTTATCTTAATTATATGGTCGATAAGCAATGCGCCGATCTGGTTGCCGCTGAGAGCAAAATATTCGCCCTTGTCATCCTTGATAGCGAGACCAATTCTGTCTGCATCAGGGTCGGTTGCAATAATAGCGCCACAATCAACGCCCATTTCTTCCAGCTTCTTGATCGCTTCTGCAAAGCATTCCTTGTTTTCGGGGTTGGGAGAAGCAACGGTAGGGAAGTTACCGTCAGGAATCATCTGGCTATCGATTGTAATAAGCTGATCAATTCCGCATCTTCTTAAAGCTTCGGGAACGAGCTTATATCCCGTGCCGTGGAGAGCAGTATATGCCAAACCAACGGTATTGCCGTATTTAGCGGTGTTTTCGGCATCAAGTCTGCAAGCGAGGACCTCTTTAAGGAACGCCTCGTCACATTCTTCGCCTATCATGATAAGCAAGCCCTGCTTTTCTGCTTCACAGAGACACATTCTCTTAACGCCTTGGAAAATGTCTGTATCAGCAGCACTCTTTGAAACGATTTCTGCGTGTTCGGGAGGCAATTGTGCGCCGTCTTCCCAATAAACCTTATATCCGTTATATTCCTTAGGGTTGTGAGAAGCTGTTACATTGATACCTGCGATACATCCGTAATGCAAAATAGCAAAGGAAAGCTCAGGTGTGGGACGAATACCGTCAAAAAGATAAACCTTGATACCGTTCGCGGTCAAAACCTCAGCGGCGGTTTTTGCAAAGGTGTCGGAATCGATTCTGCTGTCATAGGAAATAGCAACGCCTCTTTCCTGACCGTTTGCGGAAACAACCAAATCAGCCAAACCTTGGGTTGTTTGAGCAACTGTGTAAACGTTCATTTTGGAAATTCCCACATCCATGGTGCTTCTTAATCCTGCGGTACCAAAGCTCATAGGAATAGCGAAGCGTTCTGCAATCGCAGTTTCGTTATCCTTTATTTCCTGCAATCTCTTTTTGGATATTTCGTCAAGGCTTTCGTTGTTTAGCCATCTTTCAAATTCTTTGTTCATTGGTGCAGTTCCCTTCATTAAATATGTAATATAGGATTTGCGCGTCTTGTTTATAGCTTTGCCAATGCTTCCTCTAAAGCAATGGCAAGCTGATCGGGGCATGATGTGGATTTGAATCCGCATTTAATTCCCTTGCAGCGTTGAATGATTTCTTCGGCAGGTCTTCCTTCGCATAAAGCGGCAACGCCTTTTAAGTTGCCGTTGCATCCGCCCGCAAAAGAAATGCCGCTGACAATGTGATCTTGGTCGATCTCAAAGGAAATACTTCTTGAGCATACTCCTTTATTAGGTCTTTCGAATTTCATTGGAATTTTTCTTCCTTTATAATATATATAGTTCTTATAAACAATTATAATGAAAATATTTCCTTTGTAAAGTGTTTTTGCAAAATTAGTATTAAAACCTTCTCTAAATTCCTGAAAAAGTGTATAAATCAAGTCAGCATCAAGGTGATGGTTTGTTCATAAATTGTTTACAAATTGTTTTTGAATTTGTGTGGGATTTTTGCCGGAATCTATTGACAAACCCCTTGTAATGTGATAAAATCGACTTCGCTTGGTGTGCGATGAAGCTATAGATTGCTGTCAATTGGCAGGTAACTATGGCAGAGTATGTCCGACAATCGGGCGCAGGCAACGAGCATTTTTTAAGGGTGTAACGCGAAACGCCCGGCGTGGTGTTCGGTGCTCTGCCGTCAAATTATTACATTATTATATTTGGAGGCAAATCCATCATGGCAAAGAAAGACAAAATCAGAATCCGTCTTAAGAGTTATGACCACACTCTTATAGACCGCGCGGCAGAAAAAATTGTTGAAACTGCAAAGCGCAACGGTGCTACCGTTTCCGGTCCTATTCCTCTTCCTACCGATAAGGAAATCGTTACCATCCTTCGTGCTGTTCATAAGTACAAGGACAGCCGCGAACAGTTTGAATATCGCACTCACAAGCGTCTTATCGATATCATTAAGCCCTCTAAGGCTTGTGTTGAAGCGCTTATGAGCACCGATCTTCCTGCAGGCGTTGATTTTAACGTCGAGCTTTAAACTCTGTCAAATTAAGGTCACGTTGATGAGCGTAAAGCTATCAACCAATAACCTAAGGAGGAAAAATAAATGAAAAAAGGCATCATCGGCAGAAAACTCGGTATGACTCAGCTCTTTGATGAAAAGGGCAAGGTTATCCCTGTTACTGTCATCAACGCAGGTCCCTGTGTTGTCGTTCAAAAGAAAACGAACGAAAAGAATGGCTATGAAGCTGTTCAACTTGGTTTCTCTGATATTGCAGAGAGAAAACTCAACAAGCCTGAAAAAGGCGTGTTCACAAAGGCTGAGGTTTCCTTCAAGAAATACCTCAAAGAATTCCGTCTTGACGACTCCGCTTCCATGAACGTTGGCGATGTTGTTACCGCAGATACCTTTGAAGTTGGCGAAAAAGTTGACATCACCGGTATGACTAAGGGTCACGGCTTCTCCGGCGCTATCAAGAGATGGGGACTTCACAGACTCAGAATGACTCACGGTACAGGTCCTGTTCACCGTCAGTCCGGTTCTATGGGTGTTATCGACCCTGCTCGTATCTTCAAGAATAAGAAGATGGCTGGTCAGTACGGTAATGAGCGTGTTACAATGCTTAACCTCGAAATCGTTAAAATCGATCCTGACAACAACCTCATCGCTGTTAAGGGCGCGGTTCCCGGTGCAAAGGGCGGAATCGTTTACCTCCGCAGCACTGTGAAATAAGCGGAAGGAGGAAAAGAAATGCCTACAGTAAATGTTTTGAACATGGAAGGAAAGGTTGTCGGCGAAGTCGCACTTTCCGATAAAATTTTCGCTGCTGAAATCAATAATGCGGCGGTCCATTCCGTAGTTAGAGCATATTTGCTCAATCAGCGTCAGGGTACTCAGTCTACTCTTACCAGAAGCGAAGTTCGCGGCGGTGGCAAGAAGCCTTGGCGTCAGAAGGGTACCGGCAGAGCAAGACAAGGCTCTATCCGTTCTCCTCAGTGGACTCACGGCGGTATCGCTCTCGGTCCTAAGCCCAGAACCTATCGCGTAAGCATCAACAAGAAGCTCAAGAAGGTTGCGTTGTTCTCTGCTCTTACTTCTAAGGTTGTATCGAATGAATTGATTGTTGTTGACAATATCGCACTCGACAGCTACAAGACAAAGAACATGGTTAACTTCCTCAATGCAGTTGATGCAAACGGCAAGGCTATGGTTGTTACTCTCGACGTTAACAACTATGTAGTTGGTTCTGCTGCTAACATCCCCGGTGTAAAGACTGCACCTGTTAACACTATTAACGTATATGACATCCTTAAGTATGACAAAATGGTCATCGCTAAGGATGCGCTTGCAAAACTTGAGGAGGTATATGCATAATGAAATCTGTTTACGATATTATCAGAGAACCCGTTATCACTGAAGCCTCTATCAAGAATATGCAGGATAAGAAATACACTTTCAAGGTTCCTGCAAATGCAAACAAGGTTGAGATCAAGAACGCGGTTGAAGAAATCTTCAAGGTGGAAGTTGAAAAGGTTACCACTATCACCATGAAGAGAAAGACAAAGCGTGTTGGCTACCACGTTGGCAAGACTTCCGAATGGAAGAAGGCTATCGTAAAGCTTACTGCTGACTCCAAGACAATCGAATTCTT
>CAZYRT010000004.1:0-75643 GCA_964650045.1 uncultured Ruminococcus sp.
GTGTTGTAGGCGAGGCGTTGGGTCTCCCTCATGGCATGGTTTACCGTCAGCCCTTCCCCGGTCCCGGTCTTGGCGTTCGTTGCCTTGGCGCGATCACACGCGATAGATTGGAAGCTCTCCGTGAGGCTGATGCGATTCTTCGCGAAGAATTTGACAAAAACGGCCTTGCAGAAAAGGTTTGGCAGTATTTTATCGTAATTCCCGACATCAAGAGTGTTGGCGTTAAGAACGAAAGCCGTTATGAAGGCTGGCCCGCTATCATTCGTGCTGTAAATACTGTTGACGCAATGAGCGCAACAATCGAAGAGATCCCCTATTCGGTTCTTCACCATATCACAAACCGCATCACCAACGAGGTCGACGGCATCAACCGTGTTCTCTATGACCTTACACCTAAGCCCTGCGGAACCATCGAGTGGGAATAATACGTTAAGGTTTGCCAGTGGCTTAGAAGCCTTATTCCAAGCCACTTTTTGCAGATGGGAAAAGCTGTTTTTGTAATAGCAAGAGGAAGTTGCAAAATGGGAACTATAACCTTTGATAATGAATGTTTTTATATGGACGGCAAACCATATACTGTTATTTCGGGAGCGATTCATTACTTTAGAATTCCGCATCAGTATTGGTATGACAGGCTTTTAAAGCTTAAGGAGTGCGGATTCAATACTGTTGAAACTTATACGTGTTGGAATCTTCACGAGCCACGTGAGGGCGAATTTGATTTTTCGGGAAATCTTGATATAGTGAAGTATATCGAGACAGCGCAAGTTTTGGGACTCAACGTGATTCTTCGTCCGGGCCCGTATATTTGCGCCGAGTGGGAATTCGGCGGTTTCCCGGCCTGGCTTCTAAAATATGAAAAGATGTCGCTTCGCTGCTATGACAAGACTTTTCTTTCAAAGGTGGAACGCTATTATACCGAGCTGCTTGGCAGAGTGCGTCCGTATCTTGCTTCAAATGGCGGAAACATAATAATGATCCAAGTGGAAAACGAGTACGGAAGCTACGGAAACGACAAAGACTACCTGAACGCGATTGTACAGATCTACAAGGGCAATGGAATAGATTGCCTTTATTTTACCTCTGACGGTCCCGAAAAGACTATGCTTTCGGGTGGAACTTTGGAGAACTGCCTCGCGGTTGCAAATTTTGGATCAGAGCCTGAGAAACGTTTGCCTATATTGAAGGATTTTCGTCCCAATCAGCCCGTAATGTGCGGCGAATATTGGTGCGGTTGGTTTGACCATTGGTTTGAAAAGCACCATACGCGTACTGCCGAGGAAATATGCAGTGATTTTGAAGGCTTTTTTAGACTTGGCGCATCGTTTAATTTCTATATGTTCCATGGCGGAACGAATTTTGGATTCATGAACGGAGCAAATTACAGTACTAAATACGAGCCGACGGTTACGAGCTACGACTATTGCTCTCCGTTGAACGAGGCAGGAGACCGTACACCTACGTACTACGCAATTCGCGATATGATGCGTAAATATTGCGGTGAGGTGCCGCCTCTTACTGCTACCGAAACGAAGAAGACCGCCTACGGAACTGTTCAACTCACAGAGAGCGCCGATCTTTTTGAAAATCTTGATCGTATTTCAATGCCGATACACTCTGCCACGCCTGCTTTTATGGAAGAACTTGGTCAGAATTACGGATATATTCTTTACCGTTCAACCATACGCGGACCTCACAGTCCGAAAAAATTGATCATTGAAAGTATACACGATCGAGTACAGATATTTTTTGACAGAAAATGGAAGGGAACATATTGTCGCTGGGCGCCCCCGTCATCAGAAGAATTAGTAATGGTTGAGCTTGATAAAAAAGAACAGATCCATATTGATTTGTTGGTTGAAAATATGGGGCGTGTCAACTACGGTTCAAAGCTTCGCGATCGCAAGGGTGTAGGTGCAGTACGTTTAGACTTTCAGTATCATTTTGGTTGGGATATCTATTGTCTGCCCATGGATAGTGAGCTTGATGCGCTTGATTTTAAGCCGATCACACAGGCTACAGTGAACGCACCGTCATTCCTGCGCGGTTTTTTATATATCGAAGGAATGCCTGCCGACACGTTTTTGCGTCTTGACGGATTCCACAAGGGATTTGTGAAGATCAATGGTGTGAACATCGGACGTTATTTTAATGATGCCGGACCTCAAAAAACGTTGTTCGTTCCCGCGCCTTTCCTCAAAACAGGGGATAACGAGATACTTGTTTTTGAATCCGATGGAACCGACACATTGAGCGTGGAATTTTTTGCCGAGCCCGATCTTGGATAACAAAAAAGTTGCGGTGGATTCATTGATACCAATTTGATACCATTTTTTCGTGTGCTCCATAGACGAGGCGGAAAATAGCGGTAAAATCCCCCGAAAAATCACGCAAAAAACCTTAATACACCACATTTAATGCTAATTTAAGCGAGTGGGAATAATTTAATTAACAAAGAACAAAATAGTTGACTCTTTTGAACTATATAAAAATTGCCTTTTGCATTAATTTGCAGAAGGCATTTTTATTTACTGTTATATTTGATAAAAGCTACAGAAACAGTAAACACCGATTTGATTTACACATAACAGACAGGCGGCAGGGAGATTTATTTCTCCTGCCGCCGTTTTACTGATTACAGCTTGATTCTTCTACCTTGAAATAGTATTCCTTGTCATGTTCGTTTACCTCACGAAGACCCCTGCAAGGATTAACGGCTGCAACAACATTGTCAGGGATATCCTTTGTAACAATACTGTCTGCCCCAACTATTGACATAGAGCCTATAAGATGAGCGCATATTCAAACCGCAAAGGAAGGGTATGAATATGCGCTTGTTAGCCTTTTCAAAGATTAATTATAAATAAGAACAATTAATATGTTTGTTAGCTTTCGACAAGTAGGTCGGCGGGCATCATTTTTGATATTTTTCTAAAATAAATTACATTGTATATGACCGTTATCAAACTTAAAATAGCACTCGTACATATTTCAACTATCCACGGATAATTGAATTTGATATAAGAGATTTTTTTTAAGATCAGCGGAATAACTTGAATAACAATTCCAGTTGTAACAAATGATATTATTATCGATAGAATCGAAATAATGATGGCATCAAATAACAAAATACACCTCAAATCCATGTTTGATGCTCCCAAACTTTTGATAATTGCAAACTCGTGCTTCCTTTCCAATACCGAGATCTTTGCAAATGAACTCAACATAAAAATCGAAATAATCAAAAGTATTATCCCAAATAACGCAATCGCAAGTTTAAAAAATGATGTCTGTTCGTCAATGTTCGATTTTAATTTTTCAAGTGTACATTCGCTGAAGAATCTACCTCCATCATTGATTTCAGTGTATACGGATGACACCTCATTGGAATTTGCCAAATATATTTCCAATTTGATGGGATCTGCCGAGTGAAGTTTTGAGTATAATGATTCGCTAATTCTATATTCATATTCATCAGATTCATAGACCCCAACAATTTTAACCTTGAAAACTCCATTTATTGACAACGCATATTCTGTGTTGTATATGTCAGCCGCCGAGGTTAAATAGTCGTTTTTACATATTGCGGTTGCTAATGCTGAACTCAATAATACGGAGTTATCATTAAACTGTTCTCCTGTTTGAAATAATATATTTTCGTTTCCATTATAAATTAGCATTTTGCCTTTAAATCCTTTATTTGGCACAATTCCATACGATATGTTATCTTTGAATTGCGATATAGAAAAAGCAGATGCCAATTCCTCTTCGATTTCTGCTGCAAGTAGTTCCTTCAAGGTGGATGCACAAATAAATGTGTAAATTTCATCAAACGGATTTAATGTATAATTAATCCCTACTATTTCAAGTTCCTTGCTATAACCATTTGTTGTATTGATTTGTATTTTTTCCCCAATTCCAGCCCCGTCAAACAATTTTTTTGAAATATCAGATGAAATAATTATTTCGTTTTCGTTAGCAATAAATCTTCCATCAATTTCATTCGTCATTATACGCTTTTCAAAAAACTCTGAAATATTTACTTGTTTAAATGAAGCATCGCACACACTGCTTCCATAACTTAATGATATTGATACATCGATATCATTGTAATATTCTTCAACAATTTCAACAATATCATATTCCTTTTTAATTTCATCGATTACTTCGCTGGAGAATGGATATGAACCTGGTTCGGAATTTGGCATCAATGGATAATACAACGACAACAAATCGTTTTCCAAGTAGTCCTTATTGAGCCTATTAGAAACAGTATCGCCCCATGTTCCAAGACATATTACCGTTGTTATAGCAGTCATAGTCAATGCAATTACCAATGATATTGAAAGTACTCTCCACCATTTATGTCGAATGTTGTTCATGCCGAGTGTTTTGCATGCACTCCAACATATTTTCCTTTTACTCTTTTTGCACCAATTTGTTGTGTGAGAATTGTTCTCTTTTTCAGCCTCATTTCTGATCATTAAATCGGATTCTATTTTTCCGTCTTTTAATGAAATAATTCTGTCACCATATTTTTTTGCTTTATCAATGTCGTGTGATACAATTATAATATATCGATTGTCCTTATACTCGGATAATAGAGAAAGAATTTTTTCTGCATTATCCGAATCAAGATTTCCTGTGGGTTCATCGGCAATGATGATTTTGCTCGATTTGCATACGCTTCTCGCAAAAGCAACTCTTTGCTTTTCACCGCCAGAAAGTGTATCGACCCTTTGATCAGAGTTAGATATGCCAATATCGTCCAAAAGTTTGTCAAAAATATTTTCAGGGACATTAGGAGTCTTTGAATATAGAGCACCAATTTTAATATTTTCTCTTACTGTTAATCCGCTGATTAAATTGTAACTTTGAAAGATGAAACCTACATTCTCTGCTCTGTACATCTCAATATTATCAGCTATGTTAACTCCCTCATATATTATATTTCCATTGTCTGGTAATGAAAGACCGCCAATCATATTAAGTAATGTGCTTTTCCCTGCACCAGAAGTTCCAACAATAAATGTAACTTGATTTGGATATATCTTTAGATTCAGATTATTAATAACATTATGTGATTCAAATGACTTGCATATGTTGTGAAGTTCTAACATATCTAATATATCTCCTAAAAACTATCAATTTAGTATGGTCACTCAAGTTTTGATTCGGTTTTGTAAAATGAATTTTTAATATAGCATCCTAAATATGTCGACATGATACTCGCATCTTGCCCATTTGGATATAATGAATAAATCGATTCATTAATTTCATATAAATCAATGCATTTTCGATGATTGTCAATATCATCGCTTCTGTCTCGCACTTCCAAACTTTTCATAAACATATATGTAGTGTATAAGTCAGCTTCAACGTCAACCGAGTCACTCATTTTGCACCCCTTATTGGTAGATAACTTTTGGAAGACTATATCAAATATTCCTTCATCTAAATCAAGTTCAAGAATATTATCAATCATGTCAATATAAATGAGTTGAAAACATAAAAAATACCATTTCTGTACAAAATACACAATAAGTTATACACAATAAGTTCAAAAGAGTCAAGACGCTTTGTACATAAAATTGATTATTTTGATATTTTTGTGTAGTAGCCAATGCATTATTGCTTGCTTTATTTTATCTTCTCTTGGCTTACATTAGGCATTGCTCCCCTTGTATGGTACAATAATATTTCTGCCAGAATCGGCAATGAATTGAAGCGCAGAAATATTAATTACAGCTTCGGCGCAGGCTCCTTCTGGGGTTGGTTTATTCTCGGCTCTTTGATTTTTGTGGGTCCTTTTGTTTATATGCATAAGCTCCTCAAGGCTATGAACCTTCTTTCCGAAAACTTCAATATCAACGGTTAATAATCAATTTGTAATATAAAAGTCTTCTGCTTCATCGGGCAGAAGGCTTTTTTATGCATATTATCCGTAATTAATGCAACTTATGTATTCGTATATACCGCTTACGCGAAATCGGGTTGATTAAATTTAATGATTTGATATAATAAATTCAGCAGCTGCAACAAATAAGGAGGTCTGAGAATTGCAAATCAACATTATTGAAAATGAAAATTGCAAAGAAACCAAAATAACGGTTGAATGTTACAAAACCGACCAACATATTGTTGATATTATTGGATTTTTGAAAAATCTCGAAAACCAAGGAAAACGAATAGTCGGAATTAAGGATAATGAAACCTATTGTATTGAACCTAACGAGGTCCTTTATTTAGAGTCTATTGACAGAAAAACCTTTTGTTATACGGAAAAAAGTGTTTACGAAACCAATATAAAGCTATATGAGGCAGAGCAAATATTCATAAATGCTGATTTTATGCGAATATCAAAGGGCTGTGTTGTTAATCTCAACAGAATCAAATCAATGCGGCCCGAATTTGGCGGAAAAATACTTTTAACCCTCGAAAACAGCGAAAGAATATGCGTATCACGTCAATACGCAAACATATTGAAAAGCAAATTAGGAATTGGTGGTGCGAAATAATGAAAACAAAATTGAAGATTTTTTTCAAAAGATTACCTTATGAGGTTCTGCAGCTATTTTCAATGATGATGATGGTTATGTCGATAACGGCTTTGGTAAACGGTGTGGAAAATATATCGGTTTACCGCATATTGCAACTATTAACCATTTCGGTTTTCGGCGGTGCTTTTATTCTTGTTGCATTCAGCGATATATTTTTCAAAAATATATCTTATATTTTAAGAATATCCTTGTTTGTTATACCTATGTTTCTTGTGACTTTTATAGTTGCATTGATGTTTTCTTGGTGGAAGCAGTTTGCTTTGCATAATTGGCTTTTGTTTATCGGGATATTCATAGGATGCTGGGTAGTGAGCTTGGCTATATATTTTATTATGGTAAAAATTAAGGGAAGGGAATATACCGAAAAATTAATTGAGTATCAGAACAAGAAAAAAGATAATGTTAATATGATGTAATTATTAGACACGGCAGAATTTAAACCTTTTCTGCCGTGTTTTATATATAGACAGCACTTGTTTTTTAGTGGAATATAGTATAAAATACGAATTGAGTATAAATACAACATAATCCAAACGGAGGATCTGTATGAAAAGTATTTCCATTTCCCATTTTAACGGAAAAAGAGAGCAGGACGAATTGGTTATATACGACCAAGGCTCTAAAACAGGAACTAATAAATACGGTTGGGAGGCTTGCGTTTCAAAGGGACGTGTTATTTCCTGCGGAGGTAATGATAACGAAATTCCAATAGATGGATTTGTTGCATCGGGTCATGGTGAATCTGCCATTTTCCTTGCTGACCAAATCTGCGTTGGCGCCAAGGTGAATATTAATAACGGATTTTTGGAAATTGACATAGATGAGGAAACCAATATAACTCTTGCCCAAAAAAGAATCTCGGAAATTCAGGAAAGAATCGGTATTTTAGAGAAATTTAATGAAGAATACGATTCGGAAAAAGCTCAAATGCTTTTGGGTTCAGCCAAGGAGGCGTTGGGAAAATTTGATTTTGAAGGTGTTGCCAAAATCACAGAGGAAGCGTATTATATTACATCTCGTTCGGTTCCCAATGAAATACGCGGAGTTTGGCATAGACCCAATGAAAGAAATGAAGAACAGGTCGAAGCAACCGTCAAACGATTTGCCGATGCAGGTATAAACCTTATGCTGATTGAAACCAATTATGGGGGTTATGCAAATGCATTGAAATGTATTGCCGATTATCTTCCCAAAAGAGGAGGAAATGATAATAATTTCGACGTTATCGATGCGTTTATCAAAATTGGTAAGAAATACGGTGTGAAGATTCACGCCTGGTTTGAAAATTTCTTTTTCGGTCATTCGGGAGAGGAATGTGCCATAGCCAAGCTGAAGCCCCATTGGATGGCAAGGAGAAAAGACGGCGGAATGTTCCTTGACGGATACGACAGCTTCTATTTCCTTAATCCTGCATTGCCCGAGGTGCGGGAATTTCTTCTCGGACTTTGCAAAGAGCTTTTGGATAAATATGATTTCGACGGATTTCAGTTGGACTATATCCGATATCCTCATATCAGAGGAATAGAATATGCCGCAGGCTTTGATGAAGCATCTAAAAAAATGTTTTTTGAAGAAACAGGAATCGATTTGGACACGATACAAGACCTTCAATCTGCAGATTGGGAAAAATATGTTTTGTGGTGCGCAGAAAAGGTAACCCTTTATGTAGAGTCGGTTTATGAGCTTATTCAGGATTACCGACGAAAGGGGCGTTATATCTGTCTTTCCACCGCTGTTGTAGGAGACCCTCAGGCGGCATTGATGGTAAAATGTCAGGATTGGCGCCATTGGGTTATAAACGGTTGGTTGGATGCGATCTATCCTATGGCATATTATAACGATGCTATCGAGGTGGAGAAGGAAATCGCCGCAATGGTAAACAGCTATGGAAGCTCTCCCAATATTTCGGGGATCTCTCCTATGTATAACGGCTTGCCCTTAATTGAGACTACAAAACAGGTTGAAGCCTGCCGAAGAGGGGGAGCAAAGGGCATAGCCTTTTTCTCTGCGGGCTGCTGCAACGATGAGGAATTAGAAAAGCTGAAGACAGGTGTTTACAGAAATAAATGACAAAATTCAACGATTTATTACTGAAATCGGGAGGGGTTAGTTCCAAAACGTCTGCAAATGGGCTCTATTTGTGTTATTTCTTTTAAAAACCCTTGAAATTTGGTAAATAAAGGTATATAATAATTCTGTTAACTGTACGTTGGCAAGAATTTATTATAAAAAGGATGTAAATATGAAAAAGATTATTTGCAAAGTCGAATACGACACAGAGACAGCAGAACTCGTTGCAAAGTATACAAGCGGCGAATTCGGCGATCCTGCAGGTTATGAAGAAACTCTTTACAAAACTCCCGATGGAAAATATTTTATCTATGCAAACGGCGGCGAAGAATCCGCTTATGCAGAAGAATCCATCAAGAGACTTGCTGTTGGCAAGGTCAATGAATGGAAGGCTGAAAGAGGTCTTTAATTTAGTTTGAACAAAACGGCAGTTTAACTGCCGTTTTCGTTTTCCGGGGTTAAATTCCGGGGTCCCCGAAAGCCGTAAGGCTTTTGGGGCTAAATTGATGTATTGAGGAAGCTTATGATAAAAGAATATACCACGATAATGATAGATATGTACGGAGTTATTCTTGAAGAAAGCAAGGGGAATTTTATTCCTTATACTTATTCTCATTTTGATGAATCTCATCATGAAAGGCTCCGAAAGCTTTTCAAAGAGGAAAAGCTTTTTACAAAAGCTCAGCTTGGAGAAATTAATTCTCATGAATTTTTTTCTGCATTGGGTTATAATGATACCGAATTTCACATGAGAGATTATATCGAGAATCATCTGACCTTGGATAGGGGATTTTTGCCATTTGCGGAAAAGGTAAGCGGTAAATATGATTTGGTTCTCATATCCAATGATGTCTCTCAATGGAGTAAATATATAACCGAATTTTTCGGATTGGATGAATATTTAAAAGCTAAAATCGTCAGCGCTGATGTGAAATGCCGTAAACCTGATTTCGCCATTTTCGACAAGGCTTTGGAAATTACGGGAAAATCCGCAAAAGAATGTATTTTTGTGGATAACAGCGCTAAGAATCTTCTTGCCGCAGAGGAAGTGGGGATGTCGCCCATTCTCTTTAATCGTGACAACGAGCATTATTACGGTGCAGAGGTTTTTGACTTTAACGAACTTTATTCGATGATTGGATAGAATATGCAACCCCGTGAATTTATTGATTTTTTAAATACCATAGAAAAATTAAAAACTGTTACCCGCCATTCCTGGAATTCCGATGGCAGAAGGGAATCGGTAGCAGAGCATAGCTGGCGTTTGGCTGTTATGGCATTTTTGTGTAAGGACGAATATCTTCAGCTCGATATAAATAAGGTTATCAAAATGTGCTTGATACACGATTTTGGTGAGGCTGTTACAGGGGATATTCCTTCTTTTTATAAAACAGATAAGGATGAGCATGACGAGGAACAGGCTGTTAAGGCTCTCTTAAATAAGCTTCCTCATAAGCTTTCTTTGGAATTATCAGACCTTTTTGCCGAAATGAAGGCTATGGAAACCGATGAGGCGAAATTATATAAGGCTTTGGATAATATGGAAGCCGTTATCTCTCATAACCAAGCAGATATTTCCACATGGCTCCCCATGGAATATGAGGAAAATTTGATTTACGGCGAGAAAAATTGCCAATGGTCGGAATGGACTATGGAATTACGTCGGGAAATTAAAAGAGATACTATGGAAAAGCTTCGAAAGGAAGGCAAGGTATGAAGCAGTTTGTCAGAGGATTTCGAAGCGGAATCCCCATAGGAATAGGCTATCTTTCGGTTTCGTTTACATTTGGCATTCTTGCGGTGTCTTATGGGTTTAACTGGTGGCAGGCGGTTATCATTTCAATGACCACATTAACATCCGCAGGTCAGCTTGCAGGAATCAATATTATGATAAATCCCGGTCAGTATATTGAAATGCTGGTTTCCCAGTTGACCATCAATATAAGATATGCCTTTATGTCGGTTTCACTTTCTCAAAAGGTGAGCAATGAATTTAAGGGAATAAAACGTTGGCTTTTCGGATTCTTCATTACAGACGAAATATTCGCTGTCGCAGCCTGCCAAAATGAAGTTACAACTAGGTTTTTTGCAGGCTTGACCGTGGCGCCTTATTTCGGCTGGGCTTTGGGTACTCTTGTGGGAAGCTTGGTAGGGAACATACTTCCCGAAAGCGTAATGAACGCTCTTTGCCTTGCTATTTATGGTATGTTTGTAGCTATTGTTGCACCCGATTCAAAAAAGTCAAAAAAGCTTCTTTGCGTTGTTGGTGTTTCGGTAGGATTGAGTTGCTTGTTCTATTACGTTCCTCTGCTGAACAGTATATCAAGCGGTTTGGCAATAAGCATTTGTGCTGTTGCTGCGGCAGTATTCGGAGCATTGCTGTTTCCTAAGGAGAATGAAAATGAATAAAGAGTTTTGGATATATTTGCTTATACTTGCCGGTTCAACCTATCTCATCCGTGCAATTCCGTTTGCCGCATTTCAAAAGAAGATAACAAACGGATTTGTACGTTCGTTTTTGTATTATATTCCCTATACGGTTTTGGCGGCAATGACTTTCCCCGGAGCACTCTATGCAACAGGTAATGTGTTCGCCGCGGCGGCAGGGTTGCTAGCAGCAGTATTTTTTGCAATAAAAGAGAAGGGGCTTACCTTCGTTGCGGCAGTCTCCTGTATCACAGCGTTTGCTGTTGATTTGTTCGTATAGGTGATTAGAGTTTACGGCCATAAAAATAAGGTCGGTTGGATTCCCAACCGACCTTTAATCATCTTATGAAAGTATTAATTTTTTTACTCTGAGGTAATCAATTGCGGTGATTTTTCCGTCTCCGCTAAGGTCGCAACGCAACAAAGCCGTTTCGGGGTCGGGGAGGCTATCTAAAGACAATGTGTTGAAAACGATCTTCTTTATCATCATATAGTCTGTTGCGGTAAGCTTACCGTCGTTGTTGGCATCGCCCAAGATATATTGAGGCTCTTTCAAAGCATCGATAGGTCTTGTATCGAGCTGTGTTCCGCATACAGAACAGCACTTTTCTTCCAAACCTTCTACGCCGATTTGAGGAGGTGTAACGGTGGTCCAATCGCCGGGAGTGTGATCGATTGCATCGACATAGGAATCTACATATTCATCACCGCAGTTTTCGCAAGTGTGTGTTGTGTAGCCCTGTTCGGTACAAGAGGGGGCTGTAGTAACGTGAATATAGCTGTGGGCAGGATCGGTTTCGCTGTCAGTATATTCGTCTCCGCAGTCTCCGCAGGTGTGAATAGTATATCCGCCTTCGGTGCAGGTAGGAGGTATCACGATGTCTTCGTAATCGTGTCCGCTTGCATTTACATAGCTGTCAGTATATTCATCACCGCAGTTACCGCAGGTGTGAGTTGTATAGCCTTGGCTGTCGCAATCGGGAGGTGTTATTACATCCTCATAATCATGTCCGATGGAAGGAGCAATTTCAAAACCGCAGCCTGTACATACCTGAGCATCTGTGCAGGTAGCAGGTTCGCCGGGAATATGACCGCCTTCAACTGCAGTTTCGTTGTATTCGATAGTTTCTTCTACAACAGCAGAATTTCCGAGACCTTCGAATTCATCATATCCCAAAGGATTGCTCGTGTCATCGCTGTAAACCAATGCGGCGGTTTCGCTGCCGTTAACCCAAACCGATGCATCTTCGCTTGCATCAGACATTGCAGTGAAGCTGATGTTGAGAACGATGGATTCGCCGTTTACGATATTGTGATAATCGCTGCCGGATCCGCCACCGTCACCGATTTGAACGTCAACTATACCGTCGTTTGCAGGAGTGAATACGGTTTTATCGCTGTTCCAGCTTCCTGCTATGGTGGTGAAATCTTCCCATGCATAGAAATCTTCCATGCAATTGAGCGCTTTTGAGGTTGCATTGATAGAAAGGCTTGCGTTGTCGTAACGCAAAAGGAAATTGATAATAGAAATACCTGTTTCGAGCTGGACATTGTCAATTGTTATTTTAACATTAACAATATCACCGGCTTTGTATGCTTCAGGAACATCGATGTTAATGGAATATGATGCTGTTGCTGCCGTAGCAGAAAACGGAATCATCGCCAAGAGCATGATCATAACCAAAGCAAGTGAAATAAATCTTTTCATTTTGGTATCCTTTCTTACGAAATTATTATGGATTCACATAAATAATACTTTATTTAATCTACGTTGTCAAGGTATTTGAAGGTTATTTGTTAGTTTTGAACAAATTGTAAAATTTGCGAAATGTTGGATAATATGTAAAAAATGCTCGGGGAATATTTTGAAAAAACTATTGAAATCTTCAAAAAAAGATGTATAATATATACTCGGTGATATTTATGGTCTCTAAGACAATTAAAATTGCTTTGGATGGACCTTCGGGCTCCGGAAAAAGCACGCTTGCGAAAAAATTATCCAAGCACTATGGTTTCGTTTATATTGATACAGGAGCATTATACCGTACTATCGGCTTTTTTGTTTCCGAAAAAGGCATAGCCTCAGATGATGCGGCTTCTATAATTGCTGTTCTCCCTGAAATCAAGATTGAAATGCGTCTTGAGGATGGCGGCAATGCTGTTTATCTTGATGGCAAAAAAATGGGAAATGAAATAAGAACACCTCTTATTTCAAAATATGCATCCGATGTTTCCAAAATACCCGAGGTGCGTGCTTTCCTTTTGGAAACTCAAAGGAGCATTGCTCGTGAAAACAATGTTATAATGGACGGAAGAGATATCGGTACGGTCATCCTTCCCGATGCTCAGGTGAAAATGTTTGTTACTGCTTCTCCCGAAGCAAGAGCAAAAAGACGTTTTGCTGAATTGAATGAACGCGGTGTGGAAACAACATTGGAAGAGGTTCTTTCTGATATGAAATGGCGAGATGCTAATGATAAGAATCGTGACGTGGCTCCTGCTGTTCCTGCCGAGGATGCTATTATGTTCGATAATTCCGATATGGATATTGACGAAACCGTTTCCAATGCAATCTCAATAATAGATAAGGTTATTAAATAAATGAACGGATATACGATTATTCGAGGAATAGCCCGTGCTTTTATTAAGCTATGCTATTTTACCGAATATAAAGGCAGGGAAAATGAGCCTGCCGAAGGCGGTGTTATAGTCATTGCCAACCATTCTTCTTTTTTTGATCCCTTGTGTATTGCTGCTGTGATGAAGCGTCCCGTGTATTTTATGGGGAAAAGCGATCTTTTGAACTTTAAGCCTATGCAATGGATCTTCAAATGGTGTAATGTTGTTGCGGTGCATCGCGGAGAGAATGATATTGCTGCTTTGCGTAAGATATTTGATATTGTTAATTCCGGCAATATGACAGGCGTTTTCCCTCAGGGAACAAGAATTCAATGTGATAGTCCCGATCCCGAATCTGCTTTGGCAGGTATAGGATTAATGGCATTAAAAACCAAGGCACCCTTGCTTCCTGTGGCGATTTGCTATGGCAAAAATCATAAGAAACCTTTGATTTTCCGCAAGGTGAAGGTGGTTGTGGGTAAGCCTATCCCTTATGAGGAATATATGTCTATAAGCGAGGACAAACCCAATTCTCACGAAATTTCCAAATATGCTTTCAACAAGGTTTGCGAGCTTTTTGCGGAGAATAACAATGGCTGATATCACAGTTTCGGAATACAGCGGTTTTTGCTTCGGCGTGAAGCGTGCCGTTGATATGATACACGAAAATCTGGAAACTTCTGAAAATCCCATATATTGTTTGGGCGAGCTTATACATAACCGAATCTTTACCGATTCCCTTCGCGAAAGAGGAGTTGTGTTTATAACCTCCGACGATATCGATATTGTTCCGTCGGATGGGTTGGTGTTCCTTCGCGCCCACGGTACTACAAAACAAATTTTTGAAAAGCTTTCGGCAAAGGGAATTAAGTATGTGGATGCAACTTGTCCCTATGTTTCGAAGATACATAAAATTGTTGCTTCTCAACCCGAAACAGCAAAGGTTATCCTTATAGGGGACCCAAAGCATCCCGAAGTAGAGGGAATAATGAGCTGGGCAAAGGGACAGGGAGCAGTTTATTCCGATTATGATTCTATTATAAAAGCTCATGAATCGGGCTTCAAAAGCGAAGATGATTGTATCCTTGCAGTTCAAACAACCTATTCGGGTGCCGAATGGGAACGTTGCCGCAATAAAATAAAAGAGCTTTATCCCAATGTTCGTGTTTTCGAAACTATATGCAGTGTTACCGAAAACCGTCAAAAGAAAACAAAAGAATTGGCGTCTGTCAGCGATATGACTGTGGTTGTAGGCGGACGTAACAGCTCAAATACAGCAAAGCTTTTTGCTATTGCAAAAGAGGTTTGTCCCGATTCTATTATGATAGAGTCGGCAATTGAGCTTGACGCTTATGCGGATGTTATTCGCAAGGCACATAAAATTGCAATAGCCGCAGGTGCTTCGACACCCAGCGGATTAATACAGGAGGTATATAACAAGATGTCAAACATCGCAAATGAGGAACTCAGCTTTGCAGAGATGCTCGAACAATCATTCAAAACTTTAAATACAGGTGAAAGGGTTACAGGTATCGTATCCGCAGTTAATGCCGGCGAGGTTAAAGTCGACCTCGGTACAAAGCATACAGGTATTCTTCCTTATGACGAAATCACCGCCGAAAACGGCGTTGATCTCAATGACCTCTTCAAGGTTGGCGATGAGGTTGAAGTAATCTGCGGTAAGTTCTCTGATTCCGACGGAACAGTTCTTCTTTCCAAGAAGAAGATCGACCAGCACAAGTATTGGGAAGGAATCAAGGCGGCTTTTGAAAGCGGCGAAATCCTTTCCGGTAACGTTAAGGAAATCATCAAGAACGAAAAGGGCTATGCAGGCGTTATCGTTCTTTACGGTCCCAACAAGGTATTTATTCCTGCTTCTCAGACAGGCGTACCTAAGGGGGAAGAGCTTGAATCTCTCAAGGGTCAGGCTGTAAGCTTCAAGATCATCGACGTTAACGAACAGAGAAAGAGAGCAGTTGGCTCTATCAAGGCTTCCAACAAGATTTCCCGTAAGGCTGCTGAGGAAGAATTCTACGCTAACGTTCAGGAAGGCGATAAGTTCGAAGGTAAGGTTCGTGCTCTCATGAGTTACGGTGCTTTCATCAACCTTGGTCCTGTTGACGGTATGCTTCACATTACCGAGCTTTCTTGGGGCAGACTTAAGAAGCCTTCTGAAGTTCTCAAGGAAGGCGATACCATCAGCGTTTACATCAAATCTGTTGATAAGGAAAAGAAGAGAATTTCCCTCGGCTACAAGACCGAAGAAAACGATCCTTGGACTATTTTCCAGAAAAACTACAACATCGGTGATGTAGTTGATGCAACCATCGTTTCTATCATGCCTTTCGGCGCATTCGCTGAAATTTTCCCTGATTTCGATGGCCTTATCCACATCAGCCAGATATCTGACAAGCCTGTTTCCAACCCCGCGAGCGTTCTCAAGGTTGGGGATAAGGTTACTGTTAAGATCACCGCTGCTGATATCGAAAGAAGAAGACTTTCTCTTTCCATCCGCGCTCTTCTTGAAGCACCTGCAGAAGAAGCTGTTGCTGAAGAGGTTGTTGCAGAAGAAGCTGCTGAATAATTTGTCGAAATTATCAAACTGTTAATTTCATCGTAGGAGGGGTGATTGTACCCCTCCTGTTTTTTTGCGGAGGACCCCAAGCGAAAGGTTTTTTGGGGGGATTTGTCGATTTAAAATATATATTTCTTATTGAGTATTTCAAAAAAGTGTTGTATAATGTTTAATAATTATATTTTTATGGGGAAGAAATCATGAAAAAACGTTTCATTGCTTTTGCTGCATTGACATTTGTCGTGGCGTTTGTGCTATCGGGATGCATTTTTATGGATTTTGATGAATCCGACAGAGATTATACATCAAAAACACGATCCGAAAGTACATCAATCGAGCGAAACGATTCCTTGGAAGCTTCTTTATTGGTTTCCGATGAATCTAGCGTTGATGAATCGGGTGTCGAAGAACCAAGTATTGAAGAATCAAGTGACGAACAACCTATTCCTCCCCAAGACGAACCTTCTGTCCCCGATGAACCCGAAACATACATAAAAATTTACACTCTTTTGGAATTGCGAGACTATCTTAACGAGAATAAAAATAACGATGATCTTACCGTAGAGTTTACATATTTGGGTACAGAAGAATTTGATGCTCAGCTTGTTGCGCGAATGACCAATTCCTTTTATATTACTTGTAATTGGATAGGAAACGACTATACAGTAGAAATGATGGAATTTCCCGGTGACAGAATTGTTGATGCTTATTTCAGCGGTGATGATTCTTTTCTTAATGACGATGAAAAGCTTGTGTTGGATAAAGCGCTTCAAATAGTTGCCGCGGCAGATCAAGAAACCGACAATGATTATGATTTGGAGATATATCTCCACGATTATCTTGCCGAAACCATAACCTATTACAGCCCTTTTCTTGATGTTTCCGACCCCTCTGACCCTCCCCGTCATCTCACATCTGTAGGCGGATTGCTTGACGAATCTGCAAATTGTCAAGGTTATACCGATTCATTCTATGTGCTTGCATCTATTGCGGGCTTGAAGGTAGGAAGAATGAGCGCTGTGGACAATAACGGAGAGGGACATATGCTCAACACCATTCTCCTTAACGGAAAATGGTATGTGGTGGATGTTACCTTTGACGATGTTCTTTTCGGTTCTGAGGATGAAACCAACTATCGTTTATTCAACGCAGGCGAGGATATGTGCGATGAATACAGCTGGATAGCCGAATACGAATATAATCAGATTGCCGAGAACAGCGATGAATTGTATTATTATAACCGTGTGGGGGAAAGCTTTAACACCTTGGATGAAATGACAGATTCGATTGTTGAAGATTGGCTTTCGGGTAAAACCGAATTCCACATGATGCTTTCGGGTCAAGCGGTAGATTGGGATGCTTTGAATGACATTCTTTATAATGCTTTGGAGCAAACTCAAAGATCATTCAGCTATAATATATTGTCGTGCAATACCAATGACGACACCTTCTTTATAATCCGTTTTAATGAATAAAAAAGGAACTGAAGCTATCCTTTCGGGTAGATTCAGTTCTCTTCCTTGTTTTCATCAAGGATCTTATCGCCGTAGAGATTGAAGCGGAAAAGCAGGCTGTCGTCTGCAGGATCATCGCAAATGATCTTCGCTTCGTTTACCATGCCGCCTTCTACGATTTTTGCAATACCTAAAAGCTGGCAGAATTTACTCTTAAGATTAAGTCTGTCACCTTCCTCGGTTACAAGCCAAACGTTGCCTTTGCATTGGTCTATAGCCTCGATGAATTTTTTGAAATTGATTTTGTGAAGTTCGACCGAACTCATGATTAGTCACCTCTTTGTTTTTTGTTTTTACACTTGCATTATATTCATTGATGACCTAAAAGTCAATCAGGAATTTGTGACAATTAAATAATTTTGGTGATTATTAATTGTGCAATATTTACAATATGTTTACCTTGAAAGGAAGAAACTCTTGGAAAAGGATTTTGTTTACATAGATGGAAGCGTTCCATATTATCAGAGCCGTCTTTTTCAAAAACACGGTATAAAGCACGCATTTTTCACGAAGAATGGCGGCGTTAGCCAAGGCGTGTTTGCCTCTCTTAATTTTGCTGTAGGCTCCGGGGAAATTAAAGACAGTATTGAAAATGTGAACGCAAATCACAATATTGCCGCTTCGGTTTTCGGCTTGACAGGAAAGGATGTTTGCCGTAGTAACCAGACCCATACTTCAAACGTGGAATATGCCGATGATCGGGATCGAGGCAAAGGCTTTATTGTTCCGCCTTATGACCACGGTGTTGACGGAATGGTAACTTGTGAAAAGAATCTTTTGCTTTCGGTACGTTCTGCCGATTGTGTTCCCGTTTTGCTTTGCGATGTGGAAAACGGTGTTTGCGGCGCTGTTCATGCGGGCTGGAGAGGTACTGTAGGCGGTATAACCAAAAATGCTGTTGAATTGATGATAGGAAAGGGTGCAAAAAGGGAAAATGTCCTTGCCGCGATTGGTCCCTGTATAGGAAAAAGCTGTTATGAAGTGGGCAGGGAGCTGTTTGATGAATTTATTTCAGCTTCTTCCGATTATCAAAGGTTCTTTTCGGAAAAAGGCGAGAGATTTATATTAGACCTTACTTTTGCCAACCGTTTTATTTTGGAATCTGCAGGGCTTCTTCCCCAAAATATTTCATCAGCGGATATTTGCACCTGCTGTAATAAAGAACACTTTTTCTCTCACCGCCGTGACGGTGTTTTGAGAGGAACCATGAGTGCGGTGATAACGTTATGAGCATAAAACAAATGCAGGATTTGGCAAGAGCAACAATTGAATATATATCAACGGTCATAAAACCCGATATGGCTCTTTTGGATGTAAAAAATCTTTGTGAAGAATATATGCTTAACAACGGTGCCGATTCCTTTTGGTATTGGGACATCGGGGCATTTGTGTTCAGCAACATAAACACCGCAGTTTCAATTTCAGGATGCGATTATACGGTATCAGATTCAATTGTCCAATTTGACGATATTATCACTATCGATTTGAGCCCTCAAATTAATAATACTTGGGGCGATTATGCAAGAACGATAATTGTTGAAAACGGCGTTGTTGTGAAAGAAATCGGTCTTATCAAAAATGACGAATGGCGCAACGGTTTGATGACACAAGAGTTTTTACATCAAAAAATGAAAAACTTTGTTGCCGTTGATACCACTTTTGAAGAGTTATATTATTATGCCAACGGTATTATTGCCGAAAAAGGATATGATAATCTTGACTTTTTGGGGAATTTGGGTCATTCTATTGAAAATGAAAAACAGAATCGTAAATATATAGAGAAGGGAAACCGTATGAAGCTTTCGGATGTAAATGCATTTACGTTCGAACCTCATATTGCTGTTCTAAATTCCCGATATGGCTTTAAAAAAGAAAATATCTATTCTTTTGTTGACGGTGTGTTAACAGAAATTTAGTATATAGGGGGTATAAAATTATGATAAAAATTTTCCATTGTGCTGATATACATTTGGACTCTGCTTTTTCTCTTTATTCTCCCAGAGAGGCAGAAAAGAAGCGTACCGAGCTGAGGGCGGCATTTACTTCTGCATTAATGTTTGCAAGAGAGAAAAGAGCCGATATCTTCTTAATAAGCGGAGACCTTTTTGACAGCGAATATGTAACCAAAGACACCTGCGAAATGCTTGTCAGAGAGTTTTCAAAGGTTCCCGATATGAAGATTTTCATATCCCCGGGCAACCATGACCCGTTGGGCTCGGGATCTCCCTATGAAACAATAAAATTCCCCTCTAATGTTCATGTTTTCGGCAGCGAACGGGAATGTGTGCGTATGCCTGAGCTTGGTGTTGATATATACGGCTTCGGATATGCCTCGAAAAATCTTCTTTCAAGCCCTGTTGTAGGATGGAACGGTCTTAATAAGGACAGAATTAACATTCTTGTTTGCCATGGTGATACAACGGGAGCTTCGTCGGTAACAGGCCCTATTACAAAAAGAGATATTGCCGATTCGGGATTTGATTATATAGCATTGGGTCATATACATAAAACCTCGGGTCTCCTTTGTGAAAACGGCGTTTACTATGCTTATCCCGGATGTATCGAGGGCAGAGGTTTTGACGAATTGGGCTACAAAGGAGCTTTGTTCGGTACCGTTGAAAAGGGCAATGTGAAAATGGAGGGCTATCGTTTTTCAAAATCCCGTTATGAGGAGATCGAGGTAGACATAACGGGAGCAACAGAAAAAATGGTTGCGCTTGATATGATTCGCTCTGCAATACGTCCGTTTACAGACGATACCGCTCTGCGTCTTTATTTGGTTGGCGAGTTGGAGGCGGCGTTTAATGTGCTTCCTAATGAAATAGGAAAGGGATGTGAATATCCCTGCTATATTGAAATAATTGATGAGACCCGTCTTAAGCCCAATTTAGGCGAGCTTGAAAAAAGCAATACCTTAAAGGGAATCTTTTGCCGAAAACTTCTTTCTCAAATGGAAGGTCTTGATGAGGATTCCGAGGAATACCGTGTTCTTGCTCTTGCTTTGAAATACGGTATAGCCGCGTTAGAGGACAGAAGCGTTGTGGATTATAACGGAGGTGAAAAAATATGAACGTAACTATTGAAAAAATAGAAGTTGCCTCCTTTGGCAAATTGAAAAACACCTTCGTTTCGGCAGATAAGGGCATCAACATTCTTTCTGCCCCCAACGAAAGCGGTAAATCTACCTTAGCGGCTTTTATTAAATTTGTTTTTTACGGATTTGCAGGAACAAGATTGCAAACTCTTTCTGAAAATGAAAAAAGACTTTATACCCCTTGGGACAACGAAACTGTTGAAGGCAGCATAACCGTCAATTCCGACGGTGAACGTTACATAATTTACCGCAAACTTGCCCCTTCCGGTAAAGAAACTGTCAGCGTAACCAACCGTATGACAGGCAAAATCGAATTTGCAGGGGAAGTACCCGGCGAAGCTTTTTTCGGTGTAAGTGAAGAAATATTTGCAAGAACATTGTTTTTCCGTCAGCTTACTGTGCCTCAAAGTAAGGATGAGATACTTGCCGACAGATTGAGAAATATTGCAATAAGTGCAGACGAGCAGGTGGGTACGAAAAAAGCACTTTCACGTTTGACCGATTCTAAAAATGAGATAAAAGGCAAGGCAGGCAATGGTTTGCTTCCCAAGGCTGAAAGAGAAAGAGACAGTCTTGAGGAAAAAATAACCGAGTCAACCGAGCTTCGACAAGAGGCTTTGGGATTAAGAGAGGATATAAAGAAACGTTCAGTAACCGTTTCGGATGCGGCAGAACGTTTAAAGGAGCTTTCGGAAGAAAGAAGAAATATCGAAAAATACGAAGCTTCTCTAAAATTACGTACTATTAACCGTTTGACTGTAGAAGAAAATCTTGCAAGAGAGGAATATATTCAAGCTTCGGCAGGCTTGAAGCAACAGGCAGACGGAGGCGCATTCTCTCTCCTTTCTGCGAAAAATGCCGAGCTTGTTGCCGAGCAAAGAAATTGCAATAACATTGCCGAGCTTTTGGAGGAAGCCGAGGCGGAATTGGAGGAGTGCGAAGCTCTCCATGTGATCGATGTTGCCGAAGCAAAGAAGGCGCAGAAGCTTATACATAACTGTGAACGCAATTCAAAGCTTTTCTTCGGTTTAGCTGTGCTTTTCACAATAGTAGGATTGTTTGTTTATATAGCATATCATAATCCAAGTTCATTTTTGTGCTTGGCTATAGCCATTATCCTTGGTGCCTGCGGCGGTGTTTTGCTGGGCAAACCTGCTAATTTGGCAAAGGGATACGGCTTGAAAAATATCGTTGAGCTTAAAGAAGCTATCCTTCACCTTCCTGCTCTTGAAGCAAAAACAAACGAGGCAGAAAACCGAGTTGAAGCATTGCAATGCTCCTATGATGAAAGCCGAACAAATTGCACGATACTTAAAAAATCTCTTGATGAGGAAATAGGTAAATATACCGAGGTTTCGGGTAAAAATTACGGAGAGCAGATAGAGCATATCCTTTCTGCTTCAGCCGAAAGCGGAGAAAAGCTGGCGGTTTGGCGCGCAAAGAAAAATGAGCTTGCGGCGGCAAGCGAGGGTATCGATGTTGTTGGGCTTACAGAGGAAGCAAGAGGCGCAACAAAACCCGAAAGAGAAAGGGCAAAGGTTGACCGCGAGATAACCTTCTATACCCAGCAATATAACCAGCTTTCCGAGCTTAATAAAAATGACGAGCTTAAAATTGCCGCAATCGAAGCGAAAAGCGGAGACCCTGCAGTTATGGTAGGCAAGCGTGATGCTCTTAATAACAGAATATATGAGCTGGTTGTTAAACACAAAGCTTATGAAACCGCTGTAAAGACTATTGAAGAAGCAAGCGATTATATGAAGAGCATGGTTGCTCCCAGAATAGGTGAACGTGCCGACGAATATTTTGCTGCCGCAACAGGCGGAAAATATCATAATTTTGAGATAGATACCCGTCTTTCCATGAGTTTCGAAACCGATTTCCGTAGAAGCTGTGAATTTTTGTCGGCAGGTACCCGTGACAGCGCATATCTTTCCCTGCGTCTTGCTTTGGCGGATATGCTTTTCGGAGGATGCGGTGTGCCTATATTACTTGACGATGCTTTTGTCCGTATAGACGATTCTCGCTTGAGAATGATGGCGGGTGCTTTGAAGGAAGCCTCTCAAAAGCATCAGATATTTATTTTGACTCACGGTGAACGTGAGCAAAATGCTTTGGATGATGTTGGCTTGGAATATAAAAATATCATAATGGAAAAGTTTTGATTAAGGAAAAAGATAAATGGCAGTAAGGCTGAATCTTGATACATCGGTGAATTTAATAAAAGGAATTGGTGAAGCCAAGGCTGCCGCTTTCAGCCGATTGGGTGTGGAGACGGTTAAAGACCTTTTGGAATTTTATCCCGGGAAATATGAGGAACGGGGGAAAATAAAAAAGGTCAGAGATGCTCTTGACGGAGAGCTTTGCGCTGTTGAAATAAACGTAAGAGAAACAAGCGCGCCAAAGTTTATAAGAGGGAATATGTCTGTATTCCGCTCTGTGGTCGAGGATGACAGCTGTGTAATGGAGCTTGTGTTCTTCAATTGCCCGTTTATGGCAAAGGCATTGACAAAAGGCAGGCGTTACCGTGCATACGGAAGAATGAAGATAGGATATTACGGCAGGGAAATGATTTCTCCAAAGCTTGAGCCTATCCTGCCCGATAAGGAGCTTCCTTATTACGTACCGATCTATCGTGTTTCTCCTCCGTTGACACAAAAAAATGTCCAATCTTCCGTTGCCGAGGTGTTGAAGCTTTGCGATACTTTGCCCGAGCTTTTTCCCGAGGAAATAAGAAGAGAATATAATCTTATTTCCAGAGGAGATGCGGTGAGGCTGATGCATTTTCCTCAGACTCAAAATGACCTTGCTATGGCAAGAAGAACCATAGCCTTCAGCGAAATCGCGGTTTTCCGTTTGGCTCTGTCAAATATGAGAAATTCGGCAAAAAAGGAAAATGCCTTTCCTTTGACTTTGAAAAATTCAGGAATAAAGCATTTTATCAAAAACCTTCCTTTTGAGCTGACAAATGCACAAAAGCGTTCGGTAAAGGAGATATTTGCCGACTTGGAAAAGGACGTTCCAATGGCAAGATTGCTTCAAGGGGATGTGGGCAGCGGTAAAACTGCTGTTGCCGCCGTGGCAATATATCTTTGTGTTAAAAACGGATTTCAAGCTTGCATGATGGCGCCTACCGAAATATTGGCCAGCCAGCACAAAAAAACCTTGGATAAATTCCTTTCTCCTTTCGGAATAAAAACCGAGCTTTTGGTTTCGGGTCTGCCCGCGGCAGAAAAAAGACGTGTGCGAACTGCTATAGCCCGAGGAACTGTTGATGTGGCTGTGGGAACCCACGCGTTGATAACCGATAATACCGAATTTAAGAATTGCGCTCTTGCGGTAGTGGATGAGCAACACCGTTTTGGTGTCCAACAGCGTTCTCAATTGTTGTCTAAAAGCGAGCATGAAGGAAAACGCGCCCATATGCTTGTTATGTCTGCCACGCCCATACCTCGTTCTCTTTCCTTAATTATTTTCGGTGACTTGGATGTTTCGCTGTTGGATGAACGTCCTGTGGGAAGAAAAGAGATCGAAACAAGGGTAGTGTCTCGGGATGATTGTCAAAAGGTTTATGATTTTATAAAAAAAGAGATATCCGCGGGGGGACGGGCTTATATTGTTTGCCCTCTTATCGAAGAAGGAGAGTCCGATTCGGAAAAACGTGCCGCGGAAAGCTATTTTGAAGAATTGTCATCTGGACATTTCAGCGGAATTCCCATGGGATTGCTTCACGGCAAGCTGAAGCCTGCCGAAAAAAGCAAGGTTATGGAGGATTTTGCAAAAGGAAACACAAAAATATTGGTGGCAACCACGGTTATCGAGGTTGGTGTCGATGTTCCCGAGGCTACCGTTATGGTTATCGAAAATGCCGAATGCTTCGGTCTGTCACAGCTTCATCAGCTTAGGGGAAGAATAGGACGGGGCAACAGACGGTCTGTTTGTATTCTTGTCAACGGAAACTCCTCTGCGGACTCAACCGACCGTTTGGCTGTAATGAGAGATACATCGGACGGATTCAAAATAGCCGAGGCTGATTTAGAAAAAAGAGGACCCGGTGATTTCTTCGGTGTCCGCCAAAGCGGTGAATTTTCCTTTGCCTGCGCGGCGATAAATGATATCACGCTTCTTGCCGAAACCGACGGATTGGCTGAAAAGCTGAAAGAAAACAGACATAGACCCGAATATTCCGCTGTGTTTGATGAAGCGGAAAAATTCCTTGAAAGGACAGGCGGCGGAAAAACCGTCAACTGATATATAAATGAAAATAGGAAATCTGGAATTTCGCCATGGGCTTTTTCTTGCGCCTATGGCAGGAATAACCGATCATGCCTTCCGTGCTGTATGCATAAAATGCGGCGCAGAAGGGGTTACAAGTGAATTAATAAGTGCCAAGGCTGTCAGCTATAATGATAGAAAAACCGATGACCTTGCAAAGCTATATGACGACGAACGGCCTGCGGCGATTCAGCTTTTTGGGAGTGATCCTCAAATAATGGCGTTTGCCGCCAAACAGATGCTTCGGTATGATCCTCAATATATTGATATTAATATGGGGTGTCCCGTTCCCAAACTTGTGAAAAACGGAGAGGGAAGCGCATTGATGCGTAATCCCGACTTATGCGAAAAAATTATTTATACCGTGGCAAATGCAGTTGACGTTCCGGTTACGGCAAAGTTTCGAAGGGCTTGCGATGACGATGACCCTGAATCTGCTTTGAAGGTTGCTTTGGCTGTTGAAAAAGGGGGAGCAAGCGCAGTTTTTGTTCACGGAAGAACGCGTTCTCAAATGTATTCGGGATATGCCGACAGAGAAATAATAAGAAAGGTAAAGGAAACTGTTAAAATTCCTGTTGTGGGCAACGGTGATGTTGCTTCTTATGAAGACTTCTGTAATATGAAGAAGGAAACAGGATGCGACGGTGTAATGATAGGCAGAGGCGCCTACGGTGCGCCTTGGGTGTTTGATGAAGTGCTCTCCAGATTAGAGGGACGGGAGTTTTGCGCGCCGACCAATGACGAAAAAAAGGAATTGCTTTTCCGTCAGCTTGAAACGGTTGTAAAGGAAAAGGGGTCCAACGGTATCAAAGAATTCAGGCATCATTTGCTTCAATATTGTAAAGGCTTTTCGGGTTCTGCCAAGATGAGAAAGGAAATTTCCCTTTTGGTCACAGAACAAGATGCAATAAACGCTATCAATGAAGTTTTCGGCGATGGCGAATGACCTAAGCCGAATTTTGTCCAACTCTTTTCGGCTATTGACATTTGATTTGAATTGTGTCATAATAAATTCGTCGAATTATAAATAAAGGAGCATTTTTGTGGTTTTTGCCGATATACATACGCATATTCTTTATGGAACCGATGACGGTGCATCAAGCCAAGCGGAAATGCTTGAAATGATAGACCTTTCTTATAATGACGGTATCCGGTTCATGTGTGCAACGCCACATTTTTGCCCTACCGAATATGGAAACAATTCCGACCAGACACAAAAGGCTTTTGATGAATTAAAAGAATACTGCTCAATGAAGTATCCGAATTTTCATCTTATTTTGGGTAATGAGCTTTTTTATATGGGTGAATCGGGTTTATGGCTTAGACAAGGTACATGTAAAACTATGGGCAAGAGCAGATATGCTCTTGTGGAATTTAATTGTACAGAATCGGAAACCAATATATGTGAAGGACTCTATTCTATTCTTCGCTCGGGATATGTCCCGATTCTTGCCCATGTTGAGCGATATTACAAGCTTTCGGTGAAATGTATAAAAAGCCTTGCTTCCGATGGTGTTTTGTTTCAAATCAATGCCATAAGCGTTTATCAAGGAATCGCATTTTTTCAAAAAGTCAAAATAAAAAAGCTTTTATCGGAAAAATTGGTAAGCTTTGTTTCAAGTGACGGTCATTCATCAACAGGCAGGCTTCCGTTGATAAGCGGTGCATATAATTATCTTTCCGAACACTACGGAAAAGAATATGCATCAAAGCTTTGTTTTGAAAACGCATTTGAGCTTATTTTTAAAAATAGTATTGCGGAGGAAAAAAATGGATAAGGAAAAGATCGCTTTAAAAACCATATCTCTCAAGGATCTTTGGAATGTATTGCGCGGATGCTTTCATTATGTTATAATTGCTGTTGTTGCTGTTTCGGTAGTATTTTACTTCTATGCTAAATCTAATTATGTTCCGATGTATTCCTCTACCGCGACTCTTTATCTTCTCGGAACAAACGAAAATGCCGATGGCGAAGGAAGTGCCAACAGCGATCAGCAATGGACATTAAACTACGCATTGGCGAATGTTGTTATCGATGACAGCACCTATCTACTCACCAGCCGTACGGTTTTGAACAAGCTTGGAGATGAGCTTGGGGTGAAGAACGGATATGGTTCGTTTAAATCGGGCATTTCTATAAGCAATCCCGAAGGAACCCGCGTTTTGGTTGTAACTGCTACTGCATCCTCTCCTGAAATGGCTAAACAGATAGTTGACGGTGTTTGCCGTATAGGTGCTGAATCCATTAATGATATTTTGGACTATGACCAACTTCGGGTTTTCGAGGAAGGAGACTATAGCCCTTACGCTGTTAACGGGGTTTCCTTTATAAGCTATTTGATATATGGAATTGCAGCAGGCGTATTGATCTATATTGTATTTCTCGCTCTTTTCCTTTTTGATACCTATATTCATACAGATGACGATATAGAGTGTTGTTTGGGATTAAGCATTTTGGGCGATATTCCCGATGCTGAAGAAGCAAAGAAAAAAGGTAAATATGTATACGGAAAAAGGAAGTTTACAGAAAAAGACGGAGGTGAAAAATGAGTATTTCACCAATTGATTTGAAATTGCCCGGCGATAATGATTTTTTTACCGAAGAAGCTTATAAGGTGTTGCGTACAAACCTTCAGTTCTGCGGACAGGATGTAAAGGTTATCTGCATAACAAGCTGTAATGAAAACGACGGCAAAACAACGGTTTCTCTTCATATCGCAAAATCCTTTGCTCAGTTGGATAAAAAGGTATTGCTTATTGATGCTGATATGAGAAAATCTGTTATGGCGGTTAGAAACACAACGGCATCCTTCCACAGCGGATTAAGCGAAGTCTTGACAGGTATGAGTTCCATTACAGATTGCTTGCATCCTGTTAATGATTTGAAAATGCATATTCTTTTTGCCGGTCAGTGTCCTCCCAATCCCGTTGAGCTTTTAAGCGGAAAGTATTTTTCGACATTGTTATCCGAATGCAGAAAGGTTTATGACTATATCATCATTGACACTCCTCCTTTGGGACAAATAATCGATGCCGCCGTTGTTGCTGAAAAATGCGACGGAGCTATTATGGTAATAGGTAATTCCAAGGTTCATTACCGCGATGCTCGGGTTATTGTTGAGAAAATTGAAAAAAGCGGTTGTAAAATGCTCGGTGTGGTAAGAAATAACCGCAAGCCAAGAAGTAAAAAGTATTATTATCGTAGATATTACAACAAAGGCTCTTTTAATTCTAACAATAAATAATATCATAGACCGCTTTTTTCTAAAAAGGCGGTCTGATTTTTTTGCTTTTGCACAATTCGAAGATGATGAAATTGTGCAAAAAGACGAAAAAATATATGATCAGAAAAATATTGTTAAAAAACTTTACAGTTTTTTTTGATTGTGATATAATCAATAACGAATTGGCTTTATGTGGGCGAAAGCTCGCTGAAATAATATTATAATAAGGAGAGGTTTTATGAAAAAGCATTTCACTCGCGTTTTGGCAGTGGCTCTTGTTCTCGCAATGATGATTCCCTGCCTTGTTCTTCCCGCATCGGCGTCACTTACTTACAGAACCGGTGGCAACTCGGTCTCCAGTTCTTACAAAAACGGAATATATTATTCCAATTACACAAAATTGACGCTCGGTGACGATGACAGAAACAATCTTTTGGCTGTTGCTTTCTCTCAGCTCGGTTATCAGGAAGGTCCCTCTGCAGGTAGCTACAGCGGTACTGTAGCAAGCAGCGGTAACTATACTGAATTTAACTATAATGCAGGCAACTGGCTTGGTACATATAGCTATGCATGGTGTGCTTCCTTTGTTTCTTGGTCTCTTTATCAATCTCGTTGTACCGATCAGGCTTCCTATAAATATGCATGTCGATACAATTCCGGTGATACAAGCTGCATCTGGAAGGAATATTCCTGCTCCGCTTGGGTAAACCAGCTTTCTAATTATACTAACTATTACAGAAAATCCGCATATCGCGGAGGTTCTTATACTCCTATCTACGGCGATATTATTTTCTTCCGAAATTCTAACGGTCCTTGCCACGTTGGTATCGTAGTATATGTTTCCGGCAGCAGAGTTTATACTATCGAAGGTAACACAAGCTCCGGTACAGGTCTCGAAGCGAACGGCGGCGGTGTTTATTTCAAGAGCTACTCTCTTTCCAGTTCTTATATCCACGGTTATGCAAGATTACCCTATAATAATACCGATAATGTTTCTAATATCGACTATTCCGGTTATAATCCCACAACCGGTCTCTATATGACCAATGGAAGCAAGTCTATCTTTGCTTCTCAAAGCACTTCTTCTACTGAGCTTGCTGTTATTCCTCAGTACAGAATGTTTGAAGTAACTGAAGTTTCCTCTGACGGATTGTTCCTTAAAACAACCTATAACGGTGTAACCGGTTGGGTTTATAACTCCAGATCTAAGAGCTTTGTTGAGTCAACTCACAATAAGCGTGTTGTTCAGATTACCACAACAGATTCTTCCTCCTCCGGAAACACATCTACTACAACTCCTACAACCTCCAATGGCTCTCTCGTTGCAGGTAAGCAGTACACCATTACGGGTTCTACTTCTTATACCGGTTCCGGTTTGACCGACGGTGTTTATTCCGAGAATGTTGAAGACGGCACATGGCTTGGTCTTGACGATAATAATAGATCCGGCGGTTATGTCAATATTACTTATGACCTCGGTGCTAAATACAGTCTTACCGATGCAAAGATTCATGTTGCAAGCAATGCTGCCATCGGTATTGGCAGACCCTATGATCTCCAGCTTCAGGTCTCGGACGACAATGTAAATTGGGAAACTGCTTATAACTTCACTCTTCCCACCGGTGATTGGTCCGACGGCACATATTCTTTCTCTGTTTCGGGCGCAGGTTATGCCGGCAGATATGTGCGTATCAGAGCTGTAAACAGCGGTTGGTTCTTCATCAACGAAATCGTTGTTAACGGTACTGCTTACACAGGCGAAACTACGCCTGTTGAGTCTGAAAGTATTGTTTACGGCAAAACACCTACAATTACAGGCACTACCAAATATAGTGCTTTATCCAGTGTAACTGATGGTACTTATTCTGCGAATCTTTATGATAATACATGGCTTGGCTTGATCGATGCAAACCGCAATGCTCAGGGCTATGCTCACTTCGATTTTGACCTTGGCGATGTTTATTCTCTCAGCAGCGCTAAGATTCATTTCGGTTATGATAATCCTAACGGCATCGGCAGACCTTATGACATTTCCATATTTACTTCCGATAACGGCACAACATGGTCTTATGTAAAGGAGTTTGACACTTCTGCAATCGATTGGACCACTACTGATGCTACAACCTTTACCCTCAGCTTGGAATTAACCGGTGTTACTTCCAGATATGTAAGAGTTGCTGCAGTTAACTCTTCTTGGTGGTTCGTAAATGAATTTGAGCTTTACGGCGAAAAGGTTGATGAAACAGGTGAAACTAATGTTCTCTCCGGTAAAACACCTACTATTACAGGAACAACCAAGTACAACGCATTTGCTAATGTAACCGACGGCAATGCATCTACAAACGTTTGGGATGGTACATGGATTGGTTTAGACGATAACAACCGTTTGAGCGATGAAGTCTATGTCAATGTTGATTTCGCTCTTGAAGATAATTACTCTATAACCAAAGCAAAGGTTTATTTTGCTTATCTTGGTGATGACAGCGGTATAGGTAGACCTTATGACCTTATCGTTCAAATATCCGATGACGGCGAAAATTGGGCCAACCTCGGTTTCTTTGATCTCCCCAAGGATCTCAGTACAGGTTATCTTACCTTTGAAGCAGGTAACTTGGTTGGTACCGGCAGCTATCTCCGTTTCAAAGCCGTTAATGCAGGCTGGTTCTTTATTAATGAAATCGAAGCATATGGTTCTGTTGTAACGGAAGATGGAAATGAAGCAACCATCCTTTTGGGTGATGTAAACGGCGACGGTTATGTTAAGACTAATGACTACTTTATGCTTAAGCAGATCATTTTTGGTACCTTCAACAGCGCTAATGCAAAGGAAGGTTACATGGAACGCGCTGACTATACCGGTGACGGAAAGGTTACTGCGGCTGACTATATGAAGCTTAAGAAGGATATTTTCTACGGTAACGTTTAATATTTAACTCGCTCTAAAATTTAACTAAAAGACGTTTGGGCAATCTGCCCAAACGTCTTTGTTCTTTTTGCACAAAAAACGAAAACCGATGACTAAATTATTTACAAGTTGTATAATTTGTGTTAAAATGTAAAATATGTGGGTTTTATATGTGATAGCCCTAATAATTTTAATAGGAGATGCTTATGAAATTGCATTTGAAAAGAGTTTTATCAGTTTTTCTTGCATTGCTGATGTTGGCATCGGTTTTTGCTGTTCCTGCTTCTGCGGCAGAATACAGAGTGGCAGTTAACGATGCATCTGACAGCTACAAATCCGGCAGATATTATCAAAATTATCTCAAGGTTCCTATAACAGGTGTTAACCGCGAAGATCTTTTGGCAATTGCACTTTCCCAATTGGGTTATCAAGAAAGTAATTATGAAGGTAGCTATTCAGGCACAGTTGGCGGAAGCTTGAATTATACTGAATTTAACTGGTCTCAAGGTGACTGGGCGTTGGGATATGGCGGAAGCGATTATCCTTGGTGCGCGTCTTTTGTTTCCTGGTGTCTCTATCAATCCCGTTGTACTGACATATGTTCAAATAGTAACATAGGAAGAAATTACAATAATAACCCTTCGGGCAAAAATATTCAGAATTATATCTGGAAGGAATATTCCTGCTCGGCTTGGACTCAAGTTTTGAATACCGCAGGTTATCTCAGATATTCTGCTAATCGCGGCGGATCTTATGTTCCCAAAAGCGGTGACCTTATTTTCTTTATAAGCAGCGGTGCTACCGTTTCTGGACATATAGGTATCGTTGTTTATGTTTCGGGATCTACTGTTTATACTGTTGAAGGTAACACAAGTTCCGGAACAGGTCTTGAAACCAACGGCGGTGGTGTATATTTTAAGAGCTATGATCTTTCCAGCAGTTATATTTATGGCTATGGTGTAATGCCTTATACCAATAACGAGTTACCTTCTGTTGATTATTCGGGCGCAAATCCTACAGCAGGCTTGTATATGACTCTTTCTTATAAATATCTCTATGCCGATGCTGCTTGTACTACAAGAGCTCAATACGGCGACGGTGTTTATGTTGACATCCCCATGTATCATATGTTCGAAGCAAGCGGTGTTACCTCTGACAAGACTGCGGCGATTGTAACCTATGACGGTGTAAGCGGCTATGTAAGTCTTAACAGCACAGACAGGGTTCTTCAAATTTCCGATACAGTAAGCGGCAGCGATTCATCCGCTGATTATAAGCAGGTTCTTTTGACAGCTATAAACAGCGCGGCTTCGGCTTATCATGAAAATTATACAGAAGAAAATTTGTATTATCTCCGTAATGCTTATGAGTCTGGTGTAGCTACTTATAATAATGCAAGCTCCACACAGGACGATTATAAAAATGCTGCTCAGTCCATAAATGACCTTCTTGCTACAGCTCAATCCGGTGTTAACCAAGGCGGTGTGAGAATAACGGGCGTTAACGAAAAAATTGAAACAGGCGATTGCCATATTTTCACAAGCAAGCTGGCTGACAGTGCCGTTACAAATGGCTGGAAGGCTACTGTTTCCAATGCAAATATTGCATATACCTTGAATGTGGTTTTGGAATGGAGCGATGCAAAAAGCGCATGGGTGGTAAAGAGTAAGTCTGAGGGTAACGGTACAAGTACACCTGATATTACTATGGGTTACGGCGAAATCCTTCTTGCCTGCCATGTAGACAGCTCAGTTCCCGAAAGTGTAACAAGCTTTAATAATCTTTATTCCTGCCAGCCCGGTGACATTGTGAGATTTTTCGGTGTTACCTTTACAGAGGATGTTCACTATGCTTCCATAGCTTCTTATTGCAGAATTATCAGCGGAGGCGCAAGCATTGTTTACGGAATGGATTATACCATTTCGGGTAATGGTCAGACTGTAGGTTCTTATACTGCTGATCTTACCGACGGCATTGCGGCAGATAATTTCAATGTATTAAGCGACTGGTTCGGCTTTAACAACGATGTTGCTACAGGAACAACCACAAATACTTCTAACGGAATCGGTTCCATAACCTTTAATCTCGGTAATACCTACACTATTTCTTCTGCAAAGGTATATTTGGGAGCTTATTGGGATTGGGGTATTACAAGTCCTTATGAATTATATCTTGAATACTCCAATGACGGTGTGAACTATCAAAAATACGGAACATCTTTCCCTGTTATCGAAACTAAAGAAGGGGATTGCTATGGTTATTGGTGTGAACTGAAGGATATAAGCGGAGTTAATGCATCCTATTTGAGAATTTCGGCTAATGTTTGCGGTTCTTGGACTTTCCTTAACGAAATTCAGGTTTTCGGTGAAGTATATGACGGAACCGTTCATCTTCACTCTTACAGCTCTGTAGTTACTGTTCCTACCTGCACAAGCCAAGGCTATACTACTCATGTCTGCGATTGCGGTCACAGCTATGTTGATAGTTATGTTGAAGCAAGACATACCGAAGGCGAATGGGTAACAGAGGAAGAAGCAGGCTTTGGTACAGAGGGATTGAAGTGTCAATATTGCAGCGAATGCGGTACTTTGATGAATAGCGAAGTTATTCCTGCTAAGGAAGGTGTTGCAGGCGATATAAACGGTGATAGTGTTATTAAAGTCGCTGACTATTTCATGCTCAAGCAATATATTTTCGGTACTCTCAATACCTCTGCTTTAACGGAAGGTTATGCAGACCGTGCCGATTATAATGGTGACGGAAAAGTTACTGCCGTAGATTACATGAAGCTTAAAAAAGATATTTTAGGCGGAAAATATAATTAAAACAGTATTAATTAAGGGGCTGTCATTATGACAGCCCCTTGCTTATTGACATTTTTCGAGGATGATTGTATAATGATGTAAATTAAATTCGGAAAGAGATCAATTATGATAAAAGACCGCAAGGGAAATGTCGTTTCTGCTGATGAAAAACAGGAAGGATTTTTGTCCTTTCTTTATAATAACGGTTTTGGAAAATTGCTTTTAAAGCTTCTGTGCCGCCCTTTTGTTTCAAATATAGGAAAGCTTTATATGGAATCGTCTCTTTCAAAAGGACGTATTCAAAAGCTCATTAAACAGCATAACATTAATATGAGTGATTATGAACAAAAGGATTTTACTTCATTTAATGAGTTTTTTATACGCAAAATCCGTGATTGTAAACGTGAAATAGATTTTTCTGAAAATGCAATTATCTCTCCTGCCGATTCCAAATTAACCGTTTATGATATAAAAGAAGACAGCGGTTATACAATAAAGGGATGTACTTATAGTATAAAAAATCTGTTAGCGGACAATTCCTTGGCAGAGGAATTTCTCGGAGGAAAATGCTTTGTTTACCGTTTGACGGTGGATAACTATCACCGTTATTGCTATCCTGATAACGGTAAGGAGCTTTCTCATAAATTTATTTCGGGCGAGCTTCACACAGTTAATCCTATAGCGCTGGAAAAATATGATGTCTACGGTAAAAATTGCCGTGAATTAACGGTTTTGGATACCGAAAGTTTCGGTAAAGTTGCTTTTGTCGAAGTTGGAGCAATGATGGTTGGAAAAATCAATAACTATCACAATGAAAGCTTTCGGCGCGGTGAAGAAAAGGGATATTTTTCCTTCGGCGGCTCTACAATAGTTGTTCTTTATAAAAAGGATACTGTGAAGCTTGACTGCGATATTGCCGAAAACAGCACAAAAGAAATCGAAACAGCGGTTTCATACGGTGAACGTGTCGGAGAGAAGCTATGAATGTAAGAAATCTTGCATTAGGCAAAAGGGTAAATATCCAAGAGCTTGCACCAATAAAATACAGCTTTGTTGAATGTGAAAAAACACAAACAAACAGCCTTACAAACGGTTCATTTGGTGATTTGGATTTTGCTGAACAATGGACAAAATTTTGCAGCGGATTCGGTAGAATCATCACTATAGATTTAGGTGAAATTTACAGTATATCGGAGTTTGATATAGGCTTTCTTCATAATACAGATGCAGGTATATATTGTCCCGAAAATGTTTATTTTGCTTTTTCGGAAGACGGAATTGATTATTATGAAGCTTGTGTTTTAAAATCTCCTTACTCATGTGCTTTTTCTGTAAAAGCCAGAGGAGTTTATTCATATAAAGCAGAGAAAGCTTTTGTTGCTCGGTTTGTGAAAATCAAATTCTTTATTGAAAACCATGTGTTTTCCGATGAAATAAGAATTTTAGGAAGCGAATGTATTGGTATAGAGGAAAAGCTTTCGGAAAATAAGGTGTGCTATGAAGCTATAGACAGCTTTAGCAATGCACGCCCCTTTGGTAATATTAAGAATATCGCGGCATTGCCATTTGGATATTCTCCCAAAGGAGCCACCGTTGGGATAACAAAATCAAATTTTATCTCTTGTCTCGGTAGATTCGATGAAGAAGCAAGGCTTTCGGGAGCTTTGTTTGATTCAGTTTTGTTAAAGCTCAATCGTTTTGCGCCTTCGGGCAGTATTTTTACCTATGGCGGTGAAGCCTCCAAGCTTTCCGATTGGGAAATCCTTATAGATGAAATGTTTGCTCCCGAAAGAAATTTAAAGGCCTTGGATGAAGCTGTAAGCGATTTGAAAGATAGCGGTTTATATAACAAGGATTTTAAGTTGAAGGTGTTTTTAACAGCGCCCATTCCCAGAATCTCTTTGAATGTTTTCGGAGACCTGAATGGTGACGGTATTCAGGAAAAGCTTTTGGATATTCAGGATTGTGCGGATGCATTCTGTTGGTTTATTGATTCCGTTGAGCGCAGACTAGATGCAGAATGTCTCTATAATATTCAAATTTACGGTTGGAATTGGAATGACAATTCTTTAGGCAGAAAGTATTTTGAGGATAATCCTGTTCTTGCTCAAAAATGCTTGGCAAAGCTTAATGAAAAAGGGTATAAAAGCATTATGATTGCCCTTCTCCGATCAAGCGGTATGGAAAAAGCTAAAAGGATCGGGTTTGATGCTGCTTCAATGCATCCTATTGACGGTATTTCGGGATTCGAAATATCCAATCATAAAAAAATGCTTGAGCATGATTTTGCTCAAACGATTAAAACTTATGGTTTTTCTCCTGCAGTATACCTTTGCAATGAACTTTGTAACAGTAACGATGCGAGAGAATCTTTGAATAAATATTTTTTGATTTATTCCGAAGAAGAAATGAACGATATGGTAAATGTATTTGATTTTCAATCCTCGGATATTATAGAGAAGGTTTTTCATAAAGATATTTATAAAACCATTTGCAGATATGTAAGCGGTGATTTGGAAAAATTCGATTCAGCAGTTGAAACCGAATTGTTTACCGAATCATTAAATAATATGCAAGAATTGAATGTAGAACCCCGGGTTTGTATTCAAGAGCAGAAAGAAGCTCCGCCTGTTTCTAAAACCGAAAAATCTGTTTCCAAAGCCAAGAAGCAGAGCAATACAAAAATCAATAAATATGCTTTGGGCGCAGTAGCTGCCGCGGCTGTAGGCTTGCTTTATATTATAAAGAAATTGAAGGATGATTAAAGAGATGGATAAACGTAACCTTACATTACTTTGTGACTTTTATGAATTGACAATGGCAAACGGTTATCTTCGCTGTGGCAAGAAAGACACCATTGCATATTTTGATGTATTTTTCCGCGATGTGCCCGATGGAGGCGGATATGCGATAGCCGCAGGCTTGGGACAGATAATCGACTATATCAAAGACCTTCATTTTGATGAGGATGATATACAATATCTCCGTTCTCAAGGTCATTTTGATGAGGAATTTCTTAATTATCTCAGAAATTTCCGTTTTACAGGGGACCTTTATGCAATTCCCGAGGGAACTCCTATTTTCCCTAGAGAGCCGATAATGACTGTTAAAGCTCCCGTTATGGAGGCACAGTTTATCGAAACATTTATTTTAACAGCCTTTAACCATCAATCCCTTATTGCCACTAAAGCAAACCGTATCGTTCGCGCTTCCGATGGAAGAGCTGTCAGCGAATTCGGTGCAAGACGCGCCCAAGGCGCAGATGCGGCATTGCTGGGTGCAAGAGCCGCGTATATCGGCGGTGTAAATTCCACATCCTGCACTCTTTCTGCGAAGGATTACGGCATCCCTGCATCGGGTACAATGGCTCATTCGTGGGTGCAGATGTTTGATGATGAATATACGGCGTTCAAAACCTATTGCGAGCTTTATCCCGATAATGCGACATTGCTTGTTGATACCTATAATGTTACCAAAAGCGGTATTCCAAATGCAATAAAAGTGTTTAAGGAATGCAATATCGAGAATTGCGCTGTACGAATCGACTCAGGCGATATTGCGTATCTTACCAAAAAGGTTCGTACTATGCTTGACGAAGCGGGATTGCAGCGGTGTAAAATTGTTGTTTCAAATTCCTTGGATGAAAAGATTATTAAGGATATTCTTCGCCAGGGCGCGCAAATCGATGCATTCGGTGTAGGCGAACGTTTGATAACTGCAAAAAGCCACCCTGTTTTCGGCGGTGTTTATAAGCTTGCGGCAGTTGAAGATGAAAACGGTAATATAATTCCTAAAATCAAGATCAGCGAAAACCCCGACAAGATCACCAATCCTCATTTCAAAAAGGTTTACCGTCTTTTCCGTAAAAGCACCGGCAGAGCTATTGCAGACTATATAACTCTTTATGATGAAACGCCTGATTTTGATGAGCCCTTGGAGCTTTTCGACCCTGTTTTCACTTGGAAACGTCAGGTCGTTACCGATTACTATGCGATTGAGCTTCTAAAGCCCATTTTCCTTTCGGGTAAGCTTGTTTACGAAACTCCCAAGCTTTCGGATATACGGGATTATTGCGCTACTCAGGTTTCCAATCTTTGGGACGAGGTGAAACGCTTTGAAAATCCTCACCGCTATTATGTTGACCTTTCTCAAAAGCTTTGGGATCTTAAGCATGATCTCCTTGCCAACGGCGGTAAGATTAAATAAAGGATGTAAAATATTTTTTTGGGAAGAAGCTTTTTTACAAATAGTTTTTTTGAAGATACATAAGAATCTTTCTTTTTAAAAGAAAGATTCTTATGCGGATTTTGAGGCAGAGCCTCAAAATGTATTATCCTGCTATACCCGTAAGGAAAGTAAGGATAACAATTGTAGCGGCGCTTCCGATAACACCTTTGATAAATCCGTTTATAAATCCGTCGGGAGTTGAAGCGACTCTTTTTGCCATAAAAACTAATTCTTTCATTTGGTCAATCTCCTTGTTTATTATTTATTTTACAAGGCTATTGTATCCAAATGTGTGTACCATAAAACGGACAATGACGGATTTTTTATTAATGTAAATTGTAAAAGGAGCTGAAAACAGCTCCTTTTTGTGTTATTGGGTTAAATTTATGATATATTCAAAACAATTTCGCAAGGCTCAGACCAAGAAAGATATTCGCTGTAAATGATACTGAATGTAACCTCGCCAATATAATCCTTTTCAGGAAAATAGTAAAATCCTCCGTCATCGGTTAAGGTAACAGCTCCGTGGTCGGGCATGGTATAAAGCTCAAACTCTCTCAGTTTTTCTTTGTCAAATCCCAAATCACCGAAAAATATCTTATTCTTCTCTATGTCGAAGCTCATGGATTCCAGACTATCGGGAATATTTTTCAAATCACCTTTGATATAATGATAGGTCGTATCGTAAATTGTTCTTGCCATAAGACTATCCGAGTAGGCAGCCGTGTTGAAAACTAAAAAGCTTTGATAATACATATTCACTGTATCATTCATGTATCCGCTTTCTGCTCCCAAGGTGATGTATTCCATGTATTTTTTAAAGAACAATTCATTACTGAGACATTCTTCAAAAATTTCCATTTCGAATCCCATGCCGTAATGCTCGGTGAGCCTTTCGTTGGTTGTAAGATTGCTATACGGAGTCTGACTGTTGAATACATAGTTTGGCTGCATACAAGCTATATCAAAACCGTAATTTTCCCATGCGCTGAATCCCGGAGCGCAGAACCACGGTATCCAGAAGAAATCCTTTCCAACCGAATGAATAATGTCCGAGAGCTCATTGAGCATTTGTTGAGAATCGGTTTCGCTGGTGTTGATTTCCTCATGCCACCAATAATATCCAACTAACTCGATATTTTTAAAATCTGCTTCTGCAAATCTTTCTTCGATCTGTTGGATATACCATTTGAATGCTTTTATGCGGTCTTGATAAACAGAGAAATTCTCGGATATTCCGTCTCCGTCCACGTCACCGAAATCGGTCATTGAAACAGTGGGATAATATACAGTCATAGTTACTTTGTATTTATAATCGTCTCCCAGATCAAGGGCGGATTTTATCTGTCCGGCTGCTTCTTCAAGTGCATATAGATTTTTGCCCTCAACAAATAAATCGTCAATACACCATTGCCAATCGCTCATTGTAGAATCCTTAAAGGCTGAGCCGCCGCTGGGCATACTTCCCGTGTCATGAAGGAACAAAAAACTGTCGAACATAATATCCTTCGGAACATTGTCCTTATCAACATAGGCCAGATAGGGAATAAGGTTATCGACGGTATATCCGGTTGAGCGATTGGAATGATAAAGGAGGCAAAGATCCTTTGCTCCGTTCAACAAATCGGAGGAAGGCTCCTTTCTTTTGTTAACGGTTTGGGTTGCATAAACTGCATCGTTTTTGTCAGGCAGAATTGCATCATGAGTATTTTCTGTTCCGAAAACTTGGATTTCATCAATGCCTGCCCAAATCGTTATATTGAAAGAAAACGCGACATATCTGGCTTTGATTTTTTGTTCGAGCAAAAGCTCGCCTCTCATAATTCCGGTAATAGTTGTGCTTTTGGGTGTTATTACTCCTATTTTATACCAATTTTCTCCATCATCAGATACTATGACATTCACTTTGTCAGGCGCAAATACCGACCAGTCTTCTATATGGCAGAAGCCTACTGTAAATTTATCTACAGCAGATAAATGCTCCAAATCAAAAATTATCGTTCGTTTTTCCGATGCATTGAATTTAAAAAATTTGCCGTTATGAATATTATAATTTGCAGAAAATTCTCCGTCGGTAAGCATGGGTTCGGTTACCCCGGAATTATTCTCAAATGTTGATTTTGGCGGATTTACGTCAACACTGATTTGACAGGATTTATTTAATATCAGGTTTTTATATTCATTTGATGGATTCTCCCAATCGGTTACTTCATTGTCAATAATAACCTCGGGATAAAGAAGATCATCATTATTTTTGTCACTAAAAGCATAAACGGATATTTCATCTAGAAAATGAATTGCAGAATCAACAGTATGAACTGTGATTTCAATGTATTTTGCGCTTATTGCTTTGGGAAGTGAAAGGGTGAAGGTACATTTGCCCTTGGGAGAATCGGGATTTCCATAAACAATACCGATATTTTGGCAATTGCCATTCTCATCAATTGCCGCAAATGAAATTGCGGTAGGGAGAATAATGTTCATATCCTCTTTTGATAAACAGTTCACTTCAATAGAGGCAATGTTATCCGACACTTCATCAAGAATGATTTTTATTTTAATATCCTTGCCACCTTGGTATCCAACCCAGGTTTGGTCTTCAAAAATACTGCCCGATTTTCCGTCTGTGAGCATTTTGCAGGTGGAATCACCGAATCTGTAAATAGCAATCGCATCGGTAGAGTATTTGGCATCTTGAGATATACAGATTTTTGACAAGGATTTATCAATAGGATTTCCGTTTTGGGGAAGAGCAACTGTTCCCAATGTGTTGTATGCACTTTCAACCAATTGGTCATAGCTTGGTGGGCTTTTCTCTGTGGTAGATGCAATAACCGATAATTCCTCAAGGAATATCCAAGACAGATTTCCCACAACAGTAAATTTTATATATCTTGCCGTTATAGGTGTTTCTATGCTTTTCTTTGATAGGTTAACGGTTTTAAGTTTCGGTGTGGCGGGATCCTCAAGATGCCCGATATTTGTCCAATCTATATTATTTTCTGAATATGCAACACTGATTTTCAACCGAGAGCTTATTCCTGCGGTATTATCAAGATAATAGCTTCCTTGGAATGTGTGAATATTATCATAAACCTTTTCTAAATCAATAACAACATCCAAGCTTCTTGTAGCATATCCGGTAAGGGAAGTGTTTGTGTAGCTGTATATATCCTCAGCCGAATCTCCGTTTGTAAGCTCGGAAAAATAAGTGTCCGAATATTCGTCTGCCGCTTTTGTTGAAACAGTATAGGGCTTGCCTTTAGATATAACAACATCCCTGATTTCTTCAATAGGCTCATTAGGTATCCGTTCGGAATCCGATTGAGATGATTCATTTTGACTGTTCTCTTCGTTGGTCGTGGTGGTATTGCTGTTTTCTGCACAACTGCAGAGCAAAATCATAAAAGATATTATTAAAGCAATTAATCGTTTCATGGGACACCTCCATGCTTGTAAGATATATACACATTATAATGCATAATTGTCAAATTAGCAACAATTTAATTCCATAATAAAAAGGCTATCGCAATGAATTTTGCGATAGCCTCGATATAATATAATCAGCCTATATTGATCTCAACTGTGCATTCTTCGGATTCTCCGAGAAGCTTGTTGTAGGTATAGGTAAACGTGTCTGTTCCTGTATATCCCTTTTCGGGGTAATAGCAGAATTGACCTTCTGCGTTAAGAGAAACATAGCCGTGTTCAGGTTGCTTTACAAGAGTGTAAAATTCGATTGCATCATCGGGGTTAAGGTTGCCTGTAATGATGGTGCTTGCGCTGCCCGAAACGCTGACCTTTTCTTTTGTATCGGGAGTTATATCAAGATCACCCTTGATGAAATGATAGGTAGCATCATACTGCAAACGGCAGAGAGGATTATCGCTGTATGCCATCAAAGCATAGTTCTCGGTATCCTGATAATACATATGGATGCCGTCCATATATCCGTATTCTGCGCCGTACATGAGATAAAGCATATAGCTTCTGGCATAGTCGGGGTCACCGAGACATTGATAAGAATGCTCGATTTCGATGCTCATGCGAAGAGTCTTTGTTGTTTCTGCAGATGTGAAGAATCTCCAAAGAGGAGCATCGTTTGTGAATACATAGTTAGGCTGCATACAAACAGCATCAAATTTCATTTCGTTACCGAGATAGAAGCGGTTTGCTTCATAGAAGGGAATCCAGATAAAGTTGCTGTCGGCGTTTTCAACACATTGACCTGCTTCAGTCATAATGTGAGAGTCGTCGCTGCCATACTGAACAGATTCGTTACACCAGTTAAAGCCGTCAAGAACAATGTGCTTATATCCTCTTGCTTCAAATTCCTTTTTAACAGATTCAATATACCAATTGAATACATTGATTCTGCCTTGAGAGGTGGTAAGATCTTCGTTTACACCGTCACCGTCGCAATCACCGTCATAAACAAGTTCGTTGCCTTCCTCATCGGTATAGGTCACAGCTTCCTTTACAACAAGGTTGCCGCTTTCATCGATATAAGAGCCTGTACCGAAATCGGTTATATTGTCCATAATAGTCAACATGGAGAAATAAACCTTAACAGTATAATCGGGCATATTAAGGGTTTCTTTAACCTGCCCGACAACTTCCTCCAGCTTTTCAAGACCGTTGCATCCGTCAAAGGTAATATCCATCATATATTCCCAGTCACGTTTAACACTTTCGGAATACATTTTACCGCCGGAGGGAAGAACAGCAGGACCCCAATAAATGAAGCCGTCCATAAATGTGTCCTTTACATTGCCTTCTTCGTCCAGGTAAGCAACAAAGGGAAGAAGCATATTTTCGCTTCCTGTGTTACCTACAATAAGAGCCAGGTCTTTTGCGTTCATTGTAGAATTGTCGAGGGTGACATATTCTGCTTTTTCGGGATGAGTATAATAAATAACAGAATCAATGCCAAGGTCGGAAAGCTTAATTGTTTCTGAAGAAATTGCCTTTGTACCGATAGCTTCAAGTTCATCAAGGAATGTGAAGGTGGCAGAATATCTGTCGCGTTCAATACGGAAGCGGACAAATCTTGCTTCAACAGGCTTTTCAAGAATAAACTCGTATTTTACATGTGTAGCGTCAGCGCTCGCCTTATAATCGTCTGCTCTTGCTTCTGCGCCAACCTTATACCAATTATCGCCGTCATTAGAAAGGAATACTGTTACATTCTGAGGTCTTTGAATAGCTGCGGCACCTAATTCAAGAGCATTAACAGTAAGTGTTTGAATAGAGCTGATAGCACCTATATCATAGAAAATATCTGTGCAGACACCGCGGGTATACCAATATTCACCGCTGTAGCAATCGTTACTCTTTCCTAGTTTGCCGTCATGCAAGCCTTCGAAATCATATGCGGAAAGCTTGGGATATTTAGTAGCCCATTCGTTTTCTTCGAGACCGTCATAGTACATAGCTGCCATTTGCTGATCGGCATCTATAAGAAGGTTTTGTACTGTGTTGATGTCGGCATCGGTTTCGTCCCAATAAATATCAGAAGAAACCTCGGGGAAGGAAAGGTCGGGATAAACACCGTCGTTCTGCTTTTCGTTATAGCCTGTATAGATTTGAATTTCTTCGACCCAATAATAGCCTTCATCGGTTTTAGGGAATTCGAATTTAATATAGCTACAGCTTATGTATTCCAACATGGTAAGTGAATAAGCATAGTTGTCGCAATCTGCAGGAGCATACATTCTTCCCAAAAGAATATAGGTTTTTCCGTTTACAGAACCGTAAACGTCGATATATTCGGGGTATTTAACACCCAATCCAGCGCCCAATGCATGAACCTTAAAGGAATAAAGATTGGAACGTCTGCCTAATTTAAAGGAGATGGAAGGAGCTTCGTTTGAGTTTCCGTTAAATCCTACCCACGTGTCCTTGTCACCAAACAAACGGGAGGTTCTCATGCTGTCTGTAAGAAGTGTTGCATTTTCGGGAGCGCGTTCATCAAAGCTACAGTTGTTAAATGTGTATTTCTGACCGTCAGCAATGTTAACAATATCAACAGGTGAAGCGAGATTTTCGGAAGAAAGCTCTTTCCATGCCTGTCTGTCGATATTTTCGTTTTCATAAGCCAACTGTGCGAACAAGGGCTTTTCGGTTTCGGGAACATCTGCGAAAACCTGAACCTCATCAAGGAAATAGAACCAATATCCGCCTCTGCCTGTAACGGTAGCGCGTACATATCTGTAATTTTTGATTTCCTTGCCGTCTGCAACAAGGTCATATTTACATGTACTTACGGTTTTTTCGCCTGTAAGCTCAAATTTGCAGACCTGAATAATTTGGAATTTGGTGCCGTCCTCGGAAACTTCAAAACGAACCGAGTTTGCAAGACCAACGCCGTCCTTTGTCATATCAAGAGAACGAACAGCCAAGGCTGTAATAGGCATTGCTTCGCCAAGGTCTATTTGAATGGTAGATTGGTCTACGAAACCTACCATTCTGGTGTCGGTGTAGTGAACACCTATATCGGGAGTTATCTGACCGTCGGTAAGCTGTTGACCGAAAAGGTCTTTGTAGTTGTCATTATCGGAAAAACCGTTGGCAGTATAGGGCTTGCCTACGCTGACAAGAGTATATTTGGGTCCGGTTTCTTCCACTTGAGAGTGGTCGGAGGTTGCGGGCTGTTCGGTTGCACAAGCAGTCAAAAGCATCATGCAGACCAACAACCAAATGATCCATCTTTTCATAATGTATTCCTTTCTTAGCAAAATCAAAATTATTATAACCGATTTTCAAAAATAACGCAATATGAAAACAAAGTTATTTACAAAAAATTCCTAAAAACAAAAACAGGACATGCTCAAAAATGAGATGTCCTTGTTTTTGAAGGTAACTAACGGGGATACAACAAAAAACCATTTTGTAATTATCCCATTGCCTTGTTTGGAAAAGCTGATCTAAAAAATGAAAATTAATTAATTTTATAGATCGTCTGCATCTTGGATAGGTCTTTCCGAACCGTCTGCAGGTACTCCCGTGTAACTGCCCCAAGTATCTGTGGGCGAGTACATATCGCTTCCGTTGTCATAACCCGGCTTTGCGTTGAAATATCTCGTTCCGTTAAATGAATTTGGGTCTGTTATAGGATGCATATAACGGTTAGGGTAGAAAAAACCGTCAACTCCGTTGATGCTTTGGGGAAATCTGTTGTTTCTTCGTTTTCCCATAAGCTTAACTCCTGTCCGAACGAACTTATTTCGTTCAATCATATTATAACCCTTGGCTTTTGCTTTATCCCTCTGTAAGGTTGACAAAATGTGGAAAATAAGATATTATTTAAAAGGATGTTTTTAAAAAAGGAAATTTGTTATGAGAATTATAGGAATAGATTACGGCGATGCAAGAGTGGGTATCGCTGTCAGCGACGAAACCGAATTTCTTGCCTCTGCAGATTGCACCATTAATGTAACGGGAATGCGGGATGCCTGCAAAAAAACAGTTGCAAAAATTAATGAATTAAACGGCAAAAAAATCGTTTTGGGCTTGCCTAAAAATATGGATGGGAGCGAGTCCTTCCGTGTTGAAAAAACTAAAGCCTTTGCCGAAATGCTTTCCAAGGAAACAAATTTGGAAATCGTTTTTGTGGACGAACGTCTTTCTACTGTTCAAGCATATACCTATCTTAATATAACCGATTTTAACGGTAAAAAACGCCGTCAGGTAATCGATGCTCTTTCTGCCCAGATAATTCTTCAATCATATTTGGATAGTCAAAGGAAATAAAAATATAATTTGATTTACCTGAGGTTGACAATTATTTTTCGTTGTGTTATAATTGACAACGCTGTTTTAAATCTAAAACGGGGTGTGGATCAGCTTGGGGAAGAACAGCGAACGCCGCCGGGGGCGGATGTAGTGAGCTGTTCTGAGTGGCAGCAACTTGGCGATTGGCGAGCGAGTTAAGGTAAAACGAGCAAAGACAGAGCCATAGTCGCAACAGGATGAGCGTGTCAAATTTGGCATTTGTAATAGTAAGTTAATATTTTCGGGGTGTGGCTCAGTTTGGTAGAGCGCGTCGTTCGGGACGACGAAGTCGCAGGTTCGAATCCTGTCACTCCGACCATGGAAAAAGGGGCTCCAAAAAACGGCCCCTTTTTGTTTTTGAATTTGAAAGGATTCGAAGGGCGCGTGCTGAATGACGTGCCGGTGGCACGTCAGACCGTGTCACAGCTCCGTCCGCAGACAGGCGAATCATGTAACTCCAACCAAAATCTACTTTTAGTGATGATGGTGGTGATGTCCGGAAGAACCTGCTTTAAATTCTATATGGCAATGTTCCTCATGGCAATGCTCGCTTTCTGCTTCAAGTTCAAGTGTTGCATGACCAATGCCGTGTTCGTGCAATTCCTTACGAATTTTTTCTTTAATTTGGTGAGAATCGGAATTTGTTACAATGTGCATAGTAGCGAAGTTGGTCTGGCCATCTATACTCCAAATGTGGATGTGGTGAACATCAAGGACACCCTCAATTTCGCTAATATGTTCTTTGATTTCCTTAACATCGATGCCGCAAGGCGTTTTCTCAAGGAACAGATCGATTACTTCTTTCAAATTCTTGATAGCATTTACAAGGATGAATACTGCCACACCAATGGACATGATCGGATCAATGAGCGCAAAGTCAGTAAATCGCATTACAATAGCACCGATCAATACAACCGCCCAACCAAGTACATCTTCAAGCATATGAAGATTGACAGCTTTCTGGTTCAGCGAACCGCCATCGCGAGTGAAAAATGCCGCACCGAAATTCACGCAAACACCGATTATCGCAAATACAATCATGCCATTATAATTGATATCTGTGGGATTGATGATTCGGTTGACGGCATTGTAAATTACCATAACAGAACCAAACAGAAGTATCAAGGTTGTGATTACACTGCCGATGACTGAATATCTTGCATATCCGTAGGTGTATTTTTCATCAGGTTGCCTTTTACTCTTTTTTTCGAGAAAATACGATATGCCAATGCTGGCGGCATCGCCAATATCGTGTACGGCATCAGAAACAATAGCCACGCTGCCTGTAAAGATACCGCCGATAAATTCAAAAATTGAAAATGCCAAATTCAAAACAAACGCTATTAAGATGTTCTTTTCTGTTTTCATAAAGTCCTCCTATTGACATAAGTTGTTTTTGTGATACAATGAGTTCTGTACCGAACTTATTGTTCAACGTTATACGGTATAAAATAGAGAAAAACAATATGCAGATTTAGAAATATGTATGATACTGAACAATTTCACAAAACTGTATGGAGAGAATTATGGATAGGCGCCAAAGAAAAACACGAGAGGCAATTTTTTCTGCCTTTATTGAATTGTTATCTAAAAAGGATTTCGGACAAATTACTGTAGGTGAGATAATCGACCAAGCAGATGTGGGCAGAGCAACCTTCTATTCACATTTTGAAACAAAAGACTTTCTTTTGAAAGAACTTTGCGAAGAGCTATTCTGTCACATTTTTGATGGGACGAACAACGAACAAACCGGGCATAGGCATATTTTTGATTGCGAAGCGCCCAATTCTGTATTTTTGCATCTTTTTCAGCATTTGCAGAAAAATGACAATAACATTCTGGAATTACTGTCCTGTCAGAATAACGAGCTATTTTTGCGGTATTTCAAAAGCAATCTCCAAAGATTGGTAGTTAATCAACTGCCGTTGTTTGAACCGAGAAAAAGCGAGAAATTGCCGGATAGTTTTTGGATAAACCATATAGCATCCACTTTTGTTGAAACGATCAGATGGTGGATTGATAATGGAATGAAGGAATCTCCCGAAACCATAACAGAGTTCTTTTATTTGGCGGTGTAAATTCAAATTTGTGTGGGGAAAAGCTTATGGTGAATAACCAATGCGCAGGGATATATGGTAAGTGCTTGAATATCAAAATAACAAATTATTGTCCCGGAAACTGTTATTTTTGCATAGAGAGACGGATATGTTACAATGAAGAAGGAAATATATCGTGTGAATAATAAATCGTTCATAATACGCACCTTTTCGCGTTTTTGCCTCCCCTTGCGCACCGCTTCGCACTCTTTTCCAATAACAAAAAGCACCGTTCGGTGCTTTTTATATTTACCCCAGCATAACATCCAAAAGCATCATTACGGCGAAGCCGAGGACGATACCCATTGTTGAAGAATATGGTTGAGAAGCTTGGTTTCTTTGGCATTCGGGAATCAATTCATGAACGGCAACAAGAATCATAGCTCCCGCCGCAAAGGAAAGGGCATAAGGCAGGATAGCTTCTACATAAACCACCAGCAATGCGCCCAAGACCCCTGCAATAGGCTCTACCATACCCGATGCCTGCCCCAAAAAGAAGCTCTTTTTTCTGGAATAGCCCTCTCGTCTTAAAGGAACCGAAACCGCCGCACCCTCGGGAAAATTCTGTAATCCGATACCCACAGCAACCGAAACAGCTCCCATAAGGCTTTCGGTGGTACAACCGTTTTCCTTTAATACGCCGAACGCAACTCCAACAGCCAACCCCTCGGGTATGTTATGAAGGGTGATAGAAAGTATCAGCATTATGATGCGGTGTAGCTGTTGGTTGCTTTTTTCTTGGGCAATATCTGCCTTTTTTCTTGAAAACGCCACAGCTTTGTCGGATAGCCACATAAATGCAGCCCCAAGCAAAAATCCAATGGTAGCCACAAGATATGCAGGTAAAGAGGATTCAGCCTCTGCGCGCTCGATCGCAGGCTGGAGCAACGACCAAAAGCTTGCCGCAATCATAACGCCCGAAGCGAATCCCAGCATTATATTAAGCCATTTCAGATTTGGTGATTTGAAAAATATAACAGTAGCAGCGCCCAACGCGGTTATAAACCATGTTCCCAAGGTTGCCGCTAAAGCCATTATGACAAAATCATCCATGACGCACCTCCTCAGTATCATTATATTTTTTGATGCCGTTTTGGTGCATAATTTGTCGAACACTATGGATTGTTGCATTTAAAGGAATTTTGTGGTATATTAAACTTTAATGACGGAGGTGTGAATATGAAAGCTCCCAAGATGATAATTTTTGATTACGGATTGACGCTCCTTTGTGAGCCAAATTGGAATTCTGAAAATGGAAACCGTGAACTTTTGAAATATGTAACGAAAAATCCAAATAATTGCACAATCGATGATATAAAGAAAGCAACAAAGCTTATCTTTAATACTCATGTTCAAAATGTCAGAAATATTGGTTATGATGTTTCTGCACAAATAGCTAACCGTACTGTATATGAGTATTTGGGAATGGAATTTTCTCTCACTCCACTTGAAATGGAAACTGTTTTTTGGGATGCGGCTTCATCAGGTGATGTGATGCCAAATGCAGATACTTTGCTTGATTATTTGAATAGGAATAATATTAAGTCCGCCGTTATAAGCAATCTTTTGTGGTCAGGCGAGGCTCTTCAAAAAAGATTTGATAGATTATTGCCCAACAATAAATTTGAATTTGTAATGACATCAAGCGATTACTTTTTGCGAAAGCCCAATTCTGTTCTATTTGAAATTGCATTGCAAAAGTCGGGATTGAACGCAGACGAGATTTGGTATTGCGGAGATAATCCGGTTGCGGATATCAACGGTGCGGTTCAGGTTGGTATGTATCCTGTTTGGTATGATAATTTTCGGGATTATGAATTCGAGGGACCTCCTCAAGGCGAATATCTTCATATCAAGGATTGGAATGAACTAATTGATGTTTTGAAGAATTTAGAGGTAAGTTAATATATGAATATAAGAGAACTCAATGAAACGGATTTGGTTCAACTTGCGGAATTATACTATCAGTTTTGGGGTGACAATTCCGATGTTGAAAAAATGAAAAGTCAGTTGCAGGTCATAAAAACCGAAAACAATCACATTATTCTTGTTTGTGAGAATAACGGTAATATAGTTGGTTCTGTAATGGGCATCGTATGCAGAGAGCTATACGGTGAATGCCGTCCGTTTTTAGTCATAGAAAAGATGATAGTAGATAGAAGGTATCGTCAACAAGGTGTTGGAACAAGATTATTAGAATATTTAGAAGAGAGAGCGAAAGAGCGCGGATGCACGCAAATGATTTTGGTAACTGAAAAAAATCGTATTGATGCCTGCGGTTTTTATGAAAGCTTTGGCTTTTCCACAAATACAACGGGATATAAAAAGAGATTGAATTAAACTTAATCACCCTTGACGAAACAAGGGATTTTTGATACAATAACCGTTAGTTTTGTAATAAGGAGTTCTTTATGGAAAGAGAACGTTTAGGAAGCCGACTTGGCTTTATCTTGCTTAGTGCAGGCTGTGCCATCGGGGTAGGAAATGTTTGGAAATTTCCTTGGATGGTTGGTGAATACGGAGGCGGCGCCTTTGTTTTGGTTTATCTGCTTTTTCTTTTTGTTTTGGGATTGCCTGTTATGGTGATGGAATTTTCTTTGGGAAGAGCCAGCCAAAGAAGTCCTGTGAGATTATATCAAAAATTACAGAAGCCTAAGCAAAAATGGCATTATCAAGGATATGCCGCGTTAGCGGGAAATCTGCTTTTGATGATGTTTTACACTTCGGTTACGGGTTGGATATTATATTATTTTGTCAGCTTTTTAAAAGGTGATATGACAGAAATAACCGATGAGGCATCTGTAAAGCTTTTTGATACCATGCTGGCTTCTGCGCCTGTGACAGTTGGGTTTATGGCTATCGTTGTAGCTTTGGGATTTTTGATTCTGTCATTCGGTTTGCAAAACGGCGTTGAGAGAGTCACAAAATATATGATGCTTGCCCTTTTGGCGCTTATGCTCGTTCTTGCGATAAACAGCTTCACTCTTGAAGGAGCCAAGGAAGGCTTGACCTTCTATTTAAAGCCCGATTTAAGCAAGATAAACGGTAATGTAATCGTCGGCGCGATGAACCAATCCTTCTTTACATTAAGCCTCGGTATCGGCGCAATGGCGATTTTCGGCAGTTATCTTGGAAAAGATAGAACTCTTATGGGAGAATCTGTCAACATTCTTTTCCTCGATACCTTTGTTGCCATAGTTGCGGGCTTGATAATTTTTCCCGCCTGCTTCACCTTTGATGTAACCCCCGATTCGGGTCCCAGCTTGCTGTTTGTAACAATGGCGAAGGTGTTTAATAATATGGCAGGTGGCAGATGGTGGGGAAGCTTGTTCTTCCTGTTTATGTTCTTCGCGGCTATGTCCACGATTATCGCTGTGTTCCAGAATATCCTTGCCTGCGTTCAGGAAATGACAGGCTGGAAGCGTGTGAAAACCTGCGCTGTATGCGGAATCGTTATTCTTATCCTTTCGGTTCCCTGCGCTTTGGGCTATAACCTTTGGTCGGAATTTAAGCCCTTTACTTCGGGGTCATCGATTCTTGACCTTGAGGATTTTATCGTGTCCAATTGTCTTCTTCCTTTAGGCTCACTTTGCTATGTGCTTTTCTGTGTAAGCAAAAAGGGCTGGGGATTTGATAATTTTATGAATGAAGCCAATTCGGGCAAGGGCTTAAAGATTCAAAAATGGATGAAGCCTTATATGACCTATGTTCTTCCTGTAATAATCATCGCCATTTTTGTAATGGGAATATTGAATTATGAATTTTCCGACGGATTTACAATATTAGGTTGGCTTAAAAGTTTATAATAATTAAACAAAAAATCGGATGTGACTGTCAATATCACATCCGATTATTTTTATATAACTTTGGAAAGAAAATCCTTCAAGCGCTGATGCTTGGGATGATTAAAAATCTCGTCGGGAGTTCCTTGTTCAAGGATGATGCCCTCGTCCATGAAGAACACACGGGAGGCAACCTCTTTTGCAAAGCCCATTTCATGAGTAACGATAACCATGGTCATGCCTTCCTCGGCAACCAATTTTATCAGATCCAGAACCTCGCCGACCATTTCGGGGTCTAATGCGCTGGTAGGCTCATCAAAAAGCATTACCTTGGGATTCATAGCCAACGCACGTACAATTGCAATTCTTTGCTTCTGTCCACCCGAGAGGGTAGAGGGATAGGCATTCGCCTTGTCCTCTAATCCTATCCTTTTCAAAAGACTCATTGCTTTTTCTTCGGCATCCTTTTTGATTTGGCTTTTATTCGTGGTTATTTCAACTGCTTCTTCTTCTTTTTTGCCGAAACGGTTTTTCAGCTTGGCTTTGCGAAGGTCGGAATTTGCAATATGTACGGGAGCCATACATATATTTTCCAAAACACTTTTGTTGTTAAACAAATTAAATTGCTGGAAAACCATTCCGATATGACGGCGGCTTAGATTGATGTCAACCTTTCTGTCAGCCAAATCCTTGCCTTCGAAAATTATGGAGCCGCTTGTAGGGTCTTCCAAACAGTTGAGGCAACGCAGAAATGTACTTTTACCGCTGCCCGAAGGCCCGATAACCGCAACGATTTCGCCTTCCTTGATTGTTTCGGTGATACCGTTTAAAACGTTGTTTTCACCAAAGGATTTTTTAAGATTAACGACTTCTATCAACCCTTGCAAGCCTCCTTTCCAGCAGTTTTACAAATCGGGAAATAATAAATACAATAACCAAATATACTGCCGCAAGGAAGGTATAGGGAATTATGTATTCATAGGAAGAGTCACCGATCTGACGGAATGCTTTGGTCAGATCCATAACTGCGATCATGGAAACAACCGAGGTTTCCTTAATTAATGCGATAAATTCATTACCTAATGTAGGCAGGATGTTTTTTACACCCTGAGGGATAACAACCTTAAGCATGGATGTCCAATATCCCAAGCCTAATGCTCTTGCCGCTTCAAGCTGACCTTGGTCAACCGATTGAATACCGCTTCGCATTATCTCCGATATATATGCGCCGCTGTTCATGCCGAAAACCATGATTGCAACGGTGACATTGTTCATATTAATGCCCAAAGCAGGCATGAGAACATAATATCCTATAAGAAGCTGAGATATAATAGGGGTTCCTCGAAAGAACCCCACATATATGTCACAAACAGCAGATAGGACTTTCGGAGCAGTCTTATATTTAGGTATCATTTTGATCATTGCAATAACAGTACCGATAATAATACCGATTATAAGACCTAAAACTGCGATTTCAACGGTGGTCCATAAACCGTCGACAACAGTACGCCAGGCTTCCTTGGTTATGAATTTATCATAGAATACCTGCCATTTAATACTCATTTTATGCGCCGATGCCCTTTATAACATTAAGCATATCTTCGGTGGTCTTGCATTCGTCGAAAATTGTGTTTTCTTCCATGCAGATAACAACCTGGTATGCGTCGGTGTAATAGGGTTCAGAGAAGTTAACAACCTTCTTACGGGTGTCATTAATGGTCATACCTGTAATAGCAATGTCGATGCCGTTGTTGCCGATAGCGCCGGTAACAGCTTCGAAATCCATGTTTACGATAACCAATTCCTTGCCGAGGGTATCAGCAATAAGCTGACCGATTTCCATATCGATACCTGCGAATTTATCGCCTGCGGTAAATTCAAAAGGAGCGAAAGCGGCGTTGGTAGCAACAACGAGCTGATCCTTGGATTCGTCATAAGTGCCTGCGGGAATGGTTGTACCGTTCCAGTTAGCGGCATTGTTGTCATCAACGTTTTCGTATTTCTTGAAGATAGCGTCGATATCATCCTTCTTTTCGGAAAGAATGGTGTTGATGCTTGCAAGAAGGTCTGCTTGGTTCTTGTCAACTGCGATACCGTATGCTTCGGTAGTGAGCGCAATGTCGATCATTTTGATGCCTTCGTTTGCGGCAACAAGGTTGCGCGCAACCTCAGCATCGATAACAACATAGCTGATGTTACCGTTTTTCATATCGGCAACAGCCTGACCTGCGTTGTCATAAGAACGAACATCAAGATTGGAGAAGCCGGTAAAGCCCCATTCCTCGTCACCGGACAAGAAGCAGAAGCCTGTTGTGCCTGCCTGAACACCGAATTTGTTATTGCTTTTTTCGGAGCAGGCAGCAAGAGAGAAAGCGCAGAGAGCGACCATAAGGACCGCTAAAACAAAAGAAGTAAGCTTTTTCATTTTGATAATTTCCTTTCAAAATGTATTATATGTGATTATACTTGATTTTCCTTTGGTTGTCAACGATTAAAAACAGCTATTGCAATTTTTGTTATCTATTGTAGAATTAAGAAAATGAATTTTTAAAGGAGAACGGCAAATTATAATAACAATAAGCTTTTTCCTGTCATTACTTATTCTTGTGTTTTTGATACCTCTTTCTGCTTTGGCTGAGGTAAAAACGGTTTTTGCCATAGGCTATAACCGCGGCAGAGGGTAAAATGATCTGATAGTTTATACACCCTCCTTTGGTTCTTCCGCCAATACCAATATATACGGAAGCGAAGCTGTTGTTGATGAAAACGGCTAAATCATAAGTATGAGAAATAAGAAAAACTGAATTTGAACAAAAAATAAGCGGTTTATGAAAAAATACCGCTTATTTTTTTATAAAATCCTCGACAAATGGAATTTAAAGGTATATAATGAGGCTGTATGTAAAATACAATTTTCAAAGAATCCCCGAGGTATGTTTTGAAACGTTTTAAGTATAAGGAATATCTTGCCCATCTTGTGCCCTGCATCGTTTTCGGAATCGTTTGCGGTTCTCTTACAGGAGCTTTGATTTTCCTTTTCAAGCTTGCCGCAAAAAAGGCAGAGCATTATTCTGTTTATTTCTATGACCTTGCTAAAGGCAACCCTGTTTATATAGCTTTGGTTTTTGCTGTGCTGATAGGATTTGCCGTTTTAATGTATTTTCTTCATAAAAAGGTTCCCGAATGTAAGGGCGGCGGTATTCCCCGAAGCGAGGGAGTGTTGCGCGGTGTCCTTTCGTTCCGTTGGCTTAAAACCCTTTTGGGAACATTTTTCGGAAGCGTCATCAGCTTTTTCTGCGGTGTTCCCGTGGGAAGCGAGGGTCCTGCTGTTTTGATGGGTACCTCTGTGGGTGCTATGTGCGGAAATGTTTCCAAAAACAAGGCTTCCTGGAACCGATATGTAATGACAGGAGGCGCAGGCGCAGGCTTTGCCGTTGCAACGGGAAGTCCTCTTTCGGGCATTTTGTTTGCCCTTGAGGAGATACATAAGCGCTTTACCCCAATGCTGGTTATTAACGTTTCGGTTTCTGTTGTTTCTGCAACCTATGTTAATCATCTTCTCTGCTCGGCTTTTGATATCAGTACCAAGCTTTTTGATATTCATGCTTTGCCGAGCTTTGAGCTGACTCACATAGGATATCTGCTTCTTTTGGGATTATTGATCTCCTTCGCAGTAGGGATCTTTGATAAATCCATTGCTGTTTTCGGAAAGCTTTCCAAACGTTTTTCAAAGGTTTTGACTCCGTTGGTAAAGCTTATCATTGTCTTTGTAATAACAGGAATTTTAGGCTTTTTCTTTTCGGAAAGCATTTATAGCGGTCATGATGTTATTCACGAGGTTTTTGAGCATTCCAAGTCTGTTGTTTACCTTTTGGGCTTAATTATCCTCCGTCATTTGATGATGCTGTTTATAACAGACAGCGGTGCAACAGGCGGTATATTTATTCCCACTCTTGCCATTGGTGCTTTGTCAGCGGCTTTGGCAGGAAAGGTAATGATAGCTTTGGGAATGCCCTCTGAATTAATGGGAATAACCGTAATGCTGGGTATGTGCGCCTTCATTGGCGGTACTTTGCGCGCACCGTTAACAGCTTGCGTTCTGTTTTTGGAATTAACAGGTCAGTTTACGAATATCCTTTTTGTTGCGGTAGTAATTTTCACCGTTAACTCAATAACCGAGATCTTCAGTCAAAAGCCTTTCTATGACATTGCTCTTGAAAATATGGAACACGCCCAGAACCAAGGCAAGCAACCCGAGATCGCTCATTTCACCATGAAGGTTACCGAAAATGCATTTGTTGTGGGTAAAACGGTAAGAGATGTTATGTGGCCTCATTCAACAGTTGTTCTCAGTATAAAACGTTTCGATGCTAAAAATGAGGATATGGATAATGACGGCGAAAAACGGCTTTACGCAGGAGACACCCTTGTTGTCAGAGCAAAATTTTTCGATGAAGAGGAATTGAAGAACCACCTTAAGGGGTTGGTGGGTGAAAACAGCGGAATCGTCCGCGTTAAGCTTTGAACTTTGTCGGTTGTCATACCGATGTAAATAAAATAATTTAGGAGAATTTAAAATGATCAAAGTTACTGTATGGAATGAATATTTCCACGAAAAGACCGAAGAAAAGGTTGCCGCAGTTTACCCCAACGGTATTCATAACGCAATCGCAGATTTTCTTAAGTGCGATGATATTTCTGTAAGAACAGCAACACTTTACGATGAGGAATGCGGTCTTACCGAAGAGGTTTTGAAGGATACAGATGTTCTTATCTGGTGGGGACATTTGAAGCATCATGAGGTTCCCGATGAGATCGTTGCAAGAATCAGAGATAATGTTTTGATGGGTATGGGCTTTATCGCTCTTCATTCTGCTCACCATTCCAAGCCCTTCAAGGCTCTTATGGGTACAAGCTGTAACCTTACATGGCGTGAAGACGGCGATATGGAAAGAATCTGGACTATCAATCCTGCGCATCCTATCGCTCAGGGCATCGGCAGATATTTCGAGCTTCCTCATGTTGAGACTTATGGCGAGCCTTTCGGTATTCCTGAACCCGATGAAATAGTTTTCATGGGCTGGTATGAAGGCGGCGAGGTTTTCCGTTCGGGTGTAACATTCCACCGCGAAAAGGGCAAGATTTTCTATTTCCAGCCCGGTCATGAAACCTTCCCCACATTCTTTGACCCCAATGTTCAGACAATTATCCGCAATGCGGTTCGTTGGGCGGCTCCCGTTTACCGCGCTCCCAAATTGGATTGTCCTCAGGTAACAAGAGTTCATAACGTTTAACTCATAATAAAAACAGGCTCCACCGAGCCTGTTTTTTGTTGTATATTTATTTCTCAATTATTGCAATAATAGCATTTTTAGGTTTAAATCCGATGGATTTATCCACGATTTTGCCGTTTTTAAAGAAATACATTGTAGGAATGCTTTGAATTTGGTAACGGTTAGCCAGCATAGGCTGTTCATCAACATTAACCTTGCAGACCTTAACCTTTCCTGCATATTCATCCGCAAGCTGGGAAATGATGGGCGAAAGCATTTTGCAGGGACCGCACCAGCTTGCCCAAAAGTCAACAAGAACGGGAACATCCGATTTTAAAACTTCATCGTCAAAATTGTTTTCATTCAAAATAATTTCGCTCATAATAATTAATCTCCTTTTTTGCTCGTACTTGATTCTACCACATAAAAATATAAAAGTCTACTGTTTTTTATGCTCTCTTATCATTTCTTTTAATATTTTTACGGCTTCACCCAATCCGCCGACATTATCGATTATGCCGTAATCAACCGCTTGATACCCGTCAATGACCGTTCCTATGTCTGTTGTCATATCGTCTGTTGCGGTCATAAGCTTTCTTATCATATCGCCGTTTGCTTTCGAATTTCTTACGATAAAATCGATTATTCTGTCCTGCATTTTGGTAAGATTTTGGAATGTTTGGGGAACGCCTATAACAAGACCGTTTAATCTCACAGGATGCAATGTCATTGTTGCGCTGGGCACAATAAAGGATTTTTTTGCCGAAACCGCCAAAGGCACGCCGATGGAATGTCCACCGCCCAAAACTATTGAAACTGTGGGCTTTGTCATCCCTGCAATAAGCTCTGCAATAGCCAACCCTGCTTCAATGTCTCCTCCGATGGTGTTTAAAAGCAACAAAAGACCGTCGATTTCGTCGTTTTCTTCAACTGCCACAAGGGTAGGGATGCATTGCTCATATTTTGTAGATTTGCTTTGGGGATTTGCGGCGAAATGCCCTTCTATCTGTCCTGCAATAACCATTGAGTGAATACAGATGCCGTTTGCATAGGTAGTTACATTTCCGTTCGGACGAAGCTCGGCTTCCTGATTATCTCTGCATTCCTCTTGAGGAATATCCTCTTTTTCGTTTATTTTCATAAAACAGTCCTTTTTATTTTTTATTATGCCGTTTTAGAGTTATTACTATTCTGCATAAAAAACTAAAATTTGCCGATAATAGCATAAAATCACAATTGTGGGGTTATTGCGGTGTTAAGCAGAAGATTAAAACGCTCCTTTTCCATAATATCCGAATGGAGAAAACAGACTAATGTTTCAAAATGGATAACAGATAATTATTATTTGATCCATAAGCATTATATTAATTCCTTAAAAGATAAAAATGGGCTGAAATGCAGAAAAATGTATGAAATTTTGGAGAAGCATTGCCAAAAATGTGATTACACTCCAACAAAAAAAGGATTGGTAAAGCTTCTTTCGGGTAAACAGGATGCTTTGAATTTGACTGAACTTTCTGCCATTAGAACCCTCCTTTCGGTTTGTGCTATAAATAAGATCGCATCTGTTCTGAATAATCCTTCGGAAAAGGCTATGCTGGCAAATTCGGTAAAGCTTCTTCAAAACCTTTCGGATCCCGATTTTGATGATATACTGCCGTTGGTGTGGCAATGCGAAGAAGAGCTTGCCAACTTTGAAGAAGGATATTACTCCTTTGATGATACAACCAAAGCAAGCTATCGCCGTGAAATTGCCGATTATGCTAAGAGGCATAATTTAAGCGAACCCAATGCTTTGAAAATTCTTATAAAGGAAGCAAAAAGGGTTTCGCGCCCTTTGGGAGATATTCTTTTTCAACCAAAAAAGAGTTATGCAATATTGTGGTTCAGCATATTTTCCGCTGTGTTATTTCTGTTGACCCTTTTGAGCGCAGTAAAATTGGGTTGGATGACTTTTTTACTTTTAATTCCCTATGGTTTAACCGCCGTTTCGATATCCGACCAATTGGTTTCTTTGAAAGCCAAACCCTATTTTGCCCCTCGCTTAAAGCTGAATAAGATTCCCGATGAGGGCAAAACGCTGGTTACCGTAGCTGCATTGATGAACGGCGGCAAAGGCGATGAAAAACTTTTTGAGTCTCTTTCCCGATTTCGCTATATGAATCCCCATAAGAATATATATTTTTGCCTTCTTGCAGACCTTCCGGATTCCAAAACTCAATTTCATCTTGAGGATAAGACAATAATTCAAAACGCAAGAGAACAAATCGATAAATTAAATCAAATTCACGGAGATTGCTTTTGCCTTTTTTTCAGAGAAAGATCAAAAAATAAAAGTGAAGAAAAATTCGGAGGCTGGGAACGTAAAAGAGGTGCTGTTTGCGAGCTTGTTACCCATATTGTAAAGGGCAATAAAACTGAATATTACGGCGGAGACTTTATAAGAGAAATAAAATATATTCTCACTCTCGATTCCGATACCAACCTTTCGGTTGAAAGCGTCAAGGAGCTTCTTTCGGTTGCTCTTCATCCTGCAAACCGTCCAAGGGTAAAAAAGGGAAGAGTTGTTTCGGGTTATGGAATTATCCAGCCCATAGTTCGCACAGAATTGGAAAGCGCATATTCAAGCGGATTTTCCCGATTGATTTCGGGTTCAGGTGGTACTGACCCTTATGCCAATGCCTTCTTTCAGCGTTCACAATCACTTTTTGGTTCGGGTAACTTCTGCGGAAAAGGATTAATTAATGTAGAGCTTTTTTATGATCTTGTGTGCGATAAGCTTCCTGAGGGGTTGGTTCTGAGCCATGATGTTATTGAGGGAAGCATTCTTCGTACTCTCTGTGTTTCGGATATTTTGCTAACCGATTCAACACCCTCAAATACTGTTTCCTATTTCCGCAGACTTCACCGTTGGATAAGAGGAGATTTTCAAAATCTTTGGTTTTTGAGGTCAAACCTATTAAGCCGCTTTTCGAAATTAAGACTTTTAGGAACGGTATTGCGCCATTCTTCATCTATTTTCTCTCTTGCTGTAATACTGATTAGCTGTTTTATAAAGGAAACAAGCGGTTTTTGGATTTTCCTTCTTGCATATTCTGAATTTCTGTTTCCTGTCATATTTTCTCTGATACGTTTTGTTTTTTCGGGTGTTCCTTTTGGCGCCGTCAGATTTTTCTCAAAAGCCTATTCTATGGTTACCCAAACCCTTGTCCGATTGTTTTTTGAGCTTTCCTCTGCCTGCCGAAAGGCGGTTTTGACACTTCATGCATTTTTCTTGTCCTCTGTAAGAATGATAACAAGAAGAAAGACATTGGAATGGACAACAGCCGCCGCGGCTGAAAAACTGTCATCCTCTCTGGGCAAATTTGTACTTGACAGCATAATAAGCGCTGTTTTGGGATTGGGAATCTTGATTTTTGCCAAACCTCCTTTTGTGCGTATTGCAGGACTTTTATATTTTGTTTATCCTTTGGTTTCTTCGGTAATGTCCCGAAAGCTCGATGATTCAATGGAGTCCATCTCGCGTTTGAATGAAAAACAGAAGAAAATGCTTTCTGTTCATGCTTCGGATATGGTGGATTTTTATTTGGATAACGTAAACGAAAAAACAAATCATCTTCCTCCCGATAATATTCAATTTTCTCCTGTTTCAGGGGTGGCAATGAGAACTTCGCCTACAAATATCGGCTTTTATCTTGTTTCTCTTCTTGCCGCAAGAGATTTAAATAAAATAACTTCTTCATGGCTTTATAACCGTCTTGAAAAAACCTTTGCAGCCATTGAAAAAATGGAGAAATATAAAGGCAATCTTTATAATTGGTATGAACTTGAAAATCTTTCAGTGATAGGCGAAAGGTATATTTCTTCTGTGGATTGCGGTAATTTTATCGTAATGTTGGTTGTTTTGAAAGAGGGTTTGAAGGAATATTACAGCGAAGAACCGAAATTGGAAGCTATTCACCAAAAATGTGTTGAGCTTATAAATAATTCTGATTTAAACTGCTTTTATGATTCACGTCGGGAATTATTTAAAATAGGTATAAGAGAAAATGTTGAAAAGGAAAAAAGCAATTGCTATGACCTTTTGATGAGCGAAGCGAGAATGACGGGATATTTTGCCGTGGCTTACTCGTTGGTATCAAAAAAGCATTGGAGTAGCTTGGGCAGAACATTGACACACAAATTCGGCTATATCGGAATGAAGAGTTGGTCGGGAACTGCCTTTGAATATTTGATGCCCCATCTTTTCCTTCCTCTTTACAAAAATTCCTTTATGTTTGAAAGTGTTGCGTTTTCATTAATGATGCAACGTTATGAAAATAATATTTGGGGTGTCAGCGAAAGCGGATTCTATTCCTTTGACAGCGAAATGAATTATCAATATAAGGCAAACGGACTTCAATCCTTGGCATTACGCAGAGTTTCGCCTGATGAAAAAATCATTTCGCCCTATTCAACCTATCTTTCTTTGTGTGTTTTAGGCTCGCCTGCCATAAGAAATTTGAATGCATTGGAAAATCTCGGTATGTACGGAAAATACGGTCTTTATGAAGCAATTGACCTAAACGGAGATTCGGGCGGTATATGCGTAAAAAGCTATATGGCGCATCATGTGGGAATGAGCATAATTGCCTGCATGAATGCCATCAACGGCAATTCCTTTGTAAAGCGATTTATGTCTGACCCTAAAATGTCTGCAGCAAGGGAGCTTTTGCAGGAAAAGATTCCCATAGATGCCCATACCTTTGAGGATGACGATGAGGAATACGGAAATAATAAAAATAATATGCCGTCATTGCGTGGAGAAACCACCAAAGCTTCTCTTGCTTCTCCTTCGGTTAAATTACTTTCAAGAGGGGATATGTCTGCCTTAATTTCTTCAAGCGGTCATATTGCTCTTTCCAACGGAAACCGTATGATATCAAATACCGAATTTGATCAAAGAGTTATGCGCTTTTCTCCTATTGTGATATTTTCCAAGGAAAAACGCAATTATAGCTGTGTTCCTCTTTGCGGAAGCGACGGCAATTTTGGCTTTGAACAGGGTAACGGCAATGCCGCCCATATATTTTCAGGGAAGGATTTTTCGGGTCGTGTAAAATACAGCTTTTCAAAAGCTTCAAACTGTTTTATTATAAATACCCGTGCCGAAGCATTAAAAAAATATGATATAACCTTTGCTTTTGAACCTGTTTTGGAGACTAAAAAGAAATTTCTTTCTCATATATCCTTTTCCCGTCTCTTTGTTGAAAGTGAATATGACAGAACAAAGCGTATACTTTATTTTCACCGAAGAAGCAGTCTTGACGGAAGCCATGTTTTTACCGTTGCTGTGGCTCCCAGAGATAAGGATATGGAATTTGATTTCGCTACAAGCAGAGAGACTATTCCTGCAAGCTCGTTAAATTCTCTTTTGGATTACGGTTCTGTTGAAACAGATAATGAAACATTGGAATGTATAGATCCCCTTTGCCTTGTAAGAGCCTGCAATTGCGACGGCGGCAAAGCTGTTTTTCTCGTTTCCTGCGGCGAAACAAAGCAGGAATGCGAAAACAGCATCCGTATGGCAAGACGGGATAAACGGGAATATGTACCTTCTAAGTCTGATGATATTTCTCAATTTATCCTTTCCTCGGTTCTTTATCAATGCAAGCCTCATAAAGTCAACGAATTTTCAAAATTTCAAATCGGAGATCTCTGGTCAAAACGTATTTCGGGGGATCATCCTATTGTGACCGTTGAAATTGGTAATATATCGATAAATCGAACCAAGGATGTTTTGAACACCTTTCTTGTTTTAACAAAAGCAAATCTTCGTACCGAGCTTGTTTTTATTGTGAATGAGCAGGAGAATTATTACCGACCTGTTGAAAATTCAATAAGAGAAGCCTGCGAAAATATAGGTGTATCCCAATATTTCGATAAAAACGGAGGTATATTTATCCTTCGCCGTAATATGCTTGATGATGATTTTATCGAAAGTCTTAAAGGCTTTTCAAAATGCTGTATTGATTTTTCTTCTGATGAGGATGAATATTATCGGGCAATCAATTTAACGGATGAGATCATTCATCCTGCTTCCTCTGTTCCTATGTTGGTAAACGAGAGCTCTGTTTCTTTGTCCAACGGATGCTTTATAAAAGAGGGATTTGTTGTAGATAAATCAAAGCTTCCTCTTGCGCCCTATTCCTATATTCTTACAGGAAAACGCTTTTCTTCTGTTGTAACTCAAAGCAGTCTCGGATATACCTTTTTTGATAATGCAAGGGAAAGAAGACTTTGCTCCTTTTACGGAGACTCCCGTACCCTTGATAAAGGTGAACGTATCTTTGCTGTGTTCGAAAACAAAAAATATGACCTTTGTGCTGTTGCAACTAGGGTCAAATACGAAAAGGGAAGCGCTGTCTATTGCGGAGATATCGGCGGAGCTTCTTATACTGTAACGGTAACGATTCCTCCCGAATATCCTGTTAAGCTTATTAGAGTTCAATACCAAAAAGGAGCTTTTTTCCAAACGGTGTTTCAGCTTGCTCCCGTTATGGGGGATAGCGTTCGAGCTGTAAACGGAATACAAGTTAAGGATTTTGATAATTCGAAAAACAAAGGCTTTCTTTTCCGAAATCCTTTCAGTATGACCTTTCCCGACGGTGTTGGATTTGGTGGAGTTTGTAACGGAGAAATTGACTCAAGCTCTTTTACTCTTTCTTCAAACAGCGATGAGGTTTTGTTTTTCTTGGGTGCTTGTATGTCAGAAAGCGGAGCTTTGAAGGCTTCAAAGAAGTTGGATAAAAGCTTTTTTGAAGAATCTTTGAATCAAGCCAACGAATTTGCTCTTTCGTTTGTTCCTAAAATTCAGATACAAACCAAGAGCAAGACTACTTCGGCTTTGATGAATTATTTTCTGCCTTATCAGGTCTCTGCCTGCAGATTCTTTGCAAGAGGGTCATTTTATCAAAGCGGAGGCGCCTATGGCTTTCGGGACCAATTGCAGGATTGTCTTTCGGTTGTGTATTCCAATCCTTCTATTGTCCGTACCCATATAATCCGATGCTGTGCCCATCAATATGCCGAAGGTTCGGTTATGCATTGGTGGCATACCCGTCATTTCAACGGAGTCAACCGAGGAATTAAATCAAAATGCTCTGACGATATGCTCTATCTTCCCTTGGTTGTTTCGGATTATTTAGAGAAAACGGGGGATTATTCAGTTCTTGATGTGAAAACTCATTATCTTGTTTCTCCTCCATTGGAAAATGAAAACGAGCGTTATGAACAGCCAAAAATCTCGGATTATAAGGAATCGGTTTATCATCATTGTCTGCGCGCATTGTCTTATGCAGACAAAAGGGGCAAACACGGATTGCTGTTAATGGGCTCCTGCGATTGGAACGATGCATTTTCTCTCGTAGGCGCAAAGGGCAAGGGTGAAAGCGTTTTCACAACTCTGCTGTTTATAATAACGGTTCAAAAATTCCTTCCCGTAATTGAAAAAACAGGTGATGCTGATACTGTTTCCCATTATAAAAAGGTTATTGAAGAATTGAAAAATACTGTCGAAGAAAAGGCGTTTTTCGGTGACAGGTATGCCCGTGCAATATGTGATGACGGAACTGTTTTGGGTGTGGAATATGCTGAGGAATGTAAAATAGATATTCTTTCCCAAGCTTTTGCTTCTTTGGCAGGATTGAATAAGGAAAGAGTCAAAACTGCCCTTTCTACAGCTTTTTCCAAGCTTTATGACGGGGAAAACAAAATATTCAAGCTGTTTTATCCTCCCTTTGCTCACGGAAACGCTTCTGTGGGATATATTCGGGGATATATTTCGGGTGTTCGTGAAAACGGAGGGCAATATACCCATGGTGCTTTGTGGGGAGCATTGGGATGTATCGCCGCAGGAATGAATGAAGAAGCATTGCTTATTCTTGATTGTGCAAATCCTGCTTCCCGATGTAACGACAAAGCTTTAGCCCGAAAATATAAAAATGAACCCTATGCTGTTTCAGCGGATATTTATTCCTCGGGAAGAGAGGGAAGAGGCGGTTGGAGTTGGTATACAGGTGCGGCATCCTGGTTATATAAAATAATGCTTGAAAATGTTTTGGGTATAAGGCTGGGAGCAGACCAAACACTTATTTCCGCTTCTCCAATAATTTCCTTTGAAGCAGATATAGAATGGGGAAGTGCAAATCTTCATATAACCGCCTCCGACCAAATTAACGAACCTTTTTTAAACGGCGAAAAGACGGTTTTCCCTTTAAAACTTCCCGACGGACATTCAACTATTTCTCTTCCTGTAAAATAGTAAGTGAAAACGGAGATTTTGCGTATCTCCGTTTTTTCTATTGTGAAACGGTTCAATTTGTGATATACTGCAAGAAATCAATGATATGTGTTACTGAGGTTATTTATGGTAAATCTTCTTGCAAAACTATTTATAAAAAATCACCGTGATTTCAATTCTCCCGAGGTAAGACGGAAATACGGCATACTGTGCGGAGCTTGGGGTATTGTTCTTAATGTTCTGCTGTTTGCCATGAAGCTGTTTGTGGGAATCATAAGCGGTTCTGTTGCGGTAACAGCCGATGCATTCAACAATATTTCCGATGCAGGAAGCTCTGCTGTTACAATGATAGGCTTCCGCCTTTCGGGTAAAAAGCCCGATCCCGAGCATCCCTTCGGTCACGGAAGGATAGAATATATTTCGGGTCTTATTGTTGCAATGCTGATTTTTGTAATGGGCTTTGAAGTATTGGCAGATGCGGTTGAAGCTATATCTGATCCTCAGCCTACTGTTTTAAATACAGTTTCTATTGTTATTCTTGCTGCTTCGGTGGTTATAAAGCTTTATATGTTTTTCTATAACCGTTCTGTGAGTAAGAAAATCAATTCTGCATCCATGAGTGCCACATCTCTTGATAGCTTGGGTGACACAGTCGGCACCGTCGCGGTAATTGCTTCTCTTATTGTTTCCCATTATTCCGGCTTGCTTATAGACGGATATGTGGGCTTGGCGGTTGCCTGCTTTATACTTATTGCAGGCTACCGTGCGGCGAAAGAAACTATCGAGCCCTTGCTTGGCGCCCGTCCCGAAAAGGAGCTTGTTGATGAGCTTGAAAGATTGGTCCTTTCTCATCCTCCCGTAACAGGTGTCCATGACCTTATCCTTCACGATTACGGTCCCGGCAGACGTTTCCTTTCTCTTCATGCCGAGGTTCCCATGAATGAGGATATTCTCTTTGTCCATGATGTTGTGGACAATATCGAAATTGAGATTTATGAAAAGTTTGGCATCGAAACGGTTATACACATGGACCCTATCGATACCACCAATGAAGCAATCAATGAGATTAAATCTCATGTGTCAAATCTTCTCAATCAGCTCGGTTCGGGCTTAAAGGCTCACGATTTCCGCATTGTCCCAGGTAAAACTCATACAAATGTTGTTTTTGATATTGCTGTCCCTGTGGGATTAAAGACAAGCCCCGAGGTTATCAAAACTGCGGTTTCAACAGGAGTGTCCTCATTAAACCCTCAATATAGATGCGTAATTAAAATCGATATAGATTATGCGTGAAATTGCCACACCGCCGAGATCTCGGCGGTGTGTTTTTTGAGAGATAAAACGGTTAACAAGCGGTAAAGAATCGTTTTGGCATTTGTCGAATTTAACCTATTTTTCGCACTTGGATTTATACAAAATGTAGTTATTTTAGAAAAATATCAGAAATGCAAAAAAGCCTTGAAAAATCAAGAAAAAAGTGATATTATCATCATTTGTAAAATATAAAAGAGGGTGTGTTTTATGAGTAATTACGAGGCACTTACAATATTGATGCCTATCGGTATTGCAATGACGGCAGGTCTTCTCCTTTCCCGTCTTGTAAAGAAATTAAAATTGCCTGCAGTTACAGGTTATCTTATTGCAGGTATACTTATCGGTCCCTATTGCCTTGGTCAGCTTGGTCAATTTTTGGATATTCCTTGGCTTGGCTATGTTGACAAGGAAGCGGTCGAAGGGGCATCTATTCTTTCCAAAATTGCCCTTGGCTTTATTGCATTTGCCATCGGTGACGAATTCCGTCTTTCTTCTTTGAAAAAGATTGGTAAGCAGGCAACTATTATCGGTATTTTCCAGGCTTTGGTTGCAACTGTAGTTGTTGATGCGGCTTTGATCGGTCTTTATTACTTGCTTCCCGAGGGTACCATCACAATTCCCGCAGCTCTTGTACTTGGTGCGGTTGCCACTGCAACAGCTCCTGCGGCGACCTTGATGGTAGTACGTCAGTATAAGGCAAAGGGTAAATTGACAGATATACTTCTTCCTGTTGTTGCAATAGATGACGCAGTAGGCTTGGTTGTATTTGCGATCTCCTTCGGTATTGCTCAATCTCTCCAAGATGGTGCAGGCTTGAGTGTAATCTCTGTTCTTGTAGAGCCTTTGCTCGAAGTTATTCTATCCCTTGCTTTGGGTGTCGTTTTGGGTGTATTGTTCAGCCTTGCTGAAAAATATTTCAAATCCAACTCCAAGCGTCTTACTCTTTCCATAACCTTTGTTATAATGGCTGTTGCCCTTTCTCTCTATGAGACTCATATCGGCGGTGTCCATATTAAATTCTCCTCTCTTCTTGTGTGCATGATGCTTGGTACAGTATTCTGCAATATGTGTGATTTCTCCGAGGAAATTATGGGCAAGACCGACAGATGGACTGCACCCTTGTTCGTTCTCTTCTTTGTACTTTCGGGTGCTGAATTGGAATTCGGTGTATTCAGCAACGTTATGGTAATTTTGGTTGGTGTTGTTTATATCCTTACCCGTGCCGCAGGTAAAATTGTCGGTGCGGCTGTAAGTGCGAGGGCAACAAAGTGCGAGCCTAAGATAGTTAAATATCTCGGTATCACCCTTCTTCCTCAGGCAGGCGTTGCGTTGGGTATGTCCCTTATTGCGGCAGAAAGCCTTGGCGAGGTTGGCGCAATGGTTCGCAATATCACGCTTTTTGCTGTTCTTGTTTACGAATTGGTCGGTCCTATGCTTACCAAAATCGCTCTTACAAAAGCAGGCGATATTGTTCCCAGAACAGTTATTAATATCGGCGAAGAAGACGATGATTAAACGAAATCTTATTAAAGTGAATATATACAAAAAAGACGGTTTTGCCGTCTTTTTTGTTTGCAATAAAAATATCCTTGCAATATATGACAATAAATGATAAAATGAAAAAAATTATCTGTTTGATTATGGTGCAATATGGAAAATAGAAATTATGAAGCTTATTATGAAATATTAAATTCCGAATTGGTTCCTGCAATGGGATGCACCGAGCCCATTGCCATCGCGTATACCGCCGCATCGGCAACTAAATATATGGATGAACCTATCCAATCGGTCTCGGTTTGTGTCAGCGGAAATATTATTAAGAATGTAAAAAGCGTAAAGGTTCCCAATACAGGGGGATTAAGAGGTATAGAGGCTGCGATTGCCGCAGGCATAGTTGCAGGGGATGCACAGAAGGAATTGGAGGTTCTGGCAAACATTCCTTCGGATAAATATTCGGAAATTGCCGATTTTATGAAAAATACCCCTATCCTAATAAGCGAATCCCAAAGCGGAAGGGTTCTTGATATAGGTATAACATTAAAGGGAGAACACAATGAGGTCTATGCCCGAACAGCTCAACATCATACAGGTCTTTGTTTGATTCAGATAAACGGAAAGACTCTTTTTGAAAGGGAAATTGAAGAAACTGCAGGTGACCTTGATCATTCGGTACTTACAGTTGAAGGAATAATAGATTTTGCCGATAAAGCCGATATCAACCGTGTTAAGGAGCTTTTGGAACGTCAAATATCTTATAATACAGCCATAGCAAAGGAAGGCTTAAAGGGTAAATACGGTGCCGCTATCGGCAGAACCTTGCTTATGTCCTATGGGGATACTGTTCATAACCGCGCAAAGGCTTGGGCGGCGGCAGGCTCGGATGCCAGAATGAGCGGATGCGAATTGCCCGTAATGATCAATTCGGGCAGCGGAAACCAAGGTATGACAGCTTCTCTTCCCGTAATCGTCTATGCCGAGGAAATGGGTGTTTCCCGTGAGCTTCTTTATCGTGCTTTGTTGGTTTCAAACCTTACTACAATACATTTAAAAACAGGCATCGGCTGTCTTTCTGCCTATTGCGGCGCAATAAGCGCAGGCTGCGGAGCAGGCGCAGGTGTTATGTATCTACATGGAGGAAGATTTGAGGAAATTGCCCACACTATTGTTAATGCTCTTGCTATAAATTCGGGTGTAGTATGCGACGGCGCAAAAGCAAGCTGTGCGGCAAAGATAGCTTCTGCCGTTGAATCGGGGTTGCTCGGTATGCAAATGTATATGCACGGCAAGGAGTTTTATAACGGTGACGGAATCGTTGCCGAAAGCGTTGAGGCTACAATTAAAAATGTAGGTCAGCTTGCTCAAAGCGGTATGGCAGAAACGGATCGTGAAATAATTCGCATAATGTTGAATAATTGAAAAAATGCTGTTGAGTTAATTCTCAACAGCATTTTGTTTAATTTTAAGCCTCATTTTGGGGCTTTATTTTTGCATATCGAAATACATTCGCTCACTAAAAATTACCGTTCACTCCCACCCATATTGACAAAACAATTTTCTTACCATAAAATGTATGTACAATAGAATCAACAGGAGGTCGATACCGATGAATATGCTCAATGTTTTTTGACGTTATTATTAAAATCATATTGACAATACCGCTTCAAGAAATAATAGCCCATATTGGATAGTCGCCGGCGCATCCAATAACTCCAGCGAAAAGTGGATAGGATCCAATTATAGCAAAACTTATTGCGATTTATTTGCACCGGGTCAGGACATCCTTTCTACAACCCTAACTGGATACGCTACAGAATCCGGAACGTCTTTTGCCGCCCCTCATGTAGCCGCAGCTTGTGCTCTTATAATGGGTACCGCTACCCATTTAACGGCATTGGAAGTCAAGGATATTATTCTGGATAATGTTGATGTTGTAGATGGTTTTGAAGATTATTGTGTAACAGGCGGAATACTTTCTATCAAAAATGCGGTTGATGCCATTTACGCAGAAAATCGCGGTGCATATACCAAAGGTGATGTTGACGGCAACGGATATGTTACCAATGACGATTATGAGCTTTGCCGCGAAATCTGTTTTGGAGCGATTAGCGCTACCACCAGCCAAACCAATGCCGCAGATATCAACGGCGACGGTTCTGTAACCGCAATTGATTATATGCACATAAAACGTTATTGCAACAAAACTTCCTATTTCATCCCCTAAGGAGGTATCATTATGAAAAAAGCTCTGATTTCTTTTATCTTAGTTTTGTCGTTATTTTCGGCATTGCTTCTCCAGATTCCCTCGGTTGCATCTGCCGGTTTAAACGATTTTACATTTGACCCTATTACAGATGAATATACATTTGAGCTTAGCGAAGACGGAAATTATTATATTCTCACAGGCGTTCCCAAAAAGACGGTGGAAATTGTTGTCCCCGATGAATACGAAGGAAAGCCGGTTATGGGAATCGCAAACGATGCGTTTCAGCGCGCCTATGCATATGGAGAAACCTTTATCCTATCGGAAAATATTTTCTATTTTGATAGCATAATTTTAAGAGGCAATGCTCAAAAATTGAAATATAACGAATATGAAAACGGCAAATATCTTGGAACAAAGGATAATCCCTATTATGCTCTTGTGGGTGTTATCGACAAAACGGTTACAGAATTTGTTCTTCATGACGATGCACAAATAATCACCGATTATGCTTTTTCAGGAGTAAAAGAATTAAACAAAGTAATACTCTCTCCCAATTTTAAATTCATGGGCGCACGTGCGCTAATAAACAGATCCGGCTCAAATGATGCAGAAGCCGAACTTGAATATACCGAATATGGCAATTGCTATTATTTAGGAACAGCTGAAAATCCATATCATGTTATGGTTAAATTATCTGATGCCGATGTTACCTCGATAGAGCTTCATCCCGATACAAAAGTTATCATGCAATCCTCCTTCAGAATGCATCAATGGGGTCGATTTGAAGATGATACAAGCTCGGAAAGTGCCGAAAAGCTTGAAACGGTTACAATTCCTAAATCTGTTATAACAATCGGAGCTTGGGCATTCAGCGGTTGTTCGGCGTTAAAAACAATCAATTTTGAAGCCGAAAGCATTGATGATTTGGCTTTATTTGATATGAGAGGAATGCCCGAAAACGTTACCCTTAATTGGAGCTACGGCAATGAATCCACCTCTGAAGAAGCCACATCCGACAATTCGGTTTCTCAGGATACAAACAACGGTGAATCCGACAATAACTATATCTGGATTATCGTGGGAATCAGCGCAGTTGCAGTAATTTCCGCAATTATCGTTATTTTTAAAAAGCGTAAATAAAAAAGTTGTCGCTTAACAGGTATTCAATCTGTGGGCAAAATATTTTGGGGAAGAAACTTTTTGCAAAAAGCTTCTTCCCCAAAACTTATTAAGAACTCTTTGAATTTAAATTACATGAAATTTATTCGGAAGAAAAGTTTTTGATTAATCTTCCAATAGAATATTCTGTATAGCTTCGATCTCCTCTTGAGTTATGCCGATATCCGTGACAAGAAAATCAATAGCTTTTTCTTGAATAGTATCCCCTTTATAATGCTCCAACCCCGAAACGACTACATCAATATCATTTGTGTTGACAAAACCGCTGTCTGTAAAAGCTGTCATTTTATATTCCCGGAGCATATCGTCCTGAGACATATTTAGAACAGCCTGCAATAAAAATACTATCGTTCCGGTACGGTCCGCGCCGTATGTGCAGTGAAGATACATAGGATAGTTCTCTTCTTTTGCTAAATCCGAGAAGATATTTCTTAAATATTCCTTGTTTTCTTGGCTGAAAATAGCTCCGTATGCAGGAGAGTTGTAGAATTTATGTTCTACGGTTTCGCCTAATCTGGATTTGTATTCTCCTGTAAAAATATTATTGCTTCGAAGATCCATATCATAAACGAAACCGAAGGTCTCCATTACAGATTGAACATCGGAGCGATCCAAATAATAGTTGGTTTGCACCAAGCCGTCAAGCTCGGTTCCGCGTATTATCATGCCCTGCTTGACATTTTTTCCGTCAAGGGTTGTATAACCGCCGATATCTCTTGTGTTGTAGACACCGGGAATGTAAACAAATCTTGTTGATTTTGCGGTTTTAAAGCTTCCTTTTTCTAAATTACCGTCATATTCGATTTGGTAATAATAGACTTTGTCGGTTTTTAAATTATCTATGGTTATGCTTTTAGAATCAGAAGGTAATATATATGCCTTTGAAACCGAAAAATCATCATATTCGCTTATTGTGAAAATGCCGGAATGACCGTTGAGGTCATATTCAAAAGAAAATCCTCGATAGGGCAGACCTGACTTTATAGTCTGAGCAACAGAAATTTCATTGTCATAAAGCTGTTTTGCACTATCAGTACAAAGCAACACTTCTTGGCTGAAGCTGGGAAAAACGATATCGCTGTCGGAAACGGTTGATTGAACCTCGTCATCGAAATCAATGTATTTAAAGGCGATACCTACAGCAAATACGAGCAATGCTGTTACAGCCAATGCACAAGCGCATATCTTGACAATGCGGATTTTTTGTCTGGATGTTTTGCCTTTACCTAAGCGTTTTTTTGTTTTATTTTTCTTTTTTGGGGCTTTATAGGAATTTTTAACAAGCTTATAATCATCACCAAAGGTATATGTACCTCTTTTTAATATACCGTTTGACATTTCGCCGTGAACGATGTGATGCCCCTTTGCAGCCCTGCCTTTACTGCCTATATAATATATATCGCCGTTAACTTCGATAACGCCTGCATGGTATGGCTGACCGTCTTTGTAATAAATAAGCTCGCCGTTTTCATGTATCAAACCGTTTTTCATGGGGACTTCCTCCATATTTTGGCATGGTAACAACTGATTTTATCATAAAGTAATTAAAAATACAATACCAAAAACTCCGCCCAAGCGACATGAAGCTCAAATTCAAATCATTAGGCGGAGTTATTTCATCAGTTTGTTACATTCTTTATGTTGGAAATAAATTGATATCCGTTTTCTGTTTTTCTGAGTGTTACTGTAAAGGTAGAATCCTGGATAAAGGACGATGTATAGTTCACCCTCAAAATTCCGTTTTCGTCTATCATGCCGTCGGAAACCGAAACTGTCATAAAATTAGTGTCGCTTCTCATGGTATAAAATGCATTATAGGAATCAACAAAGGTAAAGGAGCCGATTTTGTTGCCAAAGCTTTTCAGGGAAAGACCGCATTTTTCTTTCAAATGTTCATCAGCTTCGGAATAGCTGATCTTAAAAGGACTTACAAAAAATTCGTCCAGATTCATTGCCGAGAGAACTGCATCCGATTCGCCGTCTGCCCATTGGTTCAAGCCGATTTTAATTCCCGCACCGTCATAAAATACCAAAGTTACATCGATTTCTTCAGGTGAATCATAATAGTTTGAGCTGATAAAACCGTTGTTTTCAATGTTGTTCAGAAATTCTTCTATTTCATCTAATTCGTCTTGGCTTATCTCAGTAACAGAACCCGATTCCTCGGAAGTTTGTTCGGAACTTTCAACAGAGCTTTCTTCGGAGCTCTCCTCTATAGAACTTTCAACGGAACTCTCCTCTTGGGTTTCCTCAGAAGTTGACGCTTCTTTGCTTTCTTCTTCCGAAGATTCAGCATGAAGACTGCTTTCTTCTGCAGAGCTTGTTTCTATTTGAGATGAAGTGATGCTTGTATCATTTTCAGAGCTGTTTGTGCTTGCGTTATCCTGACAAGCGGCACAGGATAAAATTAATGCAAAAAATATTAGTGAAATAATGATTTTTTTCATATTGATTCCTCCTTTACAGTATTATACATTATAAATGTGAATATTTCAATTATAATAGATTAAGTTTCATGTTGAATTTTGTCGAAAATATGTTATAATGTTAACAATATTGTAAACATGAATCGGAGGGATATTTGTGAAATTAAAAGCTATAGCGTTGTTGATTTTGGTGGCATTCTGTTTATGCTTGTCTGCTTGCGGCGGAGAGAAGCCTCCTGTAGACTATCCGAACACAACATGGATTTGCCAAGAGCAAAATATCAAGTTTTCGGTAACTGAAGACGGAAAAATCACCGATGCCACTATGGTTGACAAAAACGGGGAAGCCATTAACATTTCGTTGGTCTTTTCGGATGTGAGCGAGGGAAATGTTGCCATAACAAGCCCTGATGGAAGCGAAACATATCTGTCAGGTACCTGCACTTACGGTAAAGACGGTTTTAATACTTTCATTACCGATGTATATAATACCGATCTTGAGCATCTTTCTTTGGTATTATCATTCAAACGTGAAAAATAGAATTAATGGAAAAAATCTCAAATCTCGTTCATCGGAACGAGATTTTTGTGTCGTGTGGACGGAATGGATATTATGCTATACACTCTTCCAAACGAAAAGAGGCTGTGTTATACACAACCTCTCTCTATTACATATCGAACTTGGGCGTATAGTCTTCAGCGATATCCTCTGTCACATCGTCATTAGTGTCGTCGATTACAGGAGTATTCGCCATCGCTATTTCTTCGAGTGTTTGAATTCGCTTCACCACGGATGATGTGATCACAGTTTTTCTGCTTTCTTCCATTCGTTCAACGCGGCACGATCGGTCATGCCTTTCTTTACCGTTACGCCGATGGGAAGATGTGCTTCATTGTATATCTTGTCTATTTTTTGAATACTGCCTGTCGCTTCATCAAAATCTAACTCTGCAACACGGATATTTTTGTGCATCAGTGTATATTTCATTCGTGCCACCTCCTTGCTGCGCATTGATTTGTTTAGTATTATACTATGAAGCAAAAATGCTTGCTTGCAAGGGCATTTTTGCGAAGCCGTCAATGTGGCACGTGGGCACAAGCACACGACGGCGAAGCCGTAAGTATTGTATGTTACAATACTTAGCGCCGATATTATATCATATTTTTGCGAACTTTTCAATAGTTAAGCCGCGGCAAGCCGCAGTGAAGCTATGCCTTGCGGCATAGTCAGACTGTCAAAAAACTCACCGTTCTCAACGGTGAGTTTTTTGACAGTCTGACAGCCCGAAGGGCTGATGATGTCCACGGCTTTGCCGTGATGATATACCAAGCCTGCGGCTTGGATAAACAAAAGCAGAACATTTTTCGGTAGACAAATGTTCTGCTTTTGTTGTCTATGGGCTACGAAAAAGATATTTTTGCCGTTTTTGCGTATGAATTCGAACTCTCACAAAAACTTATATTCGATTAACCATACACGCGACTTTCATTTTATTATTCGGGAATCAAAACATCTCCACCG
>CAZYRT010000005.1:0-9436 GCA_964650045.1 uncultured Ruminococcus sp.
CTGCATATAGAAATGGTCGGTAGCATCTCTTTCTGCAACGGCAAGCAAGGTTATATCGCTTCGCTTTTCTCTTACAACATCAGAAACAGCCTTTGCAAGGTCATTTACAAGACCGGTTTTAAAGGCGACCCATTTATCCCAATATTGGGATTCCTGCAATTGGGTTTTCAGGCTGTCCAATTCGGCAACAGATATCTTTTCCTGCGCCGCAAAAAGCTGTAACGTATTTGAATCATAGCCCAAATCGGTTTCTTCGTTAAATTTGGGATATCTGAGATAATCAAGCATCACCGAATCAAGGTCATAATGTGTAACAATATATTCAACATACTGAACGAAATATGACTGAAATTCCTTGGATGCAGGCGAAAAATATTTGTTGGAAATGCCCGCTTCTCCGCTGTTTGTCGCGCTGAGCCAGTTCGGTGCGGCGATAGAAGCAAATTCATTATAATAGGTTTCGATGCAAAGTGTAAGAGCGACACCCTCCTCCTTACAAACATCGATAAAGCCCTTTAAAACATCGTAATCCCGGAAACGTCCGTCTGTCTGGAATTTGCTGTTTTCGGGCATTTGGATAAAGGTGCCGTAGCCGTTGGAAACACGGAGAATAATAGTATTCAAGCCTGCATCCTTGGCTTTTTCCACAGTTTGGCGCACAGCATCCTCATTGGTTTCATAAGGAACATGGAATGCGCCCCTCAACTCATAAAAATTATTGTCAACTGTATAATTCTCAACAGCCTCCTCAAGAGAAACAAGCAATCCCGAAAGCTTGCGGAAGCCGTTTATGCTGTCAATATCATCTTCTGCTTCCTTGATAGCCTTGTCAAGAGAAGAAATATCCGCGAATGCATATTCCGATCTTGCTTTTGCCAAAGCCTCCTTTGCGGCAACGATCGCAAGAGATGCCGAACGGGAAAGCATTTCGGTTTGGAAATTGAAGGTAACCGTATCCTCGTCAATTTTACATTCTCCGCCGATGATACCGTGGGCAACAAGAAGCTTTCTGTCCTCCTCATTGGTTGCAGAAACAGTAAACCCGCCCTCGGGAGCAGAGGCGTCCTTACCTCTTGCTATAATAACCCCCTCGGCATTAACGGCAACCTTATAGGTATAATCTCTGTTATCTGTATTCTGAAATTCGGAAAGGATATATTCGCTATTGGATTTTTCAACCTTAAAGCTTTTTGTAAAATAGGGTTCAAAGTTTCCGTAATAGTCACGGACAAAAAGCCGGTGTGTATAAGGGTCATAGAAAACAGTCTTGCCCTCATAAACATTGTTGTAAAGCCAATCAGCTCTATCCCCCTCTGCCGAGATGACCATACCGCCTTCGGGAACGGCAATATTACCGCTGTTGTCCTGGCTTCTGATTATATCGGTGACAGCGCCCGAAGAATCCACCACAACATTAAAGCCCCATTGGTTGGCACCAATAGTTTCAACACCTGTGTAAATAACGGTCATGCCTGCCTGTCTTGTTATATTCTCGCCGTCAATATATATCCAATCCTCGCCGTCTGCCGAAGGAACCAGCAGAGAGCATGGCACAGCCATAGCCAAAACCAAAAGCATTATCAATATTTTTCTGAAAATCTTCATGAATCTTCACCTATAAGCAATTGATATAAATACCTATTCAACTTATTCTATTATATTTTAACAAAAAAAGCAATACAAAATAAAAAGTTATTTGCAGAATAAAAAAATTCAGAAAAAGGTATTGCAATTTATAATTCTTCGTGATATACTGTCAATTGTGAGATATTGGGGTCAACCGCCCCTTGATTATATGAAAGAGAGGATATTTAAAATGAAGCAGGGTCTCCATCCCGATTACAAGACCACCACTATCAAGTGTGCTTGTGGCGCTGAATATGTTACCAAATCCGTTAAGGATAACGTTAAGGTCGATATTTGCTCTAAATGCCATCCGTTCTTCACCGGTAAGCAGAAGCTTGTTGATGCAGGCGGACGTGTTGACAAATTCAAGAAGAAGTTCAATCTCGACTAATTGTAGCATAATTCATAATGCTTTGCGGTACACTCTTTGTGTACCGCTTCTTTTTTAGTTCCCGCGGTGCAGTTTTTTAGTTCCCGCGGTGCAGCTTATTCGAATCGATACCTCTTTTCCGCGAGGGTCTTAGTTTATTTTAATTAAAAGAATATTCTGCGTGGTTTTTAGCCTATTCTGATTTTAGAATATCCCACAAAAACAGCGAATGCTGTTTTTGCATTTGAAGTTTTTGGTCAAACCTTTTTCCAAAAAGGTTTGTAAATGTATAAACATCCCAACTGCCACTCTCTTAAACAACGGAGCAAAAATATGAACAGCTTAAATATTACAGAAGAATTAAAATCAGGCTCGGGCAGAGCCTTATTGGTTTCGGTTTCCACAACAGACAAAGCCGAGGAATGCAACCGTTCTCTTGACGAGCTTGCCAGACTTTTGGAGACCGCAGGCGGCGAGGAGGCTGCAAGAGTTATTCAAAACCGTCCTGCTCCTGACAAGGCGACCTATATCGGAAGCGGAAAGGTAAAGGAGATAGCCGATTTTGTCGAAGCTGACGGGGATATTTCTCTTATAATCTTCGACAATGAGCTGACCCCCTCCCAGATAAAGAACATCGAGGACGAAATGCCCAAGGACGTCCGTGTTATCGACAGAACCATGCTTATCCTTGATATCTTCGCCCTTCATGCGGTAACAGGCGAGGGTAAGCTTCAGGTTGAAATAGCCTGTCTCCGCTATACAGCGCCGAGATTAACAGGTAAAGGCAAGGAGCTTTCCCGTTTGGGCGGCGGTATCGGAACAAGAGGCCCCGGTGAATCAAAATTGGAAAGCGACAGACGTCACCTGAAGCAGAGAATTGCCGCCCTTTCGGCAGAAATCGAGGATATCGAGCGCACCCGCGCTGTAAAAAGAGCGTCAAGAGAGCGTTCGGGTATTAAAACAGCGGCTATTATCGGATACACCAACGCAGGCAAATCCACCCTGCTGAACACCTTAACCGACGCAGGCATCCTTGCCGAGGACAAGCTTTTCGCTACCCTTGACCCCACCACAAGAAGGCTCACCCTTCCAAGCGGTGTTGAAATGCTTCTCACCGACACAGTCGGATTTATCGACCGTCTGCCCACCCACCTTATCAAGGCTTTCAAGTCCACCCTTGAGGAGCTGAAATATGCCGATTATATTATCCTCATAACCGATGCAAGCGAGGAGATAACCGAGCGCGAGCGCAAGCGCAATGTTACAAAACAGCTTATCGAGGAGCTGGGCGCAGGGGAAAAGCCTATAATCGAGGTGTTCAACAAATGCGATATCGCTCTCCGCGATACACCCTACCCCATGGGCTCTATTGAGATTTCAGCAAAAAGCGGCATGGGCACCGACAAGCTTTTGGAGCGCCTTGACGAGCTTGTTGCAAGCGGAAAGAAGAAATTAAAGCTTCTTATTCCTCATTCCGAGGGCGGTGTTGTTTCGGATATTTACCGCTTGGCAACCGTTTTGGAATGTGATTATGTTGCCGAGGGAGCATTAATCTTAGCAGAATGCGATATCCGCGCCCAAGGCACATTTGGGAAATATGTTATTGAGTAAAACAATTGGGGAAGAAACTTTTACAAAAGTTTCTTCCCCAAACCCTTTTTTCAAAACCTTTTAAATATAAAACATAAAAAATCCTCAAAAACTTTCGTTTTTGAGGATTTTTTCTTTGGGATTTTAAGGGTATTTCTTTTTGAAAGAAATACCCTTAATCATAATTACTTATTAATCTTCAATTCAGCATAGAACATATAGTGGTCGGAGTGGTTGTTCACTATCATACCCTCAGAGCCTTCAACCAGAGAAAATTCCGAGGAATAGATAACATTGTCGATGAATCTGTGGTCCTCAGGATAGGTTTCATAGGGGTTATCCTTGTTGTTTACCTTAGAAAGGTTTTCCAAAGCATCAAATTCATCCAAGGAATCGTTGTTAAAGTCGCCGGTAAGGATAACATTGTCATATTCGGCAAGCTTTGTATTAAGGAACTTAAATTCATCTGCGCGGACGCTGTCGATACGGATGGTCAAATGGGTGGTAAAGAAGTTGATTTCCTTGCCGTTTACATCGATAACAGCATGGCCCAAGGTTCTGCCCTCGAGATTCTTGGATTTGTCAGATTCGGTAAGACGGATATTTTCGGTAGACTTAATAGGATATTTGGAAAGGATACCGATACCATAGGAGCCTGTGTTGGGAGGATAGAAGGAATCGAAATTCAAAGCCTCAAAGAACTGATAATACTTAAAGCCTGTGTAGGTAGAAAGCTCCTTCATGAAGTCAACATAATTGCTTCGGCTTGCGTTGAAGTCAACCTCCTGAACGCCGATTATGTCAATTCCCTGCTCGAGAATATCGTCAGCCAAAACCTTCAAATCCTTGCCAACCTCTCTTGCACCTGCAACATTATAGCTGCCTATCTTCAAAATCTGTTCCTCAGATTCAATGGCAGAGGGATTGGGAGTATATTCAAATTCAGCCCAAAGGAGGCTATGGTCGGAATGTCCTTCTTCGAGAACACCGCCAACACCCGAAACGGGGGTAAGCTCGTCGGAATAGCAAATATTGTCCATAAATTTCTGGTCCCTGGGATATGTAATAAATTTGTTTTCGTCGCAGTTAAAGTTCTTAAGGTTCTCCAAAACCTTAAATTCGTCAAAGGAGGGGCAATTGAAATCCCCTGTAAGAATGCAATATTCCTTATCCTTGGTTGCATCGTTAATAAGCTGAAATTCACCGGAACGAACCTCGGGCTGGAGAGGAGTCAAATGAGTGTTGAATACATTGAAAATTGTGCCGTCAACATCAATCTTCACATAACCAAGCTTTCTCACAGCATCCCATGTGTCACCTCTTGAAAGCTCGGTCATTTCCTCTGCGATAATGGGATATTTGGAAAGAATCGCCGAGCCTGCTGTTGCATAATCGTTTTCGGGCCAAACAACAGCGCGCATATAGTAATAATACTGATAGCCTGTATATTCCGAAAGGAGAGCAAGCTGATTTACAGTGCCCGAACGGGGAACAAGGTTATCAACCTCTTGGAGGCCAACGATATCAAGGTTAAGGGACTTGATGTCCTCGGCAATAACCTTCAATGCATCGCCGTTGGCATCAGCGCCGTTAACATCGTCGTCCTTGGTAACATCAGCGCCATGCTTGATGTTATATGTACCGATACGTATCTTCTTGGTTTCGGGAGCATTCTGCTCGCCTTCATCCTTGTTGCAGGCTGTCAATCCAAATGCCGAGAAGGAAAGCAACGCAACAAGAAAAATTGATAAAATTCTTTTCATGTTTTAAAAGCCTTTCTTTGTATATTAATCAAAATACAAGCTGTCGATAAAACGTACAAACGCACGTCTGCCCTCTTTGGTGTTTTTGAAAACACCTGCATCCTCGAGAACCTGAGCAAAAACCTTGCCTATTTCGTCCTTGAGTATGTCGATAACATTTTCCCTTGTGAACTCATATTTTTCCAGAAGCTCGTTAACCCATTCTCCGTGAGAAGCAATTTTCTCATCGGCAGAAACATCTCTGCCCTCTAAAATGGCATCAGCCAAAAGGTCGATTTCCTTAACAAGCCTTGCAGGAAGAACCGCAAGCCCCATAACCTCGATCAAACCGATATTTTCCTTTTTAATATGGTGGAGGGAAGGGTTCGGATGGAACACACCCAGAGGACGTTCCTCGGTTGTGATGTTATTTCTCAAAACAAGGTCGCATTGATATTGGTCGTCAACCATTCTGCAGATAGGTGTTATTGTATTATGAGGAACACCGTCTGTTTCGGCAAAAATGCCTGCCTCCGGATCGGAATATTTTCTCCAGCTTTCAAGAACATGAACGGCAAAATCAACCAATTCCCCTCTTCTTTCCGAGGTCAAACGGATAACAGACATAGGCCAATTCAAAATTCCTGCGGTAACGCTTGGAAACTGAATTATATTAAATTCAACATCATTCTTGGCTTTCGCCATGGCAAAGGTATAATTACCGCCCTGAAAATGCTCATGGCTTAAAATAGAACCGCCAACAATGGGAAGATCAGCATTAGAGCCCACAAAATAATGAGGCAGATATTCGATAATATCAAACATCTTATCAAAAACAGCCTTGTCGATCTTCATGGGAACATGGCTTGTGTTAAAAGCGATGCAATGCTCGTTATAATATCCGTAGGGCGAATACTGCAATTGCCAATCCTCGCCGTTGACCTTAATATTTATAGGTCGGAGGTTTTGCCTTGCAGGGTGGTTGGCATGACCTGCAAAGCCTGCGTTTTCGGCGCAAAGCTGACATTTGGGATAAGCCTGTGTTTTGGCATTTCTTGCCGCCGCAATATCCCGAGGGTCTTTTTCGGGTTTAGAGCAGTTTATTGTTATATCAAGTGTGCCGTAAGCCGATTCATAGGGCCATTTAAGGTCCTTGGCTATTCTGCCTGCGCGGACATAATTTGTATCCTTGCTGAAATCAAAATACCAGTCAGTTGCCTTCTTTGGGCTTTCGGAATAAATCCTCTTAAATTGAGAGGCAACCTCTCTGGGCATAGGTGTCACAACACCCATTAATTTTGTATCAAATAGGTCCCTTGAATTGGATGTGTCAGGAATAACACCGTTTTGGCAGGCATATTCCACAATAGGCGCAAGAACATCGTCGATAGATTCGATTCCGTCCCAGCTTGCGTCATTGTCTACCCAATCGGTCAGCCCGACAGTCTCCATAAGACCGTTTCTCACAACATAAACATCCTCGGGCGCAATAAGCTCTTTTTTCAAGGAATAGTCGATTAATTTTTGTACTGAATTATATATCATAATAAAAAATCACTCCCGATTGCCATTCTACAACAAACCATTCCCAAAATCAACCTTTTTTTGTTCCCGCGATGTATTTTTTAATTCCCGCGATATAATTTATTCAAATTGAAAGCGCTCCTTCGCGTGAGCTTTAGCTTTTACAAATTGTACTACCAATTAACATTGTCGGGGTCATTCACGAATGACCCATTTTTTCATTTCCCCGGCTTCCTTTTTTAAAATTCAAAAGGCGTCTTGAAACAAGACGCCTTTTAAAAATATTAAGCTTTTACGCTGTGAAGATCATGCGCTTCAATCTGAGGTAATCAGCCGCAGTTACCTTGCCGTCGCCGCTGAGGTCGCAACGGGAAAGAGCTGTTTCGGGATTGTTCAGGTCATCGATCGAAAGCTGACTGAATACAATCTTCTTCATCATAAGATAGTCAACTGCTGTCAATTTGCCGTCGTTGTTAACATCGCCTTCAACAAACATAGCGGATTCGAGGATCTCAATTTCCATATCGAAAAGGTATAAAACTTTTATACTGTCAGCGTAAGAATATTCATAGTAGCCATAGTAAAGAATACCAATATCGGTCATAGCATAGCCTTCTTCACCGTTACCGTACTTTGCAGAGACAATAACATCCAATTCGAGAGAGGTCTTGCTGCCGTCGCTGAACTCAACCAAAACATCCATGCCGTCTACACCGTCAAACTGAGTAACAGTAACATCAACAGGATAAATATCATTATAGGTAATTTCTTCCGAAAAGTCTACTGTGAATCCGTTACAGAGAATCGCAAAAGTGCTTCCGTTTGATGCTATTACAATTTCGATGCCTTCAAGCTTAATAAAGGAGAACACCATACTATTATAGAATTCATATCGGATCATATCCTCGGTGAGGGTAAGAGTTTCGCTTGTTCCGTCTACATAGGTTATGAGAAGCTGGATTCCGTCATATCTGGGATAGAAATACTCTGCATATTCATTAACCTTGGGACCCTTTACAAGCTCAACATCAGCAACTGTGTTTTCAACAACCTTTACATCATAGGTAAACTCATAGCCATCGAAGTAAAGTGTAGCTTCATAGATTCCTGCTTCTTCTGCAACGATATCATATACAACATAATCTATACCGCCCAAGGTGAGCATTAAAAGGCTTAGATCCTCATCGGTAAGATATTCAACAGTACCGTCAAAATATGTAACCTTCAGCTTGATACCGGAAAGGTCCAAAGGCGACACGACAAACGTACCGTCGTCATTCTGATAAGCAAACATGCCTTCTGCAAGAATATATTCTACTGTAGGAGCATTTACAAGCTCAACATCCGTAAATGCACAATCAGCGATCACGAAGTTATAGGTGTTTCCTGCCAAAGCTTCATCTTCTACGTAAGTTACCACTTCATAGGTAACGCCTGCTTCCAGATAAATATACCCGCTGTAACTAAAATTATCCAAATAATACCCGTCTTCGTATATTACGATATCATAGGTATAATTTGAATCAAACTTTACAAAATAATCACCGCTTGTTTCGGGTGTAAAGGTATAAGAAGCAGACAAAACATAAGGATCAACTTTAAATTCATTGGGCTGATTCAATACAATTGCCTTAGTCTCCATTATATTGATAACAGTTGTTGCGGTAAGTCCATCCTCAGTTGTTGCGGTAACGGTAATTGTGCAGGGCTCTGCATCTCTGCTGATCTGACACCAACCGTCAACAGAGTATACATCCAAAACATCGGGATTATCTGATGTTATATTACAGTATTCCATAATCGCATTATCGGGAGCAAAGATCACACCCAACTGAAAATTCGAGCCTGCATAAGCATTATATACATCACTTTCAAAGCTTATTGATTCAGCAGGAACGGGTTTAATAAGCTTAACATAATAGCCTCCGACATAACCTCTGCTTTCGTTGTAGGGTCTGGATCTAAAATAATAGGTTTCCCCTGCGGTAAGCTCGCAATTTATACGGAAATTGTTGTAATCATCGAAATCAGAGTCATCGTTATAGTCGATGAGAACCATATTTTCGTCATAAAGATAGCCATAGGTGTCATATCGGTTATTGTAGGAATAGAAGGAATAGGTTCCGCTTTCTGTAGGAACAAATTCGAATATGGCTAAACCGTTGGTCTCTTTGTTGATATAATATTCCTTGTCAAGCTCCATAACGGGAGGCGCAGGAACATTAACAACGACAGATGCGCTTAAGCCGTTGTCTGTAGTTACAGTAATTGTTGCGGTGCCTACAGAAAGAGCATATACACAACCGTACTCATCAACGCTCGCAACTTCTTCATTATCGGAGGAATAAGTGAGTTCGGGCATTGCATCGGAAGGAGTGCAGCCTATGTCAAGATACTCATAATCTCCGATATAAATGTCCATAGAAGCGCCGTTTTCGATTACGATAGATTCAGCCTCGGGACGCTCGCTTACTGTAAAGGTAACAGAATCGTATATACCGCCTTCTGCCGTTACGGTAATAGTTACAGTACCTGCGCCAACAAATTGAACATAACCGTCTGAAACGGTTGCAACATTCTCGTT
>CAZYRT010000005.1:9536-20909 GCA_964650045.1 uncultured Ruminococcus sp.
TCTGCTGTTACGGTAATAGTTACGATACCTGCGCCAACAAATTGAACATAACCGTTCGAATTAACGGTTGCAACATTCTCGTTGTCGGAAGACCATTCTACGCTTGTTACAGAAGCATCCTCGGGATGTTTGCCATAATTAAGCCAATCATAATCGCCTACATAAGGTGTGGTGCTGTCAATGTTGTAAATCCAAAAACTTTCAAGGGCAGGACGCTCGCTTACTGTAAAGGTAACAGAATCGGTCAAACCGCTTTCGGTCGTTACGGTAACAGTTACGATACCTGCGCCAACAAATTGAACATAACCGTTCGAATTAACGGTTGCAACTTCTTCATTATCAGAAGAAAACTCATAATCTTGCTCGATAGCTTTATCCGGGCTGAAGGATACAGTTATGTATAAATTATCGCCCACAAAATATTCTGTGCCCATGTTTGGGATAGCAACAGCTTCGGCATCAACCGCTTTCGCGAAAACAACATCATAATAGTTGTCGGTGTAACAGAAATTTCTATAGAACATGGTGTTAACATAAATAGTTTCACCCGCTTCCATTTCAACCTGAAAACTGAAATTGGTGTCCTCGCCGCCATCATCGTTATGACCAAGATAATTCATCTGGGAATCATAATAATAAACAAAAGTATCGTTGCTTTTGTTTTCGCTATAGATGATCCAGGTGCCTGCTTCAGGCGCAGTAAAGGCAAACATGGCAATGCCGCTGTTGCCTGTATCATCCGAATTAACTGTTACGGTAGTTTCGGATGTAACAGCCCGGGCGATCTCCTCAACGAGAACAGCAACGACTTCAAGAACAGCGGTATCGCCTTCTCCGTCTGTTACGGTAACATTAGCTGTTCCCTCGCTTTTGATATAAGCTGTGTCGCCAGAGATTCTAACCACGGATTCATCGTCAGAAGCAAAACTCTGGAAGCCTGTGTTATTGTCGCAGCCTAATTTTACCCTGGAGCCCACGGCAACTGTCACACTATCGGTGTAAAACGTGATGTCGGGGTTCGCAAATGCGGAAAGAGGAAGCATTGAAACAGTCATAACCAAAACTATCAGCAACGCGACCATTTTTTTCATAATTTTCATAAAATACCTCCTTGCAGTATTTTCAAAATCAGATACAACATTTCAAAACAACGTTATATCACCTTATTAACAATCTAACATATTTTCCTTTTCCCGTCAAGAGTTTTTTTGTGTTTTTTTGCCTGTAAAATATGAAATTTTTACCGCTTATTTGTTAAGTTTTTCCATAGTGCAGCCAGTTATATGTAATGACATATTCCGAACAAGGTTCATGCCACAAAGAGGTTAACAGTTAAAATCAATAATTTTTAATTAATAATTGATTTTTAGGGCTGTATATGATAAAATCAATATGATTATAATAAATGGGAGGAGTGATTGAATTGACGGCATTAAAAATTATCGGTATCGCTCTTTCGGTCATCCTTCTTTTGCCGATTCTCATTTTGATTTTAAGAGTCAGATTTATAATCAATTTCAAAAAGGGCGAGAAAGTAAGCTTCGCAATAGGCTTTTTGTGCTTTAAATTCGGCAACAAAGAAAAAAAACCGAAAGAAGAACAAAAGGAAGAGGCTTCACAAAAGGAAAAAAAGCCCAACAAATTTGTCGAAGGACTGAAAAGAAAGCTTGGTCTTGATATCGATTTAAAGGAAGATGCCCAAAACGGAGAGATCTCCGATTCGGTCAATAAGGTCATAACTCTCCTTACCCTTCTTTCAAGCCAATTAAAATGGCTTGTTAAAAAGCTTCGTATCGATTTGTTAAGAATTTTAATAGTCTGCGGCGGAGGCGATGCAGCCGAAACCGCAATGGATTACGGCGCTGTCTGCGGGTTGGTCTATCCCTTTTTCGGATATGTTACCGAGAATCTCAATTTAAAGAAAAATGCCGAGGAATTAAACATCGGATGTGATTTTGAGGGAGAATCTCATTTTGAATTTGATATAACCGTTTCTGTAAGAATATTTTATGTCGTAAAAGCGGCATTAAGCGGTCTTTTGGATATGGCGGAAAACGCCCGATTGATTGAGGAGGCAACCAATGAACAACAATGATAAGATAACCAAGCCCACAGCGGCATCCAATTTAATGCAGTTAATGAGCTTTACAGCCGACAAGGCTATGGAGCTTTCGGATGCAAACAATATTTTGGGAGACAGGATCGAAATCGACGGTATTACAATAATCCCGGTTTCCAAGGTGTCCGCAGGCTTCGCAGGGGGCGGCGCCAACATGGTGAATCATACAGTTAAAAAGCAAAACACTCCTTCCGGTTCAGGCGCAAAGGTAACAGTCACTCCCCTTTCCTTCCTCGTTATTGCCGACGGTCAGGTCAATGTTATAAACATCAATGCCCCCGAAAAGGGCAAGGGCAACCTTTTGGCTAAAATTATGGAGGCTGTCAAGACCTTGAAAAAGGACAAAAAGGAAAAGGGACCCGAAAAAGAAGAAGTAACCGTTCAGGACACCGAGATTCAGGAATGATAATTCTCAAAAAGTATATAAAGGATTTTTCCCAAGCTGAATATGGTCTCGCCTTTTCTCTCATGACCGAGGAGCGCAAAAAATCCGTTTTGAAAAAACGGAATGATATTCAGAAAAAGCAGACAGTTTTGGGAGAATATTTGTGCAAAACGGGCATTTCCGATTTTCTCGGATTGGATATTAATAACATTAATTTGGGAAGAACACCCGAGGGAAAGCCCTTTGCCCAAGATATTGACGTTCATTTCAGCGTCAGTCATTCGGAAAATCTCGCCGTCTGCGCCGTTTCCCATAACCCAATCGGCATAGATTGCGAATACATGAGAGACATTAATTTGCGGTTAACAAAAATCGCCTGCACCGATTCCGACAAGGATTTTATCTTCCAAACAGATGACACTAATGAGCAAAAAAACCGTTTTTTCATGGTTTGGACGGCAAAGGAAGCTTATTTTAAATTTCTCGGCACGGGAATTACAAATCTCAAGTCGGTTTCCTATAATGACATTAAAGAAAATTGCCAAACAGAAAACGAAAACGGATATATGATAACTGTATATAAAAAATAAGAGAGAAGTTCGCAAAACTTCTCTCTTTTTCTATAAAATTAATAAACAATGTCAGCCAAGGCTTTGCCGTTATGAATAACATAATCAGCCGAGCAATAGCCGATCACCTTGGTTCCGTTGGAATTTGTATATTCCACCTGATACCAACCGTCAACCGCTTCACCCACGATCATCACCTTGTCACCGCCGTAAAGATAACCGATAACCGAGCTTGATGTTGCAGGAGACGAACGGACATTAAGCCATTCCTCTACATCAACAATTCCCTCATAAAGGAAGGTAAAATAATTTTTGTTCTGCAAAATACCCGAATCGGCATAGCCTGTAATCTCGGCTCCGCTTGTAGAAACACCGCTGACCTTATACCACAAAAAGCCCTCGGCTGAAACACCATAACCGATTATCTTTATTTGTGTGCCTTGAGCTATCTTGCCCACAACACTTCCCTTTTGAGAAGGAGTTTTTCTAACAGTAGACGCGCTGACCAAAACCTTGCCGTAATAGCTCTGTGTGCCTTGAGAATTGTCGGTAGCAAGCTTAGCTGTAAGATTCATATCCCCTGCCGAGCAATAGCCGGTCACAGTGTTACCCTTGGAATCCACATATTCCACGCTATACCAGCCGTTTACAGCCTCGCCCACAGCCGTAACCATATCGTTATTATAAAGCTGACCTACAACAGAAGCAGACGAGCTTGCCGAAGCGCGAACATTAACATAGCCCTCTGCATCAATAAGACCGTTGTAAAGGAACACATAATATCTCTTGCTTTGAGACTCACCCGAATCGGCATAGCCTGAAATTGTAGTGCCGTCGGCTGTCTTCCCCTTGATCCTATACCATGTAAAGCCTTCGGCTACTACAGGCTCACCGATAACGGTAATCTCGGTTCCCTTGGGAAGCTTTCCGAGAATGGCTCCGCTTTGAGAAGCAGTTTTTCTCACAGTAGATGCGCTCACCAAAACTCTGCCGTAATAGCCTTCTTCCTCTTGGGGAGCCTCAGTCGTTCCGTTTTCTGCCGCAACTTTGTCCGTAAGATTTATATAATCAGCCGAGCAATAACCCGAAACCTTGGCTCCGCTTGAATTTGTATATTCAACATTATACCAGCCGTTGACCGATTCGCCGACAACCGTTACCGCATCATTATTATAAAGCTGACCTATAACAGTTCCGTCGGAGCTTGCAGTACCGCACACATTAACATAGCTTTCTACACTTGCAAGACCTTCATAAAGGAAAACATAGTATCTCTTGCCCTGAGAAGTACCCGAATCGGCATAGCCTGTTATTTCGGTTCCGTCAGCAGTAACTCCGCTGACCTTATACCACAAAAAGCCCTCTGCTGAAACAGCATAACCGATTATGTTGATTTTACTTCCCTTGGGAATCCTTCCGAGAATGGTTCCCTTCTGAGAGGGAGTCTTTCTCACAGTAGATGCGTTTGCCAAAACTCTGCCGTAATAGCCTTCTGCAGCCTTAGAGCCGTCTGCGGAAAGTCTGCCTGTAAGGCTCATATAATCTGCCGAGCAATATCCCGTGATCTTGGTTCCGCTTGAATTTGTATATTCAACATTATACCAACCGTCTGCGGCTTCGCCTAAAACTGTTACGGTATCATTGTTGTAAAGCTTTCCTGCAACAGAAGCAGATGAGCTTGCAGATGCACGGACATTAACATAACTGTCAACATTCACGACACCTTCATAAAGGGAAACATAGTATCTCTTGCCTTGATACGCTCCCGAATCGGCATAACCCGTGATTTCAGTACCGTCAGCAGTCACACCGCTGACCTTATACCACAAAAAGCCCTCTGCCGAAACAGCATATCCGATTATGTTGATCTGTGTGCCTTGGGGGATCCTTCCGAGAATGGTTCCCTTTTGAGAGGGAGTCTTTCTCACGGTAGATGCGCTGACCAAAACTCTGCCGTAATAGCCCTCTGTGCTTTGAACACTTTCTGCGGAAAGCTTGCCTGTAAGGCTCATATAATCCGACGAGCAATAGCCCGAAATGCTTTTGCCGTTGGAATCCACATATTCCACATTATACCAGCCGTCAACAGCCTCGCCAACAGCCGTTACAATATCATTATTATAAAGCTGACCTACAATAGAAGAGCTTGAGCTTGCGGAAGCGCGAACATTAAGATATGCGCTGACACTTATAAGCCCCTTATAAAGGAACACATAATATTGCTTGGATTGAGATGCGCCCGAATCGGCATAACCCTCAACAGTCACGCCGTCGGCTGTGGTTCCCTTGACCTTATACCATGTAAAGCCCTCGGAAACTATGGGATTGCCGATAATGGTTATCCGGCTTCCCTTGGGAATCTTTCCGAGAACGGTTCCGCTTTGAGATGTCTTATCTCTCACAGTAGATGCGGCAGCCAAAACTCTGCCGTAGAAAGCATCGGTATCGCTTGTGGTATCGCTGATACCGTTCAATGCGGCATAGCCGTGTATAGCATAGCCCTTTGTGCAGTTGCCCACAACATGGCTCCATTGAGTTCCCTTTGAACCGATGACCGCAATCTCCTCGGCCGATGCAATATCCCCATATTTTGATGAGGTCACATCCGCATCTGCATAAACCGAAAGAGAGGATGTTAGAGTTTTATAATAAACGGTAAAATCATCGGGTATTACACGGACATAAGCCGCATTCATATATCCCGTTACAGTATTTCCGCCGGAATTAACATAGGAAACATTATACCAAAAGCCTTCCGCTTCGCCGTTTATTGTAACGGTGCCGAACATGGGGACCTCGCCCCTCCAGCTTCCTGTATAGCCTGCGCTTGAACGTACCGAAACGGGGCCGTCGGAAACAAGACCCTTATAGGTTCTTGTGCTGTTTGCAACGGTAACAGTTATTTCTTTCTTCGCTCCGCCCGAATTCGAAGCAGTTATAACAGCAGTCCCCAAAGCCTTTGCGGTAACAACACCGTTTTGGTCAACTGTCGCAACGCTTGTATTATCGCTCGTCCATGTAATAGCCGTATCAATTGCATCGCAGGGATAAGCCGCGGCGGCAATTTTATAGGTATTGCCCTTTTTAACGGTTATGTAATCCTTGGCAACGGTAATACCCGAAACCTTACGGATATTCATGAAAATGTTATTAGCCTTTACATATCCGCTTACAAGATTACCCTTGGAATTATATCCCTTTACCCAATAATAAAGGTTACCCAAGGAATCGGAATAGGTCTTGCCGTCGGTCACCTTAACCGAGGTGCCCGAGGAGATATATCCGTTATTGGAAGAATTTGTATCGGGAGCTGTATAAACATAAACATCGCTTTTCATAACAGTTCCGTTGCAATCCACCGAAACTATACAGCAAGCCTCTCTGCCGTTGGCAAGAGCAGCCGAAATAAGGGTCATACCGTGAGCCTTGGCTGTTACAACACCGTTTTGGTCAACCGTTGCAACGGTTGTGTCATCGCTTGTCCACTTAAGAGAAGAAGGTGTTTTGTTAGCAGGATAGGTCTGCACCGAAAGCTGATATGTATCCCCTATATCAAGGAACACAGAATCGTCATTTGAGGTTATGGCGACAATACCGTCGGAATCGGCAGAAATGTTATCAAAGGAAGTCAAGCCGTAATCCTCGATTATGTTACATCCGATCGTAACATAGCCCGAATCGGTACAATAACCCCCCGAAACCATTTTTTCATAAACGGTTCTGTAATCGGTCTCACCGGGAACGCCGCTGTATTGGGCTAAAACCGCGCTATGGTTATTAACGCTTTCGAGCCATGTGGAATAGCCTCTCCAAGCGGCAATATCGTTATAACGGGACTGACCTACCGAAACGGTAAATTCCTCATAATTGGAATATATCATAGAAGTGCCTTGGTCATAGACCTCGCCCTTCCAATTGCTGAAAGCTTTTATACCGAAAAGGTTTTTGCCCCCTGCCGCAAGAGCAGATGAGCCCCAGCCGCTTTCAAAAATAGCCTGAGAAAGGGTAACAGACGCAAGAATATCGTTTTCGTAATAGTCAGCCCTTGCCAAAGAGCCGATTGTACGCAGGAAATATTCCTGGCTTTTGGTCAAGCCCGAATAGTCAACAGCGCTCGCCTCCATGGGAACCGCCAAAACAGAAAACAGCATCACCACAGACACAAACAACGCCAAAAGCTTTTTAAATCTCAATTCGATTTCCCCTTTCTTTTTTTAGTTTCGCGATGTCGCTCGATTAGTAACGTTATCACATACCGCGCGAGCATTCGATTAGATTGCTTCTCCGCGAGAGTTTCAGTTTATTCAAACCGTAATAATTCAAATTTCGACTAATCATAGTTATGATATCATATTTTCATTTTCCTGTCAACTTTTTTCGCCATAGCAGAAAAGCGCCAACTTTCGTTAGCGCTTTTCGATAACATTATTCTTATTTTACAGTAAATTCATTTGAACTTGCCGTTTCCGAACCGTTATAACCTTCTATCGACACGTCTATTCGCATACGGTATTTTTCATACCCCTCATCGCCTCTTTCAGAAAAGACAAAAGACAATTTTCCGATTCCTTTGCTTATAATCGCTTCCTCAGTTACAACGTATCTTTTTTCGCAACGATTCCAGCTACCTGTTTCGCCATCCCAATATTCAACCCAATAGCCGTATCCGTAGGTTAAATAATCACTTTGATTCGGAGCGATTATTTCAAATACCACAGTATCATTGTATGAATAACTATTCTTATCGGTTTGAACCTTAACCTGTTTTAAATACTCAAGGTTGTCTAAAGAATTTTCGTGCGAAGAAGCTTCGCCAGAAGCCTCAACCGATTCGATATCAACGGAATTATCAATTACATCATTGCCGCAGGAAATCAAGAATACAAGGCTTAAGAAAATTAGGCAACAAATCAAAATTCTTTTACAAAGTTTCATTTAAATCACTCACTTTCTTAATTATAAACCGATTTATTCTTGCACCATGGTTATAACTACCTTCGACTCCTCCGGAGTGAATTGCAAACACATTATATTTTAATCCGCCAGAATAAACATATTTATAAACCGGAGCACCACTCATTCCACCGGTAGTATCACAAGTATATCTCACATTCCCGGAATTTACATTTAGAATATATCCGGGTGCAAATGACATCATATTATCTGAATTATAACCCAATACAAATGCATCTGCCTCGTAAGCAGGTGAGGTTACCGTTAATCCAAAAGTACCATTTTCTGTTCCTACATCATCTGCCAAAACGAGAATAGCCCAGTCTGTATCAACAACAGATCCCGATGCGGATGAATTACGATATCCTGTAGGAATTATCATTTTAACAACCTTTGTGCCATTTCTAATTATATCGATAGAATTAGCTTCGGGATCGGCATTCGGCCAAACAAAATTATTAGTATCCCAAACTCCTTCCTCTTGGTCAAATACACAATGAGCTGCAGTCAGAGCAACTTTGGGTCCTACTAGAAAAGCAGTACTTAATCCACCTGCATAAAGTCTACATACCGAACTCTGCGGATAAATATCGTACTGAGACACATCAACTAAACTACTATTATCCGGGGGCACAACAACGTACGGGCTTACTGTATTATTTAAGCCATTTGATTGAATACCGGACATACTATCATATCCTTGGTCAGGAACTTCTATAGCATACACAGTTTCCGTTCCTGTTAAGCAATTATATTCAGCTACGAATATAACTTCCGTCGAATTTGTTACTGCATATGCATTAATTTCGCCAAACGAAACGTTCGTAATCAACATCGCAAATAATACCAAAACGGATATAATTTTATATCTATTTTTAAAACCAGTTATAAACTTCATAGTTAACTCCTTTCAAACACAAATCTACACAATCACTAAAAACAAAGTAGCCGTTAAACCATTGGTATCAACTCCATTCTTTCAATCAGAAGTTAACGCCTTCTTTCTATGGGTATTGTATCAAATAAGACCGCAAACGTCTATTATCACAATTAACAAAAAACGAAAGTTGATTTTGTGCAAACCGTTGTTTACATTTTGTGAACAAATTGTGCATTTTTCACAATTTAAACAATGAAAAAGCGGTTCGGTATAATAAAAAACCAAATCGCTTTTATGTTAATATTTAATTATTTCCGCGACCTGCCGAACACAGAATTATTCACTCAATCCTGCTTTTAGCTTTTCGGCTCTGTCTGCGCTTATCAAGGCATCGATCATTTCGTCAAGTCTGCCGTTGAGGAAGCTTTCGAGAGAATGAATAGTCAAGCCGATTCTATGGTCGGTTATTCTGCCCTGAGGATAATTATAGGTACGGATTCTCTCACTTCGGTCGCCTGTACCAACCTGAGAACGGCGCTCGCTTGCCACAGCCTGTTCCTTTTGGCTGTTATAATAATCGGCAAGGCGGGATTTGATTATCTTGATCGCCTTTTCCTTGTTCTTGATCTGTGAACGCTCGTCCTGACAGTCAACGGTAATACCCGTAGGAATATGAATTATACGCACAGCCGACTCGGTCTTATTAACGTGCTGACCGCCTGCCCCAGCAGAACGGTGGCGTGTAATTTCAAGCTCGTCCATATTCAGCTCAAAGTCAACATCGTCAACCTCGGGAAGGACGGCAACAGTTGCAGTAGAGGTCTGGATTCTGCCCTGAGATTCTGTTTCGGGAACTCTCTGAACACGGTGAACACCGCTTTCAAACTTAAAACGGGAATAGGCATTTTCCCCCTCCACCGTAAAGGAAACTTCCTTAAAGCCCCCCAATTCGGTTTCGTTTGCGCTTAAAAGCTCCACCTTAAAGCCCGAAGCCTCGGCATACATTGTATACATGCGGTAGAGAACCGCCGCAAAGAGAGATGCCTCCTCGCCGCCTGCGCCTCCGCGTATTTCGATAATAACGTTTTTGTCGTCGTTAGGGTCCTTGGGAAGAAGCAATATTTTCAGTTCATCCATTGTAGGCTCAAGCTTGGAATAGGCTTCGTCTCTCTGCTCCTGAGCCAAGGCGCGCAATTCGGGGTCGGATTCCATAGACAAAATTTCGTCTGCATCAGAAATATCGGTTTCCAATCCCTTGTATTCACGGTATTTTTCAACCACGGGAAGAAGGTTTTTATATTCCTTCATGAATTTTTTGTAATTCTCCATATCCGACATTACATCGGGATCAGCAAGAGAATTTTCGATTTCGAGATATCTTTTTTCGATTTGAGCTAATTTTTCTAGCATGATTGACCTCCAAGGTTCATATAAATCGAATATGGATTTTAAAAGGAGACAAATATATTATGAAACAACAAGATTATTGCTATGAGGGCAAACGCATCAAAACCGAGCAAAACCGTTATTTCACTCAAAATCTTGACACACTTACCGAAGCCATGAACTCCGGCATTATCCTTGAGGGCATCAGCTATCTTTGTGACCACGACCGCCACCTTCACATAAAGGCAGGCAACATCGAGGGCATCATCCCAAAACAGGAATGTGTCTACACAGCCAACGGTCTGCCCGAAAAGGACATCGCCATTATTTCAAGAGTAGGAAAACCCGTCTGCTTCAAGGTAACGGCTATTGAGCGCAATGCCATGGGAGAAGTCAGCGCAGTATTTTCAAGGAGAGATGCACAGCGAGATTGTATGAGAGAAAAAATCTCAAAGCTTTCCACAGGGGATGTTATCGAAGCCAAAATAACAAGGCTTGACCCCTTCGGAGCCTTCTGCGACATAGGCTGCGGTATCATTTCCCTGTTACCCATCGACTGCATGTCGGTCTCGCGTATATCCCACCCAAAGGACAGATTCCGAAACGGTCAGGTCATCAAAGCCGTTGTGAAAAACACTCAAGATGAGTTTGGCAGAATAACCCTGTCACACCGTGAGCTTCTCGGCACATGGGAGGAAAACGCATCCCGTTTCACATCGGGACAGACCGCCGCAGGCATCGTTCGCTCCATTGAGGATTACGGTGTTTTCGTTGAGCTTGCGCCCAATCTTGCAGGCTTGGCTGAATGCCGCGAGGATGTTCAAGTGGGGCAAAGCGCCGCAGTATTTATCAAAAACATTATCCCCGACAAAATGAAGGTCAAGCTGGCAATAATCGACTGCAGCGACAGAGAAAGCTCTGTTCCCGATTACGATTACCCCGACATAACACACATCGACCGTTGGAAATATTCACCCGACAACTGCGAAAAGCTCATCGAAAGTATATTTTAATTCCCACGGTCAAGTTACTTATATTCAATGACATATTCCGCGAGAGGATTTGACATATCAATTCCCTG
>CAZYRT010000005.1:21009-72526 GCA_964650045.1 uncultured Ruminococcus sp.
ACATCCGAGTAAACCAATTCCCACGGTCATGTTACTTATATTCAATGACATATTCCGCGAGAGGATTTGACATATCAATTCCCTGCAATATAACATCCGAGTAAACCAATTCCCACGGTCATGTTACTTATATTCAATGACATATTCTGTGAGAGGATTTGACATATCAATTCCCTGCAATATAACATCCGAGCAAACCAATTCCCACGGTCAAGTTACTTATATTCAATGACATATTCCGCGAGGATTCAAGCTTATTCATATTTATTGCTGATATGTCTAACCCTCACGCGGAATATGTTTATGCACGCAGGTAGCTGCATCGCGGGAACCAAAAGAATCAATACATGAAGTCGAATTCGACACCGTATATATCAACAGTATCCCCTTCTTCGATTCCTGCATCCTCCAAAGCCTTTATAACGCCTTTATCTCGGAGAACACGCTGGAAAAACTGAAGGGATTCATAATCGTCAAAGTTAATATCGTTGCAAAGTCTGATAAGCCATTCACCGATAACATGGTAAATGCCGTCCTCAACCTCAACCGAAACAGAGGTATCGTTTTCTTCAACAGCTTCAACAAATTCTTCCTCATAATAAACCATGGGAGGAAGCTCCTGAAGCTTTTGAGAAACAGCTTTCATCAATTCGGAAACCCCCTCGGAAAGAACACCGCAGATAAGGAAAAGCTCCCAGCCCTTTTCGGCGGCGTAATCCTTAATTCTCTGAAGATTTTCCTCGGTATAGCCCAAATCGATTTTATTTGCAACAAGAATCTGAGGCCTCGAGGCAAGCTCGGGGCTGTATTTTTCCAATTCTTCATTGATTTTAATAATATCCTCGAAAGGATCCTCTCGCTCGGAGGCGGAGATATCGAAAACATGAAGAATAAGACGGCAACGGTCGATATGACGCAAAAAGTCGTGTCCCAAGCCCAATCCGTCGGACGCACCCTCAATAAGCCCGGGAATATCCGCCATTACAAAGCTCTTGTCATAAACCGTTACCACGCCCAAATTAGGGGCTAACGTTGTAAAATGATAGTTGGCAATTTTAGGTCTTGCGGCGGAAACCTCGGAAAGAAGGGTGGATTTGCCAACATTGGGGAACCCAACCAAGCCCACATCCGCAAGCATTTTCAATTCAAGAATAATATTTTTCTCGGCTCCTTGTACTCCGCTTTTTGCAAAACGGGGAACCTGACGGGTAGGTGTAGCAAAATGACTGTTGCCCCAGCCGCCCTTACCGCCCTTTGCGGCAATATACGGCAATCCGTCGGACATATCGTGGATAACAAGCCCGCTTTCAGGGTCGCGGAGAATCGTGCCTGCAGGAACAGGGATCAAAAGGTCCTCGCCGCCCTTGCCATGACACCGTTTACCCATACCGTTTGCGCCGTTGGGGGCAACAAACTTACGGCGGTATTTAAAATTAAGGAGAGTATTTTCGCCTTCATCAACAACGAAAACAATGTTGCCGCCTCTGCCGCCGTCTCCCCCGTCGGGACCGCCCTGCGCAACATATTTTTCTCTGCGGAAGGAAACGCTTCCGTTACCGCCGTTTCCTGCCTTGATATATATTTGTACCTTATCGATAAACAAGAGAAAAACCTCCTTTTTCACAAAACATAAAATAAAGAGCAAGCGGTATTAAAATGCCGTCTTGCTCTTTACAATCAAAATTACTCTGCTTCGACAGCGTAAACGCTGACTTTCTTTCTTCCGCCTGCCATAGGTTCGAATTTAACTCTGCCATCGACAAGAGCGAAAAGAGTGTCATCGGAGCCACGGCCGACGTTAACGCCGGGATGAATCTTGGTGCCTCTCTGGCGCATAAGGATGTTGCCTGCTGTTACGAGCTGGCCGTCCTGTCTCTTAACGCCGAGACGCTTGGATTCACTATCGCGGCCGTTCTTGGTAGAACCGACACCTTTTTTATGTGCAAAGAACTGAATAGACAATCTAAGCATGATTATTTTGAGCTCCTTTCAAAGAAATTATTTAACGGTTACACGAACAAATTCGGGATAACCGTCTGCAAGTGAACGCATTTCACGTTCCAAGCCTGCAATCAGAATGCATCCGCGTTCATCAAGGACACCGAGAGAGCATTCAACAACAGCGTCCCCCTCATCCGAGGAAACCCGGCAGGGAATACCGAAGCTTTCTGTGATATTGTTAACTGTAAGCATCACCATCGAGCTGACGGCGGCACAGATTATATCACTGCCTTCTTCCGAATATCCGGAATGACCGCTGACGCGGAATTTGTAAAATTTGCCGTTCTTCTTAAAGAACGAAGCGGTTGTCATCGCTTATTTCGCGATGCTGAGGATCTGAAGCTTGGTATAAGGCTGTCTGTGGCCGATATGCTTCTTGGAATCCTTCTTAGGCTTGTATTTGATTACATGAATCTTCTTGCCCTTGCCGTTCTTAACCACGTTAGCGGTAACGGTAGCGTCAACGGTAGGAGTACCGGCAACAAAGCCGTCTTCTCCGCCGATGGCAAGAACCTTTTCAAAGGTGTAGGTTGTGCCTTCTTCAACGCCGAGCTTTTCAACAAAAATGATGTCGCCCTCGCTGACCTTGTACTGCTTTCCGCCTGTTTCTACAATTGCAAACATTTGTAAGCACCAATCCTTTCTCTAGACTCGCTGCGATAGAGGTGTGCAAGCGCATCTTCAAAAACCCCATACATGCGGCAAATGAAAGTTTACCACAAAAATACAATATTGTCAATACTTTTTTCGCTTTTTCCCTTGTAAATTCAGCCAAAATATGTGATTACCTCAAGTTAATCCTCAACATATTCCATAATATCTTCAACTTTGCATTTCAATGCAAGGCAAAGCTTGTTGATAGTCTTGGTTTCTATATTTTCATTAGCCTTCAAGCGTCTGACGGTTTTGCTGTCAATACCGCAGTTTTCTCTTAATTGATAGGTAGAAACACCCTTTTCTTCCATAACCTTCCAAAGCTTATCGAATTTAATCATAAAATCATCCCCATAAGAACTATTGACATTTGTTATTATGGGGGTTATAATCATTTTTATTAAGGGGATATAATCCCCATAAACGTAAAAACAAAAGAGCGTTATTCACGCTCTTTCGTAATAATTATACAGTAGCATAAGCTTTATTTTTCAAACGGAGGTTATCGGCTATCATAGCGATAAATTCCGAATTTGTGGGCTTGCCCCTTGAATTTTGAACGGTATACCCGAAAAATGAATTTAACACATCAAGGTCGCCTCTGTCCCATGCCACCTCTATAGCATGGCGTATAGCGCGTTCAACACGGGAGCTTGTTGTATTATACTGCTTTGCAACGGTGGGATATAAAATCTTGGTAACCGAATTAATGACCTCGTTATCATTTATGGTCATTATAATTGCGGTACGCAAATATTGATAGCCCTTTATATGTGCAGGAACACCGATCTGATGTATGATCTTTGTGACTTGAGCCTCAAGGTCGGATTCCTCTCTGCCGGGAACCTTGGCTGTTCCTGCCTTTCTGCCCTTGTCGGCAAGACGGCGTACACGTTCACCGAGAGCATTGAAGTCCAAAGGCTTCAGCATACAGTAAGCCGCACCTGCTTCACAGCATTCTTCAAAAAGATTCTGGCTGGAAAAGGAAGCCAGCATTATAAAGGCAGGAAAATCATCGGGCATCTGTCTTTTTGCATTGCGTATCAAACCTACACCGTCGATTTTTCCCAAATAAAGATCGGATATTACAATATTGGGCTTAGTTCTTGCCATTTTCGAAAAAGCTTCCTGACCATCTGCCGCTTCGGCTACGATCTCTATATCCAAACGCCTGAGGTTTTGGACAATTTGGTTTCTGAATTCACTGTTGCTGTCCGCAACCAGCACTCTCGGTTTTTCCATGATTTATTTTGTCTCCTTGTTAATTTTTTCTTTGCACATATTTTATCATAGATAATGTATAATTCGCAATAGATTGGGATTAAAAATAAACCTCGAAAGCAAACTTTCGTAATACCGTTTTCCCTTGATTGTCGGGTTTTATGCCCTAAAAATCTCTTTTTTGACGGCAAAACAAGTAATCTCTGTCACTTCCTGTCGAAGACCACTTTGCCGGAAAAAACTATCGAAAAAACGATAATTATACATTTTCGTTCACAATTTTGTCTAAAAAACATAAACGAAAATCATACCCCGATCACGGGCAATATAAAAACGGTAACAGAAAAGTTACCGTTTTTTGCTGTTTTTTCAATTATTCAAACCAATCCGGTTCAACAAAAATACCGTCGATGCTCAATGCATAATGAAGAACGGTTTTGTCATCGGTATATCCGGTTTTACCTGCAATACCGATCTCGTTGCCTTCCTTCAAAAATTCACCTGCCTGAACCGAAATAGATTCAAGATGATAGTAATAGGTAAAAATACCGTAGCCGTGATAGATTATAACTGTATTACCCGTGGGAGCAAGGTTTCCCGTGAATACGACCTCACCGTTTTGAGCTGTTGAAACGGCGGTACCCTCGGAAAGCTCATAGATGTTGCCCTTAACCGTGCGTTCACCCGAATCGTCCAAAACATCGGTAACACCCAAATTCACACTTTGACCGTATTCATAAACGGGACTGCTGCTGACAGGAGGGCTGAAATCATCGTCACCGTAAACAAAATGGTCGGTTGCAGGACGTTTTGCGGTTATATCCGAAAGGAACTTTTCAAAGGATTCCATTTTTTCCAAAGAAAGCATTTCGTTATATTCATCGGGTGTTACCGCAAAGGGAACCCAATCTCCGCTTTCTCTTTGGTTTACAACAATACTTTCGCTTATGCTTCCTACACCTGTTGTGATAGCAAGAGTATAAAGACCGGGAGCGTTTTCAAGACCTATGGGAATGAGTGCCACACCTTTTCCCTCTCCCAGATCGCTGAATTGAATTCCTTGAGTTTTAAGAAGGGATTCAAGTGTTACCTTTTCATCATCATTGAGGTTAGATGCCCGAAGCTCAAGAACATTGCCGCAAACAAATTCCTTTTGGGAAAATTCGATAACCGAGGGAATATCATATAAAACATTGAAAACATATCTCGCCTGACCCGATGCCTGAGCATTGTTTCGGCTGCTCCATTTGGCTGTGAAGGAAACGCTTATAACAGTATCACGGGTAAATTCAAGCTCGGAAATATTCTTCACCTCATGTGTCACACCGTCATCGGACATATAAACAACATCGCTTAATTCATAAGGCATGGCTTCCTTGGATTGGGAAAACTCCAATTTATTTTCAAAATCCTTATAGATAGTATAAAGCTCGGTACCATCGGAAAATTTCGAGGGAACATATTCATAAGAAACTCCGTCGGACTTATAGTAATTCCAGGAAGCTTCCACAGGAGGTATCTCCAATGTTTCGGCACCGCTTGTTATATTAAGAGTGGGAAGAAAATAGGAGGAATAAAGATAGGCAAATTCATCTCTGAGAAGAAGATTCTTTGCCGATTCGTTCTGGAGAACATAAAGCTTACCTTCGGGGTCAACAAGAAGACATCCGGAAAGGTTCAAGGAAGGATAGAATTTATATTCAACCGAACGGTCTTCTCTGTCGCAGGTGATATAAACAGGAGTTTCCCCCGAAACATCACGCATTGCGCTGTTGATGGAAAGAGAGCTGTTGAGCATATCTACATAAAAATCAATATCCTGCTGCTCGGCAAAAACAGCCGATTCTCCTGCCGATGACGAAACCGTGACCTTATTCACATTTTTCAATGAAATAGCTTGGGACGAATAGACAACTATAAAATATACAATAAATACAATAGGAAGCAGGAAAACAACCGCCAAAATGCCCTTTCCCTTGCTTACTCTTTTATCCATTGTCATCAAGATTCCTCCGTTACATTTGAGTTACTCCTTATTTTATAACAGACGTCGAATTATGTCAATAGGTTTTTAATTCCATAATAGGTTATTATTTACATATAAAGGCAATAATAAAAATGCAGTCAGCCCAAAAGGAGAACCGTACATGGAAAATGAATTTGATATTTTTCGGGATGAGGTGCTTAACCTTTTTTCCGATTGCGAGGATATCGTCTGCCGTCAGGGCGGAAACCAAAAAGGACGGTATTGTCTTATTTTTCTAAAGGGAATAACCTCACGGGAATATATATCCGAAATGCTTCTCCGCCCGTTGTTAAGGCAGGATATGGCAGGCTTTCAAGGAGATTTCGAAAACATTCTTGAAAACCCTTCACTTATTCAGCCCAAGGATGCCCAATATGCCTCAAGCATGATAGCCAAAGGGGAGGCTTTGATATTAACAGAAAGCCAAAAGGGGTTCTTTTCAGCCCTCGCCAATGCCGCCCTTGCTCCAAGCCGAAGCATTGAGGAGCCTACAAGCGATGTTACCATAAGAGGTCCTAAGGCAGGCTTTGTTGAGGATGCCGAGAAAAACACCGCAATGCTGAGAAGATATATCCGCACACCGAAGCTGAAATTCAAAAGCTTCACAATAGGCTCGGTTTCCGAAACAAAGGTTATATTGTCTTATGTAGATGGCAGAGCAGATAAAAAGCTTGTTGACAGGATCTCATCGCAGCTTTCATCAATTAAAGCCAATGTTATAACCGACAGCACAAATATAGCAATGCTTCTGGAAGGTAGATCCGCCCCGATATTACCAAGCTGCGGAAGCAGCGAAAAGGTTGACAAGGTAGCATCCAAGCTTATGGCAGGACGTCTGGCTTTGATCGTTGACGGAAGCCCCTTTGTGCTGACACTTCCCTTTCTGTTTATCGAGGGCTTTCAATCGTCAGAGGATTATCTCCACACAGCCTTTTACGCTACATTTATCCGAATTTTAAGAGTTTTCGCCTTTATATCCGCAATATTCGCTCCCGGCATCCTTTGCGCTGTAATTAATTACGACCCTTCAATAATGCCATCCCGGTTATACGGGCTTATAAGCGAAGCCCGAAAAGATATCCCTCTCAGCTTCTTTTGGGAAATCGTAATAGTGTTGATACTTTTTGAGGTTCTGCGCGAGGTTGGAGTGAGAATGCCCAGACCTGTTGGTGATGCCGTTGGTATCGTCGGCTCCATTATTTTGGGCAACACCGCTGTGGAAGCAGGAATAGTTTCCTCGATCGGGGTCATAACCGTTGCATTTTCTGCCGTCTGCGCCTTTATAACACCTGCGTATATGTATATAATCGTTCTGGCAAGGATATCGGTTTTGTTCGCATCCGAGCTTTTTGGTATATGGGGGCTTGTATTATCGTCTTTGGTTTTTGTTTTCGCTCTGTTCAAAAAGAAAAGCTTTGGCGTTTCCTATATGACACCTCTATTCCCCTTTAACCGAAAGGGTATGGAGGATACGATTTTCAGTTGGCCGAAAAAGACCTTGGGCAGAAGAGAAAATCTACAGAAATAGGTTTTTTCCATAGCCGAAAAGAGTCGAACTCAATTCAGCCAAAAAGCATAAGCGTTTCAGCCCTTTTGAGCGTACTTCAAGTTGTAATACTTTGGCCAGCCTTGAAATAAACATTTATCGGTGATGATAATGTTATTTACAAAGAAAAAGGTTTTTGCAGTATCCGAAAAAATTGTCAAGGAGGATATTTTAGACCAATCGGGAGAAATTTTGGTGAAGATCAATCTCCGTCTGCCCATTCTTGAATGCCCCAAAAATGACCCTCTTTTGAAAAGCGCAGTTCCCTTTTATGAAAAGCTTAACGAAAGCTTTCTGGAGTTTGCCAAGGTAGCTCTTAAAGAAAGTGCAGAAAAGGCAAAAAACCGTTCGTCTGATACCTTCGTTCCCTTTGGTGCTGTGGCAAAATTCAAGGTTGAACGGGACACAGATGAGCATCTTACCATAACCGAGGAATTTTCGGTTTCCAACGGAAAGCCCGAACCCTTTACAGAATCCAAAACCCAGATATGGGACAGAAAAACAGGAACTCTTTGCAAAATTATATAGCCGAAAAGAGTCGAACTCAATTCGTCTATAACGCATAGAATAATAAAAGAATCGATTATTTAAAAAGGTTGTGATAGCTTGAAATATTTCGCAGGGGCAAACACAAGAAACGGCTTTTTATCCATATTTGAGGATGCTTTTGCCGATTCCCAAAGACTTTTTATCCTTAAAGGCTCAAGCGGATGCGGTAAATCCACATTAATGAAGCGTATTTACGGCACCGCAGTAAAAAAGGGCTGTTCTCCTCATTTGATATATTGCTCTGCCGACCCTCAATCTCTCGACGGTGTTATAATCCCCGAATTGGGAATCGCCATAGCAGACGGCACTTCGCCTCACATCTTGGATGTAAAATATCCTTGTGTTCGGGAAACCATAATAAATTTGGGACAATTCTGGGACGAAAAGAAGCTTTTGCCCCACCGTGATGAAATAATCAGCCTTACCGACCGAAAAAGCAAGCACTATAAAAATGCCTACCGATGTCTTGCTGCCGCAGGATGCACAATGGACGTTTACAACGATATGATCTCCAAAAGTATCAACCGCGAAAAATTGGACAAAACCGCATTTGAGCTTAGCGGCAAATTCCCCAAAACCAAAAGCGGAAATCTGAAAAAAATCTTTGCCTCCTCCTTTTCCTCAAAGGGCTTTACGGTTTTGGAGGTGTTCGAAGATGCTGCAGTCTACCGTTTAAAGGGCAAAGCAGGAAAGACCATGCTTTCGGCTATTGAAAAAATCCTCATAGAGCAAAATGCAGATGTTATCATCGGATATTCACCCATAGACCCAAGAATTCCCGAATTGATATATTTCCCCGAAACGAAGGCTGTCCTGACTTTGCTGAATCAGCCCCTAGCCTCAAATATCCAAAACGAAAAGGAAATATCCCTTTCCCGCTTTTGCGACAGCCAAAAGCTTTCTCCCTATAAAATGCGTATGAAGGCTTTGGAAAAGCTGGAGAAAGAGATTCTTGCCGACGGTATCAGCGAGTTAACAATGGCAAAGGATATTCATGACCAAATCGAAAAAATTTATATTCCTGCCATGGATTTCGAAAAGCTTGATGATTATACAATAAAGCTTATAAAAGATATTTTCGAGGCATAAATCCAAAATCAATTTCATATATATGAACCGAAAGGATTGATATATATGAAACGGAACAAGAAGAATCCCCCTCAGAATAACCAACCCAAGGGAATACTTTTATGTGCATTAATGGGAAGCGGTGTAGGCTTTTTGACAATATTGCTTTTGGCTCTCCTTATGCCTATGGCAATAATCAATTCTGCCGACCCAAATTCTCTTGCAATGCCTATATCCGCCGCCTGCGTGGGATTGGGAACTATGGCAGGCTCGGCAACCGCCGCTTTTATAAGCAAGGATGCAAAATTTCTTTCGGGTATGTCTGCGGCATTAATTCCCTTGGTTCCCATGGCGCTGATCTCCCTTTTGCTGTCAGGTGAATTTAATATGATGAACGGCGTCATCATTTTTATAGCCTTGGGAGTTTCAGGTGCGGCAAGCTCTTTTGCCGTTTCCAAAATCGGCTCAAGCCGAAAAAAGGCTATAAAAAGAGCCATGAAGCGGAGATAGATAAAGCATAATGCTCTAAACCCTTGATTTTTACGGGATTATGTGGTATTATAAATTAAACACATTCAAAAAAGGAGTGAAATAATTGAAGCTTCAGGAATCGGGAGAAATGTATCTCGAATCAATTCATGTGCTTTCAAAAACTTTGCCTATTGTCCGAGCTATCGATATATGTGAGCATCGCGGCGTTTCCAAGCCCAGCGTTTCCCGCGCTGTTGGTCTTTTGAAGCAGGGCGGTTATATCGTATGTCAGGAAAACGGCAATCTGCTCCTTACCGAGGAAGGCAAATTTATTGCCGAAAAAATTTATGAACGCCACACAGTTCTCACAAAATATCTCATATCCCTTGGCGTCAGCCGGGAAACCGCAAGCGAGGATGCCTGCAAGCTGGAACATATAATCAGCGAGGAAACCTTCAACGCAATTAAAAAACATATTTAAGCAATATTTAAAAAGGACAGAGAATTTTTACATTCTCTGTCCTCTTTTTGTAAGATCGACCGCCGAAGCCATTTAACAATTCATCAATTTCTGCCTGCCAAGCTTTCTCTTTTCTTGCCAAATGAAATACCAATCTGTCTTTGATTCCCACCATACCATTATAGCAATAGGACAAGGAATCGAAACGGTAAGCCTGTGCCACATCAAAAATTCTATGCTCTTATTTAATTATAACATTTAATTAAATTTTGATAAACTTCAAAATCAATTTTTACCTGAATACAAAATCCTATTTTGCATAAATTAAACTCGGTGCAAAAATGTTTTTGCATCTAAATTCAGGACAGGATGCAGTTTGAATCGATGGCAGTCAAAAAAAGTAAAAGATTTTTGGCGGGATTAGCTGTAATTGTGCTGATATTCTCTTTTGCTGTTCCAACCTCGGCAAAGGTTCCCAAAGCAACCGAGCCAAAGGGTATCACCGAGCTGATACCCGGCGGTATGACCTTCGGAGTGAAATTCTTCACAGAAGGCGCGGTCGTTGTAGGTACAACAGGTGTGGAAACCTCGTCAGGCGTTGTCTCTCCTGCAAAGGATGCAGGATTAAAAGCAGGTGACGTCATAATCAGAGCAGGCGGAAGTGAATTTGAAAGCGCAGGCGAGCTTATCTCGCTGATTTCGGGAAGCGGAGGAAAGCCTATTGTTGTTGCTTTTGTACGGGACGGCAACGAACAGACAGCAACAGTAACTCCTGCAAGAGATCTGGAAAGCGGAGAATTTAAAATGGGGGCTTTGGTAAGGGATTCAACAGCAGGCATCGGCACTGTTACCTTTATCGACCCCGACACCTTGGATTTCGGAGGCTTGGGTCATGGAATCTACGATTCCGAAACCGGCCTTCTTCTTCCTCTGGGCAAAGGCGCTGTGGTAGATGTAGATGTGACCCAAGTGGTGAAAAGCGAAATCAATTCCCCCGGTCAATTACACGGCAATTTCAGCAAAACCCAAATCGGTTTTCTTTGGGATAACAGCGATGAGGGTGTTTTCGGCAGATTTGAAGTAATGCCCGAAACATCTTACCAAGCGATACCCGTTGGGACAAAAGCAGAGGTGAGGGAGGATAAAGCAACCCTCCTCACCTCTCTTGAAAGCGGAGAGATCGAGGAATACGAAATTGAAATTCTTCATATCTATTCAGCCTCGGGTAGCACCAAAAACTTCCTTGTGGAAATTACCGACCAACGTCTTCTTGACCAAACGGGCGGTATCGTCCAAGGAATGTCGGGTTCGCCCATAATCCAAAACGGCAAGCTTATCGGAGCCGTTACCCACGTTTTGGTAAACTCTCCCAACCAAGGCTATGGAATCTTCATCGAAAATATGCTTGACACAGCATTTGATGTTTCCAACCAATCCACTCAAACCCCTATTGCGGCGTAAAAAACTAACAAACCATAAAACGGCATTGCCTGAAATCAAGCAATGCCGTTTTATTTTGTGCCACTCTTATCAACGGCGAAAAAGTCATTGTTTCACGGCAATATCTAAACACGGTTAAAACCAAGTTGGGGGTGTAATTATGATAAACAAAAACAATAAATTCGTCAAATTTATACAGCTCTATTTTTGGATGCTTGTCAGCTGCACATTTGTCTTTACTGTTATTTCGATTTTTATTGATGTAAATAATTTCAAAAATATGATTCAAGCATTTATGGTCGGTCTGATTCTCCCTGCTGTTCTGAATACATTTTTATGGGATAAAAATACCGACCCAATCGAATTATGGTTCAAGCGTATATTTTATTGCATAATCTCCATTGGCTTTATTATGCTTTGCATTATGCTGTTCAATAACAAATTATCCATTTATACATTCGCTCTCGGCTTTGGTGTTGGATTGGCTGTTGCATTATTATTAGGGATCCCTGTGTGGATAATAGCCGACAAACGTCAAAAAAAGCCTTAGAGCAAATCAATAAAAAGCTGAATGAGATTCAAAGGAAAGAAGATTAATAAAACTACAAAAGGCATCATTTAAAGTGATGCCTTTTAGTTATTCATTTTCAATTATCCAATCAAGCAATTCCTCATATTTCATTTCTCCCGAAGCAACAGCGAGCCCTACACGGGCAACTTCATCATTTGTAGGACGTATTTTAATTCCGTTGGTTTCGAGAAATGTCAAAAGCACATACATTCCGATTCTCTTGTTACCGTCAACAAATGCATGGTTTGAAATAAGGGAATATCCCAGCCTTGCAGCCTTTTCCTCCTTGGTGGGATAGAGTTCTTTTCCCCCAAAAGTTGCAAACGCCGATTCAAGAGCACTGTTGAGCAATGCAGAATCTCTGATATTCGAGTCTCCGCCTGTTTCCTCGGTTATAAGCTTGTGAAGAAGCATAACCTTCTCTTGGCTGAATTTTATCATTTTGCAAGCTCCTCAAAAGCAGGTTTATAAAGCTTCAATATCCGCGCCGCTACAAAATCAATCTTTTCGTCTTCTGTCATTTCAATACTCGTGTCATTTTCAATATCTATAAGTTTATATTTGGGTTTATTATTTTTGAAAATATAAAGTTCGCCATGTTTTTCCGTTAATTTCGCAATCTTCGAAAAATTCTGGTTGGCTTCGGAAATAGAAACAATTCTGTTGGAATTTATATTCATAAGATTAACCTCCTTATTATATCCACGATATTATTATACACAAATTCTAGGACATTGTCAACCTAAAACATTTCTTTGTCTGCAACAATAAACATTTTAAACATATTATCAATAATATTTCCACTTCTACACACCAAACAAAAAGGGTTGTCTTTACGACAACCCTTTTTAATATGTTTAATTGTAAGCTAAATCAACAATTAGGCGAAAATTGCTTTCTTAACCATGAGATAGTCAACAGCGGTATATTTGCCGTCGCCGTTCATGTCGCAACGAAGTGCTGCAGTTTCCTGATCATTAAGATCGGTTACAGAACGCATACTGAACACAAGCTGCTTGATGATCATGTAGTCAGCTGCAGTAAGCTCGCCGTCGCCGGTAGCGTCGCCGAGAACATATTCGGGAACTTCTGCATAATAGCAAGCGAACATCCAAGCATCGTCAAGATCGCCGCCTACCCAGCCTTCTTCACCGTACCAGCCCTGTTCTTCGCCAACATTGATGAACATTTCCATCAAGTCAGCAGTCAAGGGATAAAGATAGGTGTCAGCATCTGCACAGTTCATATATGCTTCAAATGCGGTGTTGTAATCGATCTTTGAGATTACATTGCCGTCTTCATCATATACGATATCCTTCAACTGACCGTAGCCGTATGCAGACATCAAGGACATCAAGTCGTCATTAAGGTTAGCATAGAGGATAGGACCGTCAACGGTATTGAGGTGATAGAAGCCGTCTTCGCCGAGAACTGCGGCATCAACGATTTCGTCGAAGGTATCAACATAAAGAAGTGCTTCAACATCGCCTTCGAATACAAAAGCTTCGGGAGTTACTACGTTTTCGTAGATTGTCCATTCTATTTCGTCTTTGATTACTTCTTCGTATTCAACGGTGATGGTAGCAACATCGGTGTCTGCCAAAACCGCAACCATGATAGCCTGACCAACGCCTGTGCATTCCCATTCGAAGGAATTTGCGTTAACATTCTCTGCGGAAGGATCATACTGAACCCACATATCGATATAGCTTACTATACCCATAAGGCTGTTATCAGAGGAGAAGGTGTATTTGCCTTCTGCATCGGGAGTGAAGATATAAACTGTGTAAACATAAGTGCTGCTTACAGTATAATCATTTGTGCCAACTACAAGAGGAGTTTCGCTCATTTCGTAGCCTGCTTCGGGTTCAACAGGGTCAACGGGAGTTTCGCCGCCTTCATCGCCGCCTTCAGAATCGGGTGTGAAGGTTGTGGTGAATACTACTGTGCCGTTGCCGGGAGTATAAACATCATAATAATCATATTCTGCATTATAGGAAGGAACAGATATGCCAAGCATGATCACATCGCTTTCAGCAACTGTAAGGCTCTGTGCATTCTTGTCATCTTCGCCCCAGCCTGTGCTGAAATTGTAAACATTATCGCCGTGCTGGAGGTTATATGTCCAGCCGTCTGCGGAAAGCTCTGTGTCGATTGCAAAATCAAGAGTACCGTTACCGGTAGCTGTCCAAATGTACCAATATTCGTTGCCTTCCAATTCCTTAGTTACGGTAGTGTCGATAGGCAAAGTATCGGGGTTAGACTGAGCACCGAAAGGCATATTGCCGAGAGTCAAGGTATAGGTCTGTTCACTTTCGGTGTTATTAATGAGAGAGAACTGCGCTGCGCTGTAGTAAGCAGCGATCGTGGTGGAATAAACACCTTCGGTGTCCCAAGCGGGCATCCAACCGGTAGAATAACCAAAGCCGGTTTCACCTGTGATAGTCAACATATAGTCAACCATCGTCTGAGGTAGAGTTGCCGCAACATAATACTGAGCGCCTGCGGAAACTGTAACTTCAACGGGAACATCGATTGCCAAAGTGATTGCTTCGGGATTATTCTGAGTACCTACAGGGAACACAAGTTCAACAGTATAATCCTTTGCGGCATCGCTATTGTTAGTAATAGCAAATGCACAGCAACCATAGGTACTGCTGTATCCGTAGATCTCGGATTCAAATACGCCGTCAACCGCGGAAACAGCTTCGCCTTCCAAATAGGCACCTTCACCGTCCTCGGTGCAAACAGAAACAGTGAAGTCGTCTTCGCCGGTAACCTTAAAGCCTGCGGAAGCATCATATCCAACACCTATTTCATAGATAACAGTTGCACCCGCTTCAACAGTTACTGTAGCGCCGGATTCGATGTAATAATCCCATGAGGGAACCGCAACAGCATCGCCTGCAGCAGCAAGAGCAGACAGAGGCATAAGTGTAATAACCAATGCCAAAATAAAGCTTAATGCTTTTTTCATAAGATTTTTCCTCCTAAATTTATTAAAAATTGCCAATATTTTAATAATCTGAGCAATTTTTTATCATTTTATCACAAAAAAGTAAATTGTGCAAGAGGTGGAATAATATTTTTACGGAAAATTAAACGTATTCTGCGCGCCAGGTAATATCAGCAGCAGGTATCTTTCCTCTGCGGTTTGCAAGGGCGCCTACCTGAATAATAAGCTCATCACCCTTTTGAACCCGGATCTCAACATACTTGTTTCCGTTTTCATCAACCAAGGTTTCATCATCGGAATCGTCAATGCAGACCTGAACAGAGCCGTTATTATTGGTAACACGGAGAACGCTGTCTGCTGTAGCAGTCATATAAAAACGGAGAGTACCGCTGTTTTCCGCAATATGCTTATAATAATATCCTGTTTCCTCACCTGCTTCAAGCTCTGCCAGATAATCTATTCCCGTAATATCAGCAATTTCGGGATTAGCATAGCTTCCCAAAGGATTCCGGAAGATTATTTCGAAATAGGTCTTATTTGATGAGCTGTTGCCTATCCGGAATGTAATAGCCTCATTAGCCATTGCATCTTCCAAAGTTATAACGATCCCGCCATTGGTAGGTTCATAGGTTTTTCCGTTATAAATAACATAAGCATCGGGATCGTTGATAGTCATTATCAAGCCGCCGATACGGTAAAAGCTGTAATAATCGGCAGAATTACCGTCAATAGTCCAGGTATAAGCTATCATAGATTCGCCGTCGGGAATGATAAGATAAGGGTCGCTTTCGGTTCCCGTACCTATTGCATCCTCGGTAGGCTCATTCAATTCGGGTTCCGAAACATCAGGTTCTGAAACATCGGGCTCAGAAACATCGGGCTCAGAAACATCGGGTTCAGAGGATTCGGGCTCCGAATATGTAGGCTCGCTTGATTCAGGCTCCGAAGAAACAGGTTTTGAAGATTCTTCGGAATAGGAAGGTTCGGAAGATTCAGGTTCGGAATAGATAGGCTCGCTTGATTCAGGCTCCGAAGAAACAGGTTTTGAAGATTCTTCAGAATAAGAAGGTTCGGAAGCTTCAGGTTCAGAATAAACAGGTTTAGAAGTTTCCTGGGAATATGAAGGTTTGGAAGATTCAGGCTCCGAAGATGTAGGCTCGCTTGATTCGGGTTCCGAAGAAACAGGTTTTGAAGATTCTTCTTGCGAGGATTCAACTTCACCGGATTCGGGTTCCGAAGATTCAGCTTCGGAAGAAGCCGGTTCACTTGATTCAATTTCCAAAGAAGCTTCATCGGAAACAGCAGAGGATTCCTCGCTTACAGCATCAGAGTTTTCCGATTGAGATGGCTCTGCGGAAGAAGCTTCTTCCGACGATATTAAAGAAGATTCAACCTCAGAGGAGGTTTCTTGGGAAACAACGCTGTTATCGGAAGTTTGGCTGTTACCGGAAACGTCCGACACATCATCGGAAACGCTCACAGCCACGATGATCACGATAATACACAAAACAAGAGCAACTGCCACAACAACGCCTATTGCAATACGGGCGGAGCGCTTATTTTTGATTTTTTCAACAAGCTTTTTAAGCTTTTCAATAATCTTTTTCATGATTATCAGCCTTCTTATTTAGCGGCAATTTCGATTGTGTATTCGGTAATACCGCTTTCAAGATATACTTCCGCTTCGCCTGTATATTCATATCCTTCGGGGCAGGAAAGAACAGAAAGCTTATAGCCGTCGGTAATCTCTGCATTAAAGGAAGCAACACCGTTATCATCGGTAATTTTAGGAATGCAGGTATCCTTGCAAAGCTGGATCATAACACCCTTTACAGCATTGCCGTCTCCGTCAACAACTGTAACCTTAAACAAAACTTCTTCTGCCTGAGAGGATTCCTCTTGAGAGCTTGCCTGAGATTCGGGTTCGCTTACGGGAGAGGAGCTTGCAGGTGCAGAGCTTTCGGATGCGGAACTTTCGGGTGCGGAGGAGGTTGCGGTTTCATCGCCGCCGCAGGCAAAGAGGCAGAATGCCATTACCAAAACAAGGGCAGCGCACAAAAGCTTTTTCATAATATTTCTCCTTTTAATATAGCCGAAAAGAGTCGAACTCAATTCGGTTTGAAATGTTATTTTTTGTTATAACTTCGTAAAACTCACTTGGAATAGCGACGTATATCAAGTGATGAAGTAATGTTTTTGCCGGAAAGAACCTTTTAGGGCGAGTTTAGTTCAACTCTTTTCGGCTATTGAATCTCGCTGAGATTCTTAATTGTAGTTTGCTTATAATCATCGGAAGCAAAATATTCAAAAACCTTTACAAAGGTTTCTTTATCGGTAACATACCCCTTGTGGATCATAGCAATGGTTCCGTAACGGTCGATAACCACCGTTGTGGGATATGCTGTGAGATTCATTGCTGTCTGCCAATCGGCATCACAGGAGGCAACCGGGAATGTTAAACCAAGCTCCGATGCATATTGAGAAACGGTTTTGTCTGTACCGTCATAAGGGTTCAAGGCGATAACCTGAATATCCTCCTTGTAATCCTCATAAGCCTGCTGAAGGAAGGGAAATTCCATTCTGCAGGGCTGGCAATTCAAAAACCAAAAGTTTAAAACAATTGCCTTTTTTGTTTCCAAAAGCTTTGAAATCCGGTATTCGGTTCCGTTGCAATCGGTTATTTTAAAATCCCCTGCAACACTTCCCAATTTGTATTCAACAGCCGAAAGTTCGTCAACAGAAGAAAGAACCGTTTTGAAAACAAGCCGGGTATTTTCTCCGTCCAAGGGATAATTCTCCTTGGCTTCATATCCGTCGGGAAGATTTTTAATTACGGCGTTATACTTTTTGGAAGGGTCCGCCTTAAAGCTCACCTTTCCAATATCGTCTGTTTCTCCTGCCCAAACAAGGTCATCGCCGTTTCCCTCTTCATAAATATAAATCAAAAGCTTTGAAAAAGGAAGTCCGCCTTCGGAAGCAAATGCAACCGAAAAATCGGTTTTTTCTGCAACAGCTTGGGATTCTTCAACAGAACTTGTTTGAGAATCCTGAGCTTGACAGCCGCAGCAGAGCAGAAGAACAAATGATAAAAGCAATAATGTAAATTTCTTAAATGTTTTCATAATTAATCAATATAACAGCACATCAAAAGCCAACCAAGCTCAAGATTAATTTCGGGAATAGCATAGCCGTTTTCATCCTCGAACAAAAATCCGCTGTGTTCGGGCTTCCACCAGCCCGAATGGTCGCCGTTTTGCTGAATAATGTATTTCAGATCCTCAGTCAAGGGATAAACGCCCTCGTTAAGGTCAACACATTCAAGATATTCCATAAGGCAGCTTGTATAATTTTCCTTTTTAACAAACTCGCCCTCTTCATCAAAGAAATATTTCACAACACCGGTATATTCAAGAATAGTGCCGTAGCAGTCGATATAATCGCAATCCTCGTCAAGACGAACAAGAACCAAGGGACCTTCGGCAGAATCAAGATGATAGAAGCCGTCCGCTTCGTTAAATACAAGATTATAGGTATCCGTAGAAGCAGTAAGGTCAAATTCCTTTAATTCATATCCTTCGGGAAGGTCATATTCCTTTAATTCAACAGTTTTTTCATAAACCGTCCAAGGATAATCCTCGATTCCCTTAATAGGGTCACCGATACGGTCAATTGTCAAAATCGCACCCTTAACTGTGTCATCGGTTACATCGATACCGAGAACAAACACACCTGTACCTCCGCCTTGGGTACCGATAGTGCCGTCACTGATAGAAATAGTAAATTTGTTGTCAGCAGTTTCAGCCAAATTATTTTCCTGAATGTAGTGAGGCGCACCGTAATAACCGATAGCTGCACCCTCGGTCTGAGAAAGAGCAAATTCATAATTGCCCGACTTTGTGGGAACAAAAAGGAAATAATTTCTCTGTCCTGCCTTCAATTCAACATAGGTACAGCCTGCATCAACATTATATGCATCGTATTCGTTTGATTGAGCAACAACAGTTTCGGGTTCTGTCGTAATTTTCTTGGAAAGAACAACATCAAGCTCGGTCTTATCTGCAGAAAGAACAAGTGCGTTCTTGTCATAGTAATAGTCCGATTCCGAGCCTGTAAAGCCCAATTCCACAGTATAATCACCTGCGGGAAGATTCTTTACAACAGAGCCGTTTTCACCGCAGGGCTGCATGGCAACCTGTTCGCCGTTTTGAAGAATTTTTACAACAACATCCGAGGAATAGCCATTGCCCAAAGCATCCTTTACGTTGATCTTATAATCAACATTCTGAACTGTCTGAGAGGATTCCTCTGCAGGAGCAGAGGAATTACCGCCTTCGTCGGAAGTGCAGGATACCATAGCCATGGCTCCGCACAAAAGTGCGGATGCCAAAGCAAGGCTTATAGTCTTTTTTAATTTCATATTAATACCCTCTTCCTTAAGGTAGATCACGCTTCGGGACCGAGGTAGTCATAATAGTAGCAAAGCTTTGCCCAGGAATGGTCAACACCTGCAAAGGTGTATTTATCCATAAGCATCTGCAAAAGCTCGCCCAAACGTTCATCCACAACAACGCATCCGTTGCGTTCGGTGTCGGAGTTGTCGATCTTAGAAATATAACCGCGCATTTCTTCGGTGTAGTCAACGCCTGTACCGTGGTAACGTCCGTTGAATACATCCTCGATCTGATAAAGCTCGGCGTTGCTTTCATAATCCTCGCCCCAAAGCTTTCTCAAATATTCGTCGGTCTTTTCTGCATCATTTCCGTTATTACGGAAGTATGCAAGAATTTCATCGTCGGTTTCGGTTGTGGTGAAATTAAATCCGCCCATATCGATCATTTCAACGATAGAATTGCCGAAAACCCCTGTAGTTCCGGTGAAATCAGCATAAAGCGCGCTGTCATGGTCTTTTGCGTAATAGATACCGTCCTTCAATTCGGGCTTGATACCCTGAGAAATTATCTCATAAAGCAATTCGCCTGCAGCATCGGTATCATAAGTGAAGTAACCGGGAGAAGCCAAACGGAACAATTCCATGGAAGGAGCAAGATATTCAACATCGTAATAGATATATCCCGCCTCGTAAATATCCCAGAATGCCATGTTGATATAGTAAGCCTTACCTGCTTCCATATAGTATACCATCGAGCAGTTGTTCATATCGGTATACATTCTTTCGTCATGCTCATAGGTGAAGATAATATCGCCGTTGCCGTCGAATATCCATGCATCGATACCGTCTTCATAATCGCTCTTGGAGGTGAAGCGGTAAACACCCGATTTTTCGGGAACAAACTTGGAAAGCAAGCCTCTGGGAATGATTGCTCTGTCATAGTAGAAATAGTTAGTTTCTACATCCTTGCCTTCAACTGTTTCAAACGCGCTGAAGGGTGACAGACCCTTAATGGGATCCTGAAGCTGTTCGGCAGTACCGTAAGCATCAAAATATGTGCATATCTTAAGCCATTCGTTTTCGGTTCCGTCGAAGCCCGCAACCGATGCTACCTGCTTGAGCATTTCACCGAGTTCTTTATTTACAGTACAGATACCGTTGATAGAGGAGTTAGACGCATAAGAGAAATAGGTCACCATGCCCAATCCCCCCTCTTCTTTTTTGTTATAAAGGCTCACACCGTCCTTGTCGGCATCTCCGTTATAAACAATATCATAGACTGTGCTTTCCTCGCTGAACTGAGAATAGGTTATAAGGTTGGCAAGAAGGAGAGGACCGTTTTCGCTGCCTACATGATAATATCCGTCATTATCGTTGAACACGATATCAGCATAAACGGTTTCGCCTGCTTCATTTTCTGTTGAGGCATTTCTGGGAAGATATGTAGCAACATCAATATCCTTTACATCAACAACGCGCATATTGCGGACATAAACCGTGTCGTCCCCTGCGCTTCCATCGGAATCCTTCATAAAGCAAAGGGCGATTTCATAAACACCGTCTTGGTCAGCAACGCAAGGATAGCAGGATTTCCATTGTTCAACATCATCTGCACCGGATATCTGGAAAACGTCATCGTCATTTACGATAACATACATAATATCGCAGAGTCTTTCGGAAGATGCAAGATAGTCAAATCCCAAAGCCTGACCCTTTTTCAAAGTAACGTCAGCGTAAATGATAGCATAGGAATCGTCAATGCCCTTGTTGGGAGCATAAATACATTCCTCGCCCAATTTCTCACCCAAAACGAAGGGCCAGATATATTCGGCATTATCGTCCTCGGTTTCGGGACGGTAGCTTACCTGAATATCACCGTTATTGATAGCGGCTCCGATAGCATCGGATTCGGGCATTTCGACGCTGGGTTTTATCTGAGAAACCAAATCACCGATACCGTTTTCGCAGAACGTCTGCTTATAGGTTTCGGCTGTGAAATGGTCAAATGCACAAACGAAGGGACGCTTGCTGACAATAGCGCCTGCTTCAATAAGGCAAACAACACCGTAACGGTCGATAAATACAGAGGTAGGATAACCGCTTATAGAGAAGGTGTTAGACCAGGAGGAGGGGCAAGCTGCCATAGTGAAGGACAAGCCGTGCTGTGCCTGGAATGCCTTAACAGCATTGTTATCCTCAAGAGGATTCAATGCGATAATTGCAATATCATCCTTATATTCCTGATAAACCTCTTCCATCAAGGGGAATTCCTCCAAGCACCATGAGCAAGTGGTATACCAGAAATTAAGCATTACCATTTTCTTGGTCTTCAAAACCTCGGAAAGGGTAACTTCATCTCCGTCGGGTGTCATAACCGTGAAATCGTACATTACATCCCCAAGCTCGATAGCTGCAGAGGAAAGCTCCTCGTCCTTTATAAGAGAAGGAGTGAGAACGATATCGGCATTTTCACCGTTGAAGGAATATTTTTCCTGAACGTCATACCCTTTGGGGGCATCAAGAATAACAATGTGGTAATTGCCGCCCTTAGGCAGGCTGAATGTAACCGCACCCTCGGAATTTGTTTTAGCGTAATCCTTCAGGTCTTCGCCTTCGTATATATATACGTTAAGCTCAGCCATAGGATTGCCGCCGGCATTACGCACGTTTACGCCATAGGTGACCTTTTCACCTGTAGCATTGCTTTGGTCGGAAACACTTGATTCGGAAGAAGAGCTTTCACTGCCTTGTCCATCGGGACCGCTGGTACAAGAAGCCAACGCAGAACAGCAGAAAGCCGCAACCAAAAGACAAGCAACCAATGTCAAAAGTCTTTTTTGGGCAAAGTCTTTCATATTGCCTCCTTGGTATTATAAATTTAAAATCACATCAGCCAAAATATGAGAGAAATAATAAGATAAACAGCCAAAATAAAGCCAACCGCAACAAGAGTGGGCTTTAACATCATTTTAACAGCGCCCCAATAGGTTCTCCAAATGTCCCCAAACGAGGAGGTCGTTCCCCGTTTAGTCCAATTGCTTCCGCCGGAAACATTTGACATATCGGCAATTGTTCTGCCGTCATCGATATAAACTATCTTTTCCTTTTTGGTCTTATTTTTCTTCATTAATCTCATCCTGAATGATGTTTATTGTTTTTGCTCTAACAAATGGCAGGCGGCGCAATGGCCGTTGCCGTAATCCTTATATTCGGGTGCCACCTCGCCGCAAATCTCCATAGCATGGGGACAACGTGTGTGGAAACGGCAACCCTTGGGAGGATTAGCAGGAGAGGGAATATCTCCCTTGAGAATAATACGGTTCATCTTTTCGTCGGGATCGGGAGAAGGAATAGCCGAGAAAAGAGCTTGGGTATAGGGGTGAAGAGGGTTGGAGAAAATATCATCCTTGGTACCGAATTCCACCATTGCGCCCAAATACATTACACCGATCTTATCGGAAATGAATTTAACAACCGAAAGGTCATGGGAAATGAACACATAAGTAAGGTTCATATCCTTTTGAAGCTGTTTCAAAAGGTTGATGATCTGTGCCTGAATAGAAACGTCCAAAGCCGAAACAGGCTCGTCACAGATAACTAATTTGGGATTTACCGAAAGAGCGCGGGCAATACAAATTCTCTGTCTTTGACCGCCTGAAAATTCATGGGGATATCTTTCGTAATAATAATCGCGGAGACCGCATTTCTCCATAAGGTCGAGAACATAATCCTTGACCTGCTCCTTGGGAACGATATTATGAACCTCAACAGGCTCGGAAAGTATACCGCCCACAGTGCTTCTGGGAGGGAGGGATGAATAAGGGTCTTGGAAGATTATCTGCATTTTCTTGCGGATTTCTCTCATTTCCGAGGATTTGTAATTTGTTATATCCTTACCCTCGAAAATAATCTGACCGCTTGTAGGCTGATGCAGCTTCAATATTGCTCTGCCCAATGTAGTCTTACCGCAGCCCGATTCACCAACGATACCCAATGTTTCACCTGCTTTAAGCTTGAAGGAAACACCGTCTACCGCTACCAATTCCTGAGTAACCTTGCCTGTGATAGTCTTTTTTAAGGGGAAGCATTTACGGAGATTTCTGATCTCCAGAATCGCATCGGGGTCAAATTGTTCCTGTTGAACCTTCTTTTCGTCAGCCATTCTGTTCTGCCTCCTCTCCGTAAAGATGACAAGCCACAAAGTGGGTGGGGCTCACCTGAACCATTTCGGGATAATCGCCCGAACACTTTTTTACACATTGCGAGCATCTTTCCTTGAAATAACAATAGTTGGGCATATTAACAGGGTTAGGCACGTTGCCGGGGATGTTAAACAAGGTTTCGCTGTCTGATTTCAATGTAGGCTTGGATTTCTGCAAGCCTATCGTATAGGGATGCATGGGATTATGGAAAATCTCCTCAACAGTTCCCTTTTCGATAACTCTGCCTGCATACATGACTACAACATAATCAGCCATTTCCGCGATTATACCCAAGTCATGGGTGATAAGCATAATAGAACCGTCTATCTTGGATTTCAAATCTCTCAAAAGATCCAAAATCTGAGCCTGAATGGTAACGTCCAAGGCTGTTGTAGGCTCGTCGGCTATAATAAGTCTCGGGTCGCTGGCAAGAGCCATTGCGATCATAACACGCTGACGCATACCGCCCGAAAGCTCATGGGGAAATGCAGCGTAAACACGGTCGGGGGCGGCGATACCAACAAGGTTAAGCATTTCCATAGATTTCGCCTTTGCATCTTCCTTGGTTGCATCGGGGTTATGAATAAATGTAACCTCATCCAACTGCTGACCTATTGTGAAAACAGGGTTCAGAGAAGTCATAGGCTCCTGGAAAATCATTGCGATTTGATTTCCGCGGATTTTATGAATATCGCGGATAGGCATTCTGGCTATATCATAAATCTTTTCCTCGCCGGAATCCTCCTTTGCGTTAAAGCGAATACTGCCCGAATAAATCTGACCTGCAGGACCCTGCAAAAGGCGCATGACCGACATACTTGTAACAGATTTACCGCAGCCCGATTCACCAACAACACCCACAGTAGCCTTCTTGGGAATATTAAAGGAAACACCGTTAACAGCCTTTACAACGCCCTGCTCTGTGAAGAAATAGGAATGAAGGTTGTCTATCTCCAAAATATTGTTGGGGTCGGACATATGAGCAAGATATTCCGATTCATCGCATTTACGGTTTTTATAAGCCTCAAGGCTTTTTATGATACGCTTATTTTCCTTTGCAATAGCGCGTACCTCTTTACCCGAAAGGTGATTTGAATTTTTACTCATAAATTATCTCCTCGCTTTCGGGTCAAGTGCATCACGCAGACCGTCACCAATGAAGTTGAAGCCCAAAACGGCAATTACGATACAGATGCCTGCGGGCACCCAAACATTCAAATGGTTCTGCAAAATGTCTTGGTTAGTAGAAATAATGTTTATCATTGTTCCCCATGCGGCATAAGGAGCCTTTACACCAAGATTCAAATATGAAAGTGTGGCTTCGTAAAGAATCATACTGCCCAAGCTCAAGCTCATCTGTACGATAAGCTGAGGCATTACGTTGGGAACCAAATGCTTGAAAATCTTTCTGGGAGCAGAATAGCCCATCGCCTCTGCGGCAACCATATATTCCTGCTCTCTGAGAGAAAGGATCTGACCTCTTACCAATCTTGCAGTTCCGGGCCAGGAAATAAAGGTAAGATAGATCATAAGAAGATAAATACGGTATTTTGCGTCGATTTCCGATGCGTCCAGGATCGTACTGATAATAAGAAGAATCGGAACACCGGGAAGACAGATAAGTATATCACACAAGCGCATGATTATATTATCGATAACACCGCCGAAGAAGCCTGCGATACCGCCCATCAAAACACCGAGAATGGTTATAAGAAATACTGCGATAAAGCTGACGATAAGAGAAATTCTTCCGCCGTACATCAAACGAACGAAAATATCATAGCCCTCGTTATCTGTACCGAGAATATGCTCGGCAGAGGGAGGAGCAAGGAAATTGTCCTTTAACGATTTTTCGGTTGTCTGGCGGAGGGTATATTCCTTTCCGTCAACTGTATATGTAGTCTGAGAAACCGAATATTCGGTTTTTCCGCTTTCGTCAAGCTCGATTTCTCCCCATTTATCATAAATAACGGGACCCAAAAAGCTGAACAAAAACAGGCTGACTACCATTATTAAGCCTACAATACTGAGCTTGGAACGGAAGAATCTGCGAACTACCATTCTTGTAGGCGACATTAATCTGACCTGCTTGTCAAGAGGCATTTCTGTGTCAACAGCTTCATTGATATCTGTATCGGCAGATTTATTTGTAAGCTCTTCCATAATCAATGCCTCCTTACTCCAATTTTACTCTGGGGTCAACGATACCGTACATTAAGTCGGCAAGCAAAACGCCCAAAACGCTCAAAAGCGCCAAGAACATATTATATCCCATAATAAAGGGAATATCACCTCGGTTCATTGCGTCCAACGCAATGTTACCGATACCGGGAAGGTCGAATACCTGCTCGGTTATGATAGCACCCGAGAACAAGGACGGAAGAAGCCCTGCCAAGGAGGTTACCATAGGAATAAGTGTATTACGGAATGCGTGCTTGTTAACAACAACACTTTCCTTCAAGCCCTTTGCACGGGCGGTACGGATATAGTCGGAGTTCATAACCTCCAACATATTGGTTCTTGTCATTCTCATTCTTGCACCGATGGAAAGAATAACAATAGTTAAAATCGGGATAAAGCAATGCTTTGCATAGTCTATCAAAAGATTGATACCCGTTTTTGTAACGGTAGCATCAATAAGACCCGATGCAGGGAACCAGCCGAGCTTCAATGCCAAAACATCCTTCAGCATCTGACCGAAGAAGAAGGAAGGCAAGGAAATACCTATCATAACCAAAATAGTTACCAAATAGTCGCGGAAGCTGTATTGATGGGTTGCCGCTGTGATACCGAGAGGAATAGCGATCAAAAACTCAAATACGGTTGCGATCAAAGCGATCACAAAAGATATTCCCATATGTTCAAAGATAACATCGGCAACGGGGATACCGTAAACAAAGCTGGTACCCAAATCAAATCTCGCCAATGCGCCGAGCCAACTGAAATAGCCCTTTAATATACCGAGAAAGCTGTTATCGCCAAGTCCGTACATCTCATACATGGCATTTACTGTTTCCTCACTAACGGTTGCGCCGCCCTGATTGATGGCGTTGATTTTATCTTGGATAAAATCAACGGGCATCAAACGGATAAGGAAATAGATTATCATAGAAACGCCGAGAAGGATGAAAACAGACATGACCAATCTTTTTAAAATATACTTAAACATCAGTCACTCCGATCTGATCTCAGCCCACGAATTCGATTTCCCAAATACGATCCAAGGGAGAAGAATAGGGGTTAACCTCGGAAGGAATTGTAGAGGAAGAAATAACATTGGAGTTATATGCGTAAAGAACACTTCTCTGATATACGGGAAGCTCGATAGCAAGGTCGAGAACCTGAGACATTGCATCCTTATAAAGCTCTGCACGCTTGGTCTGGTCGTTGGTTTCACGAGCCTGATCGATAAGGTCGCTCAATTCGTCCAAAATGTTAAGCTCTTTGGTTGTACCGCTTGTCTTGAGGTAGTTATAGCCCCAAGCCAATGTGCTGGTCGCGGTAGAATCCTTGTGGTAAACCTGATACATATCGGGGTCAAGTGCAGAAGACCAAGCCGCTGCCCAAACCTCAAGAGAGCCTGTGTTGATCTTTGTAAGAGCCTGAGTGTCGCAAACTACTTCAACATCCCAGCCCATGCTGTTCAAAAGTGCTGCTGCATCTCTGAATACCTTATAGGTGGGGTGGTCCTGCAAGCTGGAGCCTGCAATGGTAAACTTAACAGACAATTCGGAATCACCTGCGCTGACACCTGCTGCCTGCATATACTTTTCGATATTTGCAACAGCGATATCCTGACTCCAGGTTCCGAGAGGAGGATAGTCAAATCCGTTGTCGGTTGCATCGGAGCCCTTGGGGTAAGCCCAGCTTATCTTGGACATCGGCCAGAAGATCTGTTCAGCGGTACCTGCGCGGTAATAGTCAAGTGCCAAGGATGTGTTCATAGCGCACATAATAGCCTTACGAACATTAATGTCATTAACCTTGGATGCATTGATACCGATATAACCGTAACCCAATTGGTCGGTTGTAAGAGTTGTCATACCCTTGGAGCTGAGAGCCTCAAGCTTTTCATAGTTAGCGGTTGTAAGAGAGGGAGAGATATAGTGAACGGTACCGTTTTCCAAGGATGCAATAGCATTGGCAGAGCTTACTACCTGATAACGGATGTTTTCGATCTTTGCATTGGAGATACCTTCACCAACAGTTTCAAAATAGCTGTTAGACTTGAAGTAAACAACGTTGTCTGTATAGAAATCGCTTTCAGAGGGTGTGTCGCTGTTTTGATTATTAGTTGCCTTATAGGAGCCTGCGCCCATGGGGATCTTAATATTTCTGGTGGATTGAACGATGTCGGTCATGAAGCTGAAGCTTGCAAATTCAACGCCGAATTGGCTGTTTGCAATATCAACGCCAACCTTACTGCCTTCGCCGTAATAGTGCTGAGGAGCAACGGTGAGAGCAAAATTCCAGATAGCCTTGGGGTCGATACCGTTAATGGTGATCTGCAAAACATCATATTCGTCTGCGCTTGCAACAGTACCGTCGCTGTTGTGAGAGGAAGCAACCTTATAGGTATTGCCGTTAACGGTGATAGTAGAGCCTGCCTTATCGGAATGTCCCAAGGAAACGATACCCGAAATGTTCTTTACAGCCAAGGAGCCGTCATTGGAAACATTTTGGTGAAGGATAACTTCCTTTGCCTTTGCGGTGTATTCGGTTGTAAGAGTAGCCGCAGTAGCCCAATACTGAAGAATGATGTTAAGCTCTCTTGCAATCTTATCGCTGTAGATATAATCAATTGCTGCTTCCTTTGTTGTAATAGTAGAAGGATAAGCAGGAGTCAATTTTTCGATCTTGGTACGGTCTTTTTTACCGTCTTCGCCTTCGGCATATTCAACGTCAACATAGCCCTCGCTGTACATGAAGCAGAACACTTCATTTTTAAATTCCTCATAGCTGGTATAAGGAGCATCGATATAGGATTCCTGTGCGCTGACATAGTCGGTTTCAAGCTCTTCCTTGAAAAGCTTCAAAGCATATTCGTAGTCAGCCAAAAGGTCTGCGTTGGTAACCTCATCGGGGTTGTTGGAAATAGCAGACTTGTAGCCGTTGCTTACGGAATAAGCATTAATAGCCGCCTTCATTGCATCATAGCCGACTTCCTTTGTGGAAGAAGCCTTAACCTGAGAATTGAAAAGGTTGATCAATTCGTTAAGTCTTGCATTTGCTCTGGAGGTAGCCTGAGAGGTGATGAGATCATCGCTGTCATCGGAGCCCGAGCCTACAGTCTGAGTTCTGTATTCTGCGAGACCGACGATATCAGTGGAATAAAGAGTATTAGAGCCTGTGTAAACAGGGTCGAGATAAACATAATAGTTAAAGAGAACGTCTTCCATTGTAAGAGGATGACCGTCGGAGAATTTGATTCCGTTTTTGAGAACGAAGGTATAGGTTGTGGTATCGTTATCGTTTTCAACGATATCATAATCCTTAACTACAACAGCCTCGTTTTCGCCGTAAGCAACCTTGACTTCGCCGTTTTCATACTTGGAGCCAAGCATACCGATCTGAGTCATGGCAACGATGGTGCCGTCGGGAGCAGAGGTGGAGAAGAAGGGATTAAACAATCCGTCAAGCTGTTCTGTCATAATAACAAAAGCATCGGGTTTTGTGGTCTGTTCATCTTTGCCGCAGCCTGTAAAGGGGATGAGTGTGCTCATGCACATTAAAACGCACAGCAGAAGAGAAATAATTTTCTTTTTCATCGTTTTAGCACCTTTTCTGTTTGATTTTTATTTTTATTCGGATTTTTCATCAGCATCAGCATTGCTGATCATTTCAACAGTTACTTCATTGCCGTTTACTGTTATTTCAACAGTTTCGGGAGCATCACCCACGGCAACACATTGGATATCGGCAGGGTCTGCTACAGAAGGATCGCCCATACCGCAAACCAATCCGATGGAATAATCGTCGGTGCCGAAATAACAGCCCGAATCGATCTGCAATTTACTTGACAAAATGCTCACATCGGTTATATCAGCAACCTCTGAAACGGTACCTGCCAAAACACCGTAATTTGCGCTTGTGGCAATAGTACCTGCTTTTATTGTAAAGGTTACATTCTCAAAGGTCAAGTCGGAAATATTTGCCTTATCGGTCAAATATCCGAAAAGACCTGCATTATCTTCTTTTGCGTCGGTTTGTTCAAGAGTCACATTCTTGATCGTGTGACCGTTACCCTTAACAGTACCGCTGAAATTGCCGTACATAAAGGTCTTACCCCAATCGATGTTTTCGAAATCAAGGTCGGCAAGTATTTCATAATTACCGTTAAGAGCAGCATTGTTTGCCAATTGCTCTGCGGTATTGATATGATACCATTCGCCCTCGATCCATTCCACATAAAGCTTCATGGTGGCATCCTTTGCGGTTCCGGTGGCATAATCTACAACACCGGTATGCACAATAGTCTCGCCTTCCACGGGAAGGGTGCCCTCTGCATCGTAATAAACCTTATTAAAGGTATATCCCGATTTTTTGGGGAACTTATACATTTCCATAACACCCGTTTTTTCATCCCAGGCAGGAATCTTCATTCCCTCAGAGGAATTAGGGTCAATTGTAAAGGTTTTAAGCAATTCGTTTGTATCCAAGGAATAAAATTCTATGGTAAACAAAGGAACCCAAGCCGCATACAATGTCAAAACGGGAGCTTCAGAGGAATATTCCTTAGAGGAATCTACCTTAACAAGGTCTTTGGAAAAATCCCATTTACCCGAATAGGTATAATCCGATTCAGCATTTCCGTTTCGCTGTGTATACCAGCCTGCAAGGAAATATCCGTTCTTAACTGCATTGAAGGAATCGGTGCCTCTTTGAATGGCATCGGGAGAAAGAAGGGCTATCTCCACCATTCCGTCGGAATTTGCTTTCATTTCGGAAATATTATAGGAATCCACGATAACCGATGTATTAGTCGTGAAGAATCCCCCGTTAGCATCATATTTGACGCTAACGGTATAGTTTTCGTTATTGTTCGTTTCATAAGGTGTCATTTCCGCACCGCAACCCGCGGTAAAGACAATGGCTGCCAAGCTCAATAAAGCGAACAGTGCTTTTTTTGCTTTAAATCTCATCCTGTTCTTTATTGTCCTCCTTATTTATAATTCACGGTGATACTATCATTCAGTTATTTCCTGCCGCTTTCTTTTTGGACTCATTGCGGTTTCTGAACCAAACAAAGCCCACAAAAGCAACCAAGAATATTACAACAACTGCAATAATAGGTCCGTTATTTTCTTCCGCGGGAGTTTCGGTAATTTCTTCAACAACGGGAGCCAAAGCCGCAATACGCTGTTCAGCGGAAACAAGGTCGGCATAATTTGTTACCAACGCCATCTGTTCCATTGTAGCGATCTTGCCATAGGCTTCTCTTGCCGCTTCTACCAAAGCCTTATCCTCATAGCTTACTCGCTCGGGAATCTTCTTAATAGCATTGATAGCGGCAATTGTCACATCGTCAGGTGCGGAAGGACCTTCGATTCTGTAATCAAAATATTGGTCACAGATATATGAATCATAGCCGATACCGTTTGCGGGATATACCATAATAAGCTTGTTATCAACATAGCCTACATAATCCACAAAGTTCGCACCGTAGAATACATTGGAATACAATCCGCCTGTTGCGTTCCACATGAAATAAGGTATCATGCCCATAGATTCGATCTTAACCTGATTACCGTTGTAATCGGTATATTCGCCGTAATCACCGCTGCCGGGGATATGCTCAAGGCATTCATAATAAGCAGGGTCAAATTCTTCCTCGAATATAGGAGCGATATAGCTGCCGAAGGTAACGATCTCAAGGTTTTCGCAGGCATAGAATGCCTTGTGTCCGATAGCAATAGTGGTATAGGGCATCTTTACTCTGACAGCATCGCTGCCTGCAAATGCCATTGCTGTAATGCGTACAGTATCTTCTGCAACAGTAACATTTTCGTTGTCTATTCCTGCATAGGTTATCAATTCCCAACCCAAGCCGTTTTTGCAATAGAGAGAACCGTCAACCACCTTAACCTTATCGCTTATATTATAATTATAGGTAGCAACCTCAACCTCATGTCCGTTTATCTCGTCTTTTGTTGTAGAGGAGAAAGGCTCGACCTTACACATTGCAAAGGGGTTATCGCCCAAGGAAACAAGCTTTTCACCCAATGTAACCGTAAATGGTGTGAGATTTTCCTTAATGAATGCGTGAGTGCCAACCGAAACAGCGCCCGAAAGATCTGCGGAAGTAACAGCAGTATAAGCAAATGCATAATCACCGATATTTTCCGAGAAGCCGAGGTTTTCAACAGCAGCCAAGGGGTCGCAATATGCAAATGCGCCTTCGCCCATATTTGTACCGCTTTCGCTAAGCTTAACGGAAGCAAGCTTACGGGAGGAAACAAATGCATAATCTCCAACAGTTTTCGCAGAAGAAAGGTCGATTTTTTCAAGACCGCTTTCCATAAATGCATACTGTCCGATTTCTTCAACCTTTTCTGTGTTGATGTTCTTCAAGGAATCGCATCCTGCAAACGCATATTGAGGAATAACCTTGATTTCGGAGTTTAAAACCACATCAACAAGAGAACGGCAATAGGAGAATGCATATTCACCGATACTTTCGGCAGAAGACATATCGATCTTCTTGAGCTGAGGAGCATGGTAGGTGTAGATATAATATCCGTCGGAGCTTACAGCCGCTGTTGTCATGTCGCTGTCTGCACAAGCATAGTAAACGTCGCCCGAGAATGCATAATCACCGATAGCTTTAACCTTGGAAAGGTCGATATTTTCAAGCTTGGATGCATTATAGAATGCCATTTTTTCGATAACAGCATTTTCACCCAAGGTCACGGTAACAAGAGAAGCCGCATTGTTAAATGCATTTTCACCGATAACTGCGTTGTTACCGATCGTAAGAGATGTCAAGGGAGAAGAAAATTCATATTCATAGTACTTTTTTTCACCTTCATAACGTCCGACAACCTTAAACGCTTCATCCTTGTTCATGTTGAAGGCATATTTTCCGATTGTCACATCGTTGCCGATCGTAACAGAAGCAAGGTTGGAGCATTCGCTGAAGGTTCCCTCTGCAATAACCATTCCGTCGGGAATAGCCACAGAAGCAAGCTTCGAATAGGAGAAAGCATATTTGCCTATCTTTGTATCCTTGTTAAACTTAGGCATTTGGGTAATACCTGCTTCAAAGAAGCCGTAATTACCGATATAGGTAAGTTCACCAAGCTTTACAGAAGTAAGATTTTTGTTGGAAGACAGACCGTAATCTCCCACATAGGTAACCTTTTCCAAAACAATCGAGGTTATCTTACGGTTATGAGAGAAGGCACCCTTGCTGATTTCGGTAACATTGCTGTTAGGAATATGAGCTTCGGTAAATTCTCCGCTTACAAGAGGAGAAACCGCTATCAATTTGGTTCCGTCTGCCGAAAGGATATGATCGGTTGTCTGAACCTTAAAGGTCTGATTCTTTTCGGAAATTACAAATTCCTTTATCTTGGTATCTCTGAAAGCGAATGCGCCGATATCCTTAACATCGGGACCTACGGTAACATTTTTCATAGACTCACATTCATAGAACATACCCTCGGGAATAACTGCGGAATTAACTTCAAATGCAGTCAAAGCCTTACAGCCTGTAAAGGCATAGGCACCGTATTTAACCTTTTCTGCCTTAATTGTAACATCCTTCAGGCTCTTACAAGCGGCAAATGCATACTGTCCGATAGAAAGAACTGTATCGGACAGCTCAAGACCGGTCAGATTCTGGTTACCTGCGAAAGCATAGTCGGAAATAACGCAGATGGAATCCAATTTAAGTGTTCCGCGGAGGTCGCAGTTTTCGAAAGCATTCTGAGAAATAATCTGAAGATTGTTCTCTCCGCTGAAGGTTATCTTCTTCAAAGAAGTACAGCCATAGAATGCGCCGTATTCGATAGATTGAAGTGTAGAAGGAAGAACGATCTCCTCCAAAGCGGTAAGGTTAGCAAAAGCATAAGCATTGATCTTCTCAACACCCTCGGGGATGATAACCTTTGTAATTGTGTTATCACCGATAAACCAAGCCTTGGATTGCTCTGCATCGTCAAATGCAAGCTCCTCTGCAGTCTTCATAATATATTCAAAGTTGGAGAATGCAAACTGACCGATTTCGGTAAGGGAGAGACGTTTGGGTATGTCTACCAAACCGCCGTTGCCGTAATAGTGTGTCAAGCTGGAGCCTGTCTTTACATAGGGATCCTTGACCTCAACCGAAACGGTTTCGGAATAATAGGTGCTGCTGCCGTCCTGCATAACCTTCACGGTTACCGAAGCGAAGCCTTCTTCAACACCTGTTACGGTTCCGTAAGCATCTATTTTAACTATCTTTTCGTTGCTGGATTCAAATTCAACTGTTGTGTCTTTGGGGAAATAAGAATCCAAGGAATAGTTAAGTGTAACAGCCTCAGAGGGATAAAGTTCGAGACTATAAACACCCTCGAAGAAGTTAATGCTTCCTGTATCACCGATAGCCTTGTCATCGGTATTTACCATATAATATGCTTTTACCGTGGTATATCCGTCCAAGGTGAAAACGTCGGTTACAGGCTTGTCAAGCTTCTGATAGCCCTCGTCATCCTCATCAAGAACCGTTACGGTAAAGGTTACCGATTTATTGGTAACAGGATCCCGAGCTTTAATGATCGCAGTACCGCCGGAAACCGCAACAAGCTTGTTGTTTACGATTCTTGCAACACTGGGCTTGGAGGAGGTATAGCTCAAAAGCTCAGACCATTCGGTAAAGGGAAGAACCACAGGCTCCAATTTGTAAACTTCATTGGGGCTGAGTGTCAAGCCGTCTTCCAAGCTTTCGAAATAAAATTCAGTAAAGTCATCGGGAAGACCGATCTCAAAGGTAGCATAGTTAAGAGCATAGTCGTAAACCGCAAGAACAAAGCTGTTTTCGGTTATCGCATTGTTCTTGATATCATAGATATAATCGGTAAGCTCAAATGTTACCTTCGTAGTATTGTTGTGGGTGGAATAAATAGGAGTGAGATATTGCTCGAAAGCCTTCATCTCAGCCATGGCATTGCCGTCTTCATCCTCGCCCATGGTAATATAACCAAGCTGAGCCGCCATAGCGTAATGATTATCGTAAACCAAAACATCCGCGTAAAGACGGTTTTTGTTAAGGGTCTTGTCATATTCATAATAGTATTCAACACCCGTAACTGTAGGAGCTTCAAAGTCGATAGTCAAAGGAAATTCGAAAACATTGTTTTCATTTGTTTCCAAACCGCCGTCGCCGTAATCGAGATAGCCCACAAGCTTAACTGTAAATTGGCTGTTATTCGCGAAATTGTATTCGGTAGTATCAAATTCTATCTCAACGTTTGCAGGATAGATCATTGCGCCGCCGTCGCTGTAGGATTTACGGACATCTGTGTCCACACATTCGAATACGACCTCACCGGTAGCATCGTTTGTAATGGTAACCTCGATCTTTGCGGCATTACGGAGCAAGCCTGCCCAAACAAAGCGGAGAGAATGTATAGTGCCCTCCTGATTGGAAAGAGCGATATAATTTTCGTTTGCGGCAATAACCATATCCTTGGGGTCCTGACGGAAATAGTAGGAACCAAGGTAGCTTACATAGTCATCGCTTACACCGCCGATAGGACGGGTAGCATAAGCATCTGCCATAGTCTTGTCTTCTGCATCGATACCGTCGTCCAGTTCATCGGCATTGGTATCGTAATAGGTCAAGTCAAACAAGGGAGCCAAGGTCCAATCACCGAAGAATGCCAAATAAGGAACATTCAAGCTGATGTCGGTTCCCGATGTTGCTGTAAGGGTAATAAAGCCCTCGACATACATACCGTTTGCAAAGGAATCGTTGAGATATTTCTTATCGTCCTCGCCCAATGTTATCTTTACGGTAATGTCGGCATTCTTGCCGCCTTCAACCGTAACAGTATTGCCGTTGAGAGAGCCGTTGTTTACCGCAACCACCTCGATGGTTGCGCCTCCGAGGATATAAGCCTCTTCGGTTATGGTAGTTTCACCTGCATTGGTCTTGGTTTCGCTGACACCCTCTGTCATAACATAAGCACCGATATCATAAGAGAGAGAATCGCTGCCGAAATTGTTAACGGTGAATTTCATTTCGTAAACACCGTTCTTGTCAGGGTCGTCACCAAGCTCCAGCTTGGGCTTATCCATAAGATTACCGTTTTTGTCGTAAGTTGTAAGATAAGCAGTTGTGTTAATAGAGCTGAAAAGGTTTGCAAGACCTGCGCCCTGCTTTCTAACGGCATAGGGCAAGCCGTTTTTACCCATAGCGATATCCGCTGTGGACATAAGCAAAGCATTAACTATTTCATTAACCTTATTGCTGTCATTTGCAATAGAGGGGAATTTCTCAACAACATATTGTCTGAGAAGGATAACAACGCCCGCAAGGTTGGGGCAAGCCATAGAAGTACCCGAAAGACGGTCATAGGAGCCGCCTGTAACAGCAGAAAGGATACTTCCGCCGTGAGCAGTTATTTCTGGCTTGATGCGAAGGTCGGGAGTAGGTCCCCAAGAGGAGAAGTCGGAGATAAAGGGACCCGAGGATTGTGAACGGGCAAGAGTGAGAACACCGCCGCCTGCTTCAACAAGCATTTCACCGTCATCCTGAGAAATGGAGCAGACCGCGAGAGTTGCATCGCCTACATTCATTTTAATATCACCGGATACATTATTATAAATAATGATACCTGCCGCGCCCTGTTCCTGAGCGATTATAGCTTTTTCCTCAAAGGTATTGGAGCCGCGGCGAACCAAGGCTATCTTACCCTTAACGTCAACACCTGTATAGTCGGCAGAACGTCCGACACCCGGGATAACAACATATTCCAATTCCACCGATTCGGTATCACCCAAAAGTGTATCAAAGAAATTATTTTCCTTTGCAGCAGAGTTGGTTGATTCGATAAAATAGATTATTTTTTCATCATATTTGATATAAGGAGTTTCAACACCGCTGATAGAAGCAACAGACATAACACCGTCATAGGTAGAGGGAGAGCCTACTGTACCGGTGTCGGGGTTAGAGGTCAAAGCAAGGTTACCGTTCTTTTCGGAACCGTAAGCAGAGTTATAGCTGTTGGAGGCGGCAACTATCATGCTTATGCCCGCCTCACGGATTCTGTCATAAACACCGTTAAGAGCTTCCTCGTCGGATTCACGGCTGAAGCCGCAGGCTGTACCCAAGGACATATTGATAACGTCAACACCGAGAACAACACAGTCCTCCAATGCTGCAAGGATCCAAGCGGCTCTCGCTGTATCAACAACATCCGAGAAGATCTTCATGGAAACAAGCTGAGCATTGGGAGCAACACCGCGGATAACATCGTCATTACCGACGATAACACCCGAAACGTGGGTACCGTGGTTGTTGTGAGTGGAATAAACGTCGGAATCGTTGTCGGCATAGTCAAAGCCGAAAGGAACCTTATCGTTTATATAAACATCATCAACTGTAAGACCGTCAACAAGATCGCTTGCAACAGTATCGTTAATAACAGACGCCACCTCTTCATAAGTAAGACCCAAATTGGCAGAGGTGAAATTATCGGGAGAGAAGGCTGTGTGGTTGGAATCAAGACCTGTATCCAAAACCGCAACAACAATACCCGAACCGTCATAACCCGAATCGGAGCTGTCAAAAATACCGGTATCAAAAACATTGACCTCGTTTTCCACAAGCTGCGTCTCCGCAGGCTTATATTCCTCGCCTACGATAACATCCATTCCATTGCCCAAGGCACGGCAAACAGATGCAAAATCTCCTGCTTTGATAACAAGCTCAAATCCTGAAAGAACAGCCGAATAATCCTCGCCTGTTTCATAAGATATGTTAAGTTTATCAAGCTTTTTAAGATAATCAGCCTTGTCCGATGCAATTTCAGCCTTAAGATTATGGGCATCATCGCTCTGTGTAGCATATTCGGTAAAGCTCATAGCCTTATCGGTACCCTCATAAGAATCCATCAAGCTTACATGATCAGTCGTAACGATAACGGAAATTTCCTGATCGTCCTTAATACCGTCGGGCAATCTGAACATAACCGATCCGTCTAAATATTGTGTGTAATCCAACCCCAGATTGTTAAGCTTTTGAATATTCATTTCATATTCCGAAGCCTGTGCATCGGGCGCAATAGTCCTAGCCAAAGGCGCGGCAATAGTTCCTGCCAAAACAACAGGCACCATCAAAGCCGAAAGCGCGTTCTTGACTTTTCTTCCAATCATTGTTTTTTTCATCGGTGGATAGTCTCTCCTTAATTTTGTCGCCTGGTTTTATCACCAAATATAAATATTCATACTATGATACCTTATTTTAGTGCAAATTGCAAGAGGTTAGATGTATATTTTCGGTTTTTTTGATTTTTTGTCTGCAAAACATTTACAATCTTTATTTGCCATGATATAATATAAGGTAATCAAATCCACTCCCCGGAGGAGAAAAACATGACAAAAGAGAAATTAATAGGTTTTCAGAGAATATTGGGCATCCTGCTGTCGGTTTCTGTAATTTTGGCAGGAATCTGCTTTATTTCGGGCTGTCTTTCCATATATTTTGCCCCCGAAGGCGACGTTATCTATTCAAGAGAAATCGTCAAAAACACCTTTGATTCTATCGATATTCCGATATATATCTGCATAGGGCTTACTGTTTTAAGCATTGTCTCGGAATTTGTCTGCCCAACACATGAAAAAAAGGGCAAGTCTCAAAAAAATAACAAGGCTATTATGGAAAAGCTTTCGGAATCCAGAGATATATCAAAAGCAGACAGCAATGTTTACCAAGCCATCGCAAACGAAAGAAGCCGGAGAAAGAAACATTCCCTTATTTCGGCAATATTAACAGCCATAGGTGCCCTTGTTTTCCTTGTTTACGCTCTCAACAGCAACAATTATCATCAATCGGAAATTACCCATTCAATGATAAAGGCAATGTGGGTGCTTCTTCCCTGCTTTATGATACCCTTCGGCTACGGAATTTTCACAGCGTATTTCAAGGAAAAAAGCTATAAAAAAGAGATCGAGCTTTTAAAAACTCTTTCTCCCGAAAAGGGCAAAGGCTCTGAAAATACTGCCTCTTCGACCAAAAATCAATCAGTTGCCCGTACAGTAATACTTGTTGCCGCAATCATATCCATGGTTTGCGGTGCATTTATGGGCGGAGCAGGCGATGTTCTCACAAAAGCGGTAAATATTTGTACCGAATGTATCGGATTGGGGTAAAATACAATGAAAAAATTTAAGGATAAATTAATTTCGCTGATACCCTCTAAAAGAAAGCTTATTCAGCTATATTGTGCATTGCTTTACAATGCCAATATAAGAGGTTTTTCAAGCGGCAGCATTTACAAGGGGGATGTTAAAAATCTCTGTGTTCCGGGCTTGAATTGCTATTCCTGCCCCGGCGCTGTAGGCGCCTGCCCTTTGGGTACTCTTCAAGGAACCTTCAGTTCCGACAAAAGCACATGGTTTTATGTAGGCGGAATAATTTTGCTCTATTGCATTTTGTTCGGAAGAATGATATGCGGCTGGCTTTGCCCCTTTGGTCTTATTCAGGAATTGCTTTATAAGATCAAAACACCCAAACTGAAAAAAAGCCCTGTTACAAAGCTACTTTCCTACTTAAAATACGTTATTCTGGTGTTCTTTGTATTCATAGTCCCTATAATGTATGCATTCCGCGACACCCCTCTTCCCACCTTCTGCAAATACATCTGTCCTGCAGGTACCTTGGAAGGCGGTATCAGCCTTTTGGCAAACAAGGTAAACGACAGCTATTTTTCAATGCTGGGTCCCCTGTTCACCTGGAAATTCCTTGTTTTGGTAAGCATTTTGGTAGGCAGCGTATTCATTTTCCGTATATTCTGCCGTTTCATCTGCCCTCTCGGCGCATTGTACGGTCTTTTTAATAAAATCTCCTTTTTCGGCGTTAAGGTCGATGAACCCAAATGCATCAATTGCAACCTTTGCGTCAACCGTTGCAAGCTTGACGTAAAAAAGGTCGGTGACCGGGAATGTATAAGCTGCGGTGAATGCATCAACGTCTGCCCCACAAAGGCTATTGTATGGAAGGGACCCAAGCTTCCGGAATCTTTACATGAAACAGTAAAGGGCAACGAAAAATCAAGATTCGTCACAAGAGCTGTTTCCTGCGTTTTGCTTTTGGCGTTACTTATCGGCTCAATGGTATATTTTTGGAAGGAAACCGAGCCTGTACCTGTAATTACCGACCAAAGCCAAGAGGAGCAAAGCAGTGAAATTCCCTTCGGAACCGAAATCGGAACACGTTGCCGTAACGGCGAATTGCCTATTGTAACCCCTGAGGGCTTCCAGACAGAAACAATCAATCCTGCAGGATTGGGTAAAATAACCGTCATTAATTTCTGGGGAACATGGTGTACTCCTTGTGTTAACGAGCTTCCCTATTTTGACAGAATTGCATCTGAGTATAAGGATACCGTGTCGGTTGTGGCAATACATTCCTCCTTGGGTAACGACAAGGCGCCCGAATACATCGGAAAGTATTATCCCGAAAGCCAAATGATTTTCGCTTCTGATGTAGGAGATGCCGAATATTACCAAGCATTGGGCGGAAAGGATGCCTACCCCTATACGATCATCCTTGACGAAAACGGCGTTATCCTTCAGACATTTGTAAAAGCCTTGGAATACGAGGATCTAAAAACAGTTATCGATAATCAATTGAATAAATAGCAAAAAGAGCAGTACAAGATCAAACTTGTTCTGCTCTTTCTATTTAATTAAATTCTTTCAAGGATATACAAATGGCTTTCAAATTCAAGATTTGTTGTTGCATGAAGACCGAAGTTCATCAATTGCTCACCTGTGTAAATATCCCCTGTTATGGTTTCCTTATAGGATGCATTTTCATCAAGACCGCGGAAAACCATTCTTTCGTTGTTGCCGTATATGCGGATATATGTATTAACATAAACACCAATGCACACGCTCTTGTCCTCGGAAACAACACACCATGCCGAGCAATTTTCCTTGTGAGGATCACGGATCCTGTGATAATGTCCGTTCAAAAGCACATCGCCGTATTTTTTATAAAGCTCGGTTGTTTCGGTAACATTCATTCTGTCCTCGTCGGAAAGCTTTGTAGGATCAAGCTCATAACCGAAGGAGCCTGTTAATGCCACATTGAAACGGGTATGGAAGGGTGTGACATGAAGTGTTTGGTGATTGGGAACAGCAGAAACATGGGCGCTCATGCAGGACATAGGATAAACAAGAGAGGAGCCGTATTGAATCTTCAATCTTTCGATAGCATCGGTATTATCGCTTGTCCAAATCTGAGGCATATAGTAAAGCATACCTGCATCAAATCTTCCGCCGCCGCCCGAGCAGGATTCAAACAAAACATCGGGAAATTCCTGATTCAAGCGCTCAAGCACCGAATAAAGACCCAGGTAGAAGCGGAAATCCACTTCCTTTTGGCGGTTCTTGGGCAGAGAGGGGCTTCCTGCCTCGCTCCAGTTGCGGTTGAAATCCCATTTCACATAGGAAACACCGCCGTCGCGGAGTATTTTCGCCACAGATTCATAAATATAATCGCAAACCTCGGGACGGGTAAGGTCAAGAATAAGCTGATATCTTCCCTCGGAACGGGGACGTCCTTCGTAATGGAGACACCAATCGGGATGCTCTTTATAAAGCTCGCTGTCGGGAGAAATCATTTCAGGCTCAAACCAAATGCCCAATTTAACACCCTTTTCAGCCAAATGGTCGGATATTCTCTTTATTCCGCCGGGGAGCTTTTCTTCATTGATAAACCAGTCTCCCAAGGAGCAACGGTCATGGTTGCGCTTGCCGAACCAACCGTCATCAATAACCATTAATTCAATGCCCAAGTCGGCACAGGCATCACCTATCTTCATCAAATGCTCGGAATCAAAATCAAAATAGCACGCCTCCCAGCAATTCAAAAGCACGGGTCTTCTTTGATTCTTGAATTTACCTCTTGCAAGATTATTGCGGAATACCTTATGATAATTGTCCGAAAGTCTATCCAAGCCGTCGGAGGAATAGGTCATAACACATTCGGGTGTTGTAAATTCCTCGCCAGACTCCAATTCCCAGCCGAAGGCTTCGGGATTCAAGCCCATGATCGCTCTCGCAGTATCAAACTGATTGCCCTCAACCTCTGCCATAAAGCAACCCGAATAAACCAAAACAAATCCGTAAGCATCGCCGTAAGTCTCATCCGCATTGGGAGATGTCATGATGAGGAAAGGATTGTGAACATGGGAGGATGCACCGCGGCGTGAGGAAAGAACAAATCTGGAATGATTCAAGGGACTTCTTTCAATATGTCTTTCTCGGCAATGGGATCCGAAATTGGAAATAATATCATATTTAATGTTATCAAAATCAACGCTCGCTGATGCGGCGCGGTCGATATGAACGGCATTTTCACCCTTGTTGATTATCTTTGCATAACGGGTTATTATCTCATGTTCTTCCATTACGCAATAATAAAGCTCGATTGCAACACCGCTGACAGAATCAAGCATTTCAACCACAAGAGTTTCACATTCCGATCCTTCACAGTAAACAGCAGGAAGACCGTTTATCTTAGGCTTGCCTTTTTCAATACGTCTGCCCACAACTCTCGGGTCAACAATAATAGAACCGTCGGAGTTTGTTATCTCCAATGCAGGAGTACGCATATCGCCTCTGCCCCAGCAGGGATATTCAAGAGGAATATCATCGAGAATAAAGCCTTCGCAATTCTCCATGTGAGGAGAAAACGCGGCTCTGCCCTGTTCTCTGAACATATAAGAGCAATCGCCGTTTATCTTTTTGCCCCAATAAAGGTGGCACAAAAAGCCGTCCCTTTCCTGCATAATATAGCTTGTTCTGCGGGTATGCAGAGAATATTGACCTGTTTTTTCATTGTAAATGATCGCCATAAATATTCAACCTCCGATTTTTAGGCTAACGCGGGAATCAAAGCAGTTGCAACAGCAAAATAAACCAACAATGCCAAAGCATCCACCACGGTAGTTATAAAAGGGCTTGCCACAACAGCAGGGTCAAAGCCTATTTTTTTAATTAATATAGGGAAACAGCAGCCCACGATTTTTGCGGCAATAACCGTTGCGGCAAGAGTAATGCAAACCACCAAGGCTACCAACGGGTCAGCTCCGTCAAGGAAGATCGTCTTGAAATAACCCACAACAGCCAAAGAAATGCCGCACAAAAATGAAACACGAAGTTCCTTCCAAAGAATACGCAATATATCACCGGGTTCAACATCACCCAATGACAGCGCGCGGATGATGGTAACCGAGGTCTGACCGCCTGCGTTTCCTGCAGTACCCATAAGCATGGGTATAAACGAGGTTAGGATAACAAGCTTGCTGAGGGATTCCTCGAAGCTTGAAATAATTGCTCCGGTAAAGGTTGCCGAAAGCATCAAAAGCATAAGCCAAGGGATTCTCGACCACCAGGTTTCGAAAATACCCACCTTTAAATAAGGCTTGTCGGTAGGAGTGATCGCCGCCATGATCTCAACGTCCTCGGTTGCTTCTTCCAAGGCAACATCGATAGCGTCGTCAACCGTTACGATACCGACCAAACGGTTGCCCTTGTCAACAACGGGAAGAGCAAGAAAATCGTAATTACTGAATTTCAAGACAACCGATTCTCTGTCCTCATCTGTTGTTGCCGAAATAACATTAGTCTCCATTATTTCGGAAATGAGTGTATCAGTATCACTGAGAAGAAGATCCATTGCCGTAACAACGCCGACCAATTGCCGCGAATGGTCGGTTACATAGCAGGTATAGATAGTTTCCTTTTCCATACCGACTCTGCGAATTCGTGCGAACGCGTCGGCAACGCTCATATTCTTATCAAGACGGACATATTCAACTGTCATTATGCTTCCTGCGCTGTTTTTGGGGTAACGCAGAATTTCATTGATCAATTCTCGGGTCTTAAAATCCGAGTTTGCCAAAATTCTCGATGCAACATTGGCAGGCAATTCCTCAATAATATCAACAGTATCGTCAAGGAAAAGCTCATCAAGCACCGATTTAAGCTCGGCATCTGTCAAACGCTTCAGCAAAGCCTCTTGAATATCCGAGGACATATTGGAAAAGCATTCTGCCGCCATATCCTTTGAAAGAAGGCGGAAAAGAATAACAATCTCCTTTTCTTCCAGATCCTCACATATAAGCGCAATATCAAAAGGCTCGTTTTCGGACAAAAGTGTCCTTAAGGCTTGGTAACCCTTCGATTCCAAAAGCTCGGTTACCTTTTCAAAAAGTTCCTTAGGCTCCATAAAAAAAATACCGTTACTCCTTTCTTTTAATTGCTGAAAAGAATATCATCCTAAAAATTCTTTTTCAGCTTGAAGAAAAAGCACGGCATAAAACCTATTACCAAACACAAAGCGGCAAGAAACAATGTCGCCCGTTCGACTTTATATCAGGTTTTGTGCCGCAACTTCGTGACGAATCCATTAATTTCTCACCTTCCTTGTAATTTCATTATGTTAATAATAACCCTATTTTCTCAATTTGTCAATTAATTTTTTATTGCTTTTATCTATATTTATGTTATAATCTATGCATACTCGACTAAAGGTGTGAAAATATGTTTAAATTCGACAATCATTGGGATATACTCATGGCTCCCGAAGCAGAAAAGGACTATTATATTCAGCTCAGAAAATTCCTGAAAAGCGAATATCTTAATTCGGGATGCCCGATTTATCCCGAAATGAATAATATTTTTAATGCATTTAAATATACCGATTACCATGCTGTGAGAGCTGTTATAATCGGTCAGGACCCTTATCACGGTCCCGACCAAGCTCATGGTCTTTGCTTTTCGGTGAAAAAAGGAATCGATAAGCCTCCGTCCCTTAACAATATTTTCAAGGAATTGGAATCCGACCTCGGCATCACTCCACCAAATCACGGAGAGCTTACCAAATGGGCAAAAAACGGTGTTATGCTGTTGAACAGCGTCCTTACGGTACGGGGCGGCAACGCAGGCAGCCACCGCAACAAGGGCTGGGAGATTTTCACCGACAGAGCGATTTCCCTTTTAAACGAACGGCAGGAGCCTATCGTTTTTATCCTTTGGGGAAATTATGCCAGAGCAAAAAAGAGCCTTATCACAAATCCAAAGCATCTCATATTAGAAGCCGCCCACCCAAGCCCTCTTTCGGCATATAACGGCTTTTTCGGATGCAGGCATTTTTCAAAATGCAATGAATTTTTAAAATCTGTCGGAAAACCCGAAATTGATTGGAAAATAGAATAAAACAAGATCAAAGAAGCTGCGGAAATCCGCAGCTTCTTTAAAATTTTGCCAATCAGCCTACAAAGATGATTCGTTTAAGCATCATGTAATCGGCAGCGGTATAATTACCGTCGCCGTTCAAGTCGCAACGCTTTGCCGCCGTTTCGGGAGAAGGAAGCTCAGAAACCGACAAAGAGCCGAAAATCACCTTTTTAAGCATAAGGTAATCCACAGCGGTCAGTTTGCCGTCGGCGTTAACGTCGCCTTGATCACCTTCAACAGATACATTCTCATAAAATTCGGGGTACAAATAGGATTCGTCACCCTCCATTGTCCAGACATTGTCAAAATCAAAGCCTTTGAAGGAGGATTGCAATTTCATTTCCTCTAAAGTAAGAGAAACTACCTCGCCCTCTGCATCGGGAACGGGAATATATTCATAAGTGTCATAGGTGATATTCTTATTGTGTTCTCCTCTGCCCGAGTCTGCGCTTCCTTCGAGATAGTAGCAGTTTACAACAGGATAATCATAGCTCGAATATCTACCGATTATGGCACCAGCCATAAGCTCGCCTGTTACCTTGCCTACATTATAGCAATTTTTAGTGGAGAAAGGTGCATTGCCACTAATACCGCCAACTTTATCATTTCCGCTGACATCTCCTGTGTTATAGCAATTTGCAACGCAAACAGAACCACTGCCCATGATTCCGCCCACACCATGTGTGCCGGTTATATTGCCTGTATTATAACAACGGTTCATTACCACTAAATCTTTATATCCGGTGCTATTACAGCCAACAATCCCGCCTACATTATAACGACCACTTACATTACCTGTATTGTAGCAATCAATAAATTTAGCATAATCAATCGAAGTTGCTCCGGCAATACCACCGGTAAAAGCGGTAACGGAAGAAGAATCCAAAGGATCATCGAAGCTGATTACATCGCCTGTATTATAACAGTTTTTAAAAACCGTTGTATCATAGTGATCTACATAATCAAAATCTGTATTACCAACAAGACCGCCGGTATATCGATGACCTAACACAAGCGATGTATTATAGCAATTTTCAATATAGCAAATATCCGCAAATCCTGCTATTGCACCTACATGATAGCTTGCTTTAATATAAGAATCAACGATCCCCAAATTTTTAATAGTAGCATTTTCGGCATGTCCAAACAAACCCTTATCGCCATATTCGCTGTCTATATAAAGACCGCTTACAACATGGTTTCCGCCGTCAAAGTTTCCGCAGAAAAACTCTTCATCAAAATCAGGCATAGTAATGATTTCCATTTGACCGATAGAAGTCCATTGGGTGGCATTGCTTGTCCAATTCTCTGACGATACATCATTAAGAAAAATATCGTTGCCGAGAAGGATATATTTACCGCTGTAATCATTGCCCTCATTAACGGTTTTTGCAAGATATGCAAGCTGTTCTGCTGTTGTAATAACATAAGGGTCGCTTTCGGTTCCGCTTCCCGATTCAAAGCCATCTGCAACCGAGCCGCCCCAATAATATTCAGCATCATAGCCCCAATGAACCTGAGCATTGGACGCACCGTTCCAATCTACAAGCCATTCCTCGGGCTGGGATTCTGCCTCGCAATAAATATCAGTCAGATTTTCACACCCCGAAAAAGTATCGGGACCGATAACCGTAACGCCCTCGGGAATCACAATACTTTCCAAGCTTGTGCAACCCATAAAGCTGTTCATGGTAATCTGCTCCATATTAGGGGACATTCTCACATTTTTAAGAGAAGTGCAATCTTTAAACGCATTAGGTCCGATTGAGGTTATACCATCGTGAAGTGCTATACCCTCCAAGCTCTCGCATCCCGAAAACAATGCACAGCTAACAGTCGTAACTTTCAAGGGCATATCAAAATGCGTAAGAGCTGTACAGCCCGAAAAAGCACCGTTTCCTATGAATACTATATCGTCATGGAGAATGACCTTTTCAAGGCTTGTGCAATTTTTAAAGGTGTCAGAACATATTTCGGTAACACCATTGGGAATATTAATACATTTAAGACTTGAGCAACCCTCAAACGCATTGTTTCCGATGAAGGTCAAGCTATCGGGAAATGTTATACTTTCCAGCTTTGAAGCACCCGAAAAAGCGGTGTGGTATATTTTCTCAAGATTTCCGTCAATGATAACCTCTGTGAGATTTTCACAACCCCAAAAAGAATACGAAGGAACAGTATCTATGCCCTCATCCAAATGCACCCTGATTATAGAAGGCTTCAATTCCTCCCAAGGCACATTTACCTGATTAAAATCCATTATTTCTCCATGTCCCGTAATATACAATGTTCCGTCTTCCAAGAAACTCCACGATGTGTTTCCCAAGCTTCCCGATGTTTCAACCGCCAAAGCGTTTGACGGAACCAATGCAAAAAGCATAAACGAAATCAACAACAAAGATAATAATTTTTTCATAACGATACTCCTTTATAATTTTATTATTGAGAAAAAACGAGTTTTATCGTTTGTCTTCATATATAAATGCCAAGAATATCAAAAACATCAATAAAAATTTTTAAAATTTTTTCTGCTGTATCACAGGAGTTATACATCATTTTTTATCCAAAGTCTGCCGTTGCCCGATTTCAGCTGAGAAACAAGAGCTTTCGAATCCTTAATCCTTTGGTCAAATTCGATTCCCCCGATAGGTCTTGCATTAATTCTCCAATCAACATGAAGGTCGTTGCCTGCTGTTGGGATAAGCCCCAATTTCCCGCAAAGCTCTGCCGCAGGCTCGTTGTCCTTTTCTTGGTTGGCTCCGTTAAAAACCTCAATGCCGTCAAGGTGTCCAAAATCCACAAAAGGCATACTATTATCAATATAATCGGCAGAACGGTAAGGATGGGCATGAGAAACAAATCCTCCAACAGCATGAACCCTGTCACACAATTCCTCTGCGGTTATTTCAAGCATATCGGGATTATTCACAAGAAAATCAAGGTCAATTCCGTAAAAAAGAATCTCCCTGCCTCCTCCGTAATTATGCTCCATGCCGAACATTACATCAAAATCTATCTCATCGCCCTTTTTCTTGGCTTCGAGATAGGCATCCCAATAGCATTTCATTTTGCCCTCCCATGATAAATCGAGAGGAACACAATGGTTGTCCGAAAGAAAATGATTAGTCAACACAAAGCCCGAATATCCTGCGTTTTTGCTTGCAACAACCAATTCGGCGGCTGTTGAGCCTGCACAGGCGCTGCATTCCTTTGAATGAACGTGCAAATCGTAAATATATCCCATAAAATTCACCTGATTTTCCTATAAATCTGAAACAGCCGGCTTGATATATAGCCGGCTGTTTTTGAATGTTAATTATGCGTTTGTAAGAAGATCCTTATAGCTCATTCTGTGTCCGCGCATTACATGGCAAACAGCATCCAATTCGCCGTATTTATCGTTTTTGAGCCAGCTTTCGCTGAATTTTTCTATCCAGCTTTCAACCTTAGCCTCGTCAACAACGGTCTTGCCGTCAATAAAGTTTGCAAGACGGAGGTTAATAAGAGCAAAGCCCTCTGCCTGAATCCTCAAATCGTTGGTCAGCTCGCTTTGAACAGGAAGTCTGCGGAAGGCTTCTGCAAGGTCAAAGGAGTTTTTAGCGTTTTCGATATAAGGAGTGCTGTCTGTGGGAACGGGAGTGTGGTGCCAGGTGGAAAGTCTGTTATCAAAATAAGCGTTACAGAATTCGCCCCAGTTGAGAACCGACTGATATTCAGAGAACTTACGAAGCAATTTAACGGTTTCACCCGAAGCATCGCCGTAAAGAAGCTCTGAAACAGCCTTGTCATATTTATCGCACATAACCTTGGTCTTGCGGTTCCAGGAGATTACGCCGCCGAGAACTGCGCCGTAAAGTGTGCAGGACATGGGACAAACAGAGCCATAGTCACCCCAAGAGGTGTTAAGCATACCCATAGCCTTCTTTTCTGCGCCCTCGCGTACGAATTTGGAAATATTCTGTTCAGCGCAAACGATATGCTCTGCGAACATATTCCAGCAGCTTGTACCGGGACAAACGATCTGTGTACAGCCCGCATCCTTGAATTTGGCAATAGTCTCAAGGTTGGGGTTAGCATCATACTGCCAGTTGAGCATGATAGTATCCTCGGGAAAACGGGAAAGAGTTTCGGGATGCTGAAGGACAACGTCGCCCCACATCATAACAGTCTTGCCCAATTCCTTCAAGTGATCGATGATCTTGCAGGTAAATTCAAGATAAAGCTCGCCTCTGTCCTTGCCCTTGTTCTTGCCCTGACAGATATCAAAGGTTTCGTCACAGCAGATATTGAAATATTTACTGCGGAACAAAGGAACATATTGGTCAAGCAAGGAATAAACAAGCTTTATGCTGTCGGGATCGCTTGCGTTGATTGTGTGGTGAAGCATGAAATTGTGCCAAGGGTTCTTGGTAGGCTCAAATTCATCAAGCTCGCAAAGATGCTTATATTTATTGCTTTCACAAAGACGGAAAAGGTGACCGAAGGAGGAGAGAGAAGGAACGAAATCGATAAAGTTTTCATAGCAGTATTGGTCGATCTCAAGAATCTCCTCGGCAGTCATGTAGCCGAACGCCTTGTAAATGCCCTTATATTCATCAAAAGCAAAGGTATGCTCGATGTAAAGCTGATAGGAATTGTGCTTATAATAAGCAAGGAAATCGATCATCTTGAAAACGCCGTCAAGATTGGGAACACGTCCGCGGGATGCATCGTGATAGAATCCGCGGTAAGCCATATCGGGCTTATCCTCGATTTCACAGCATTCGATATCCTCGCCGCAGGTTTCAAGCATCTGACGGAGAGTCTGGATACCGTAGAACGCACCTGCAAGAGAATCACCTGTAATAATAATACCGTCTTCACGGGCAGAAAGCTTATAGCCCTCGGATTTCTTGTTCAAGCAATCGATAACGATGTTTCCGGAAACATCGGGAGTTCCCAAAACCTTGGTTATAACAACCTCGTTACCTGTCTGCTCATAAAGCTCGTCAGCAAGCTTCTGTGCAGCCTTGAAGATACGGTAATCGCATTTCATGGTAAGAACGATAGAGAGATTGGCAGTTTTAACAACACCGCCGGTCTTTTTAAGTTTTTTAGGTTGAGGAAGTATAGTCATTTCACTTCTCCTTGAAAAATACATATAGTTTTATATATCTTTTAACATATTTATCCTTAAAAGTCAATCATCCCATGTCCATTTTTACTAAAACTTACAATTTTTAAACTTTTTGAAAATTTACTCTTGACAGTATTGATTGTCATATATATAATAGGTAGCGTGCGAAATGTATCTTTTCGTTTTCATTAAAGATTCGTTAAAGATTTTTACATTCCGCATAACAAAAAAACACGGCGAATTTTGCCGTAAAATACGAAAGGGACAGATTATGAACATTACTCTCGTCCTTGGCCTTTTGATCGTTGCAGCGCTTGGCGGTCTTGCTTACGCGGCGTTCAACTTTTACTCGGTCAAGAAGCTTGACGAAGGTACCGACAGAATGAAGGAAATCGCTTCCGCAATTCGTGTCGGCGCAAATGCCTTCATTACCTATGAGTACAAGATCATCGTTATCGTTGCTGCTATCGTTGCTCTTTTGCTCGCTCTCGTTATCTCCTGGTCCGCTGCTGTTGCATTCATCATCGGCGCAACCATGAGCGCTTCCGCAGGTTGGGTAGGTATGAAAATCGCTACCTATGCTAACGTTCGCGTTTCCAACACCGCACGCACAACCAAATCTCTCTCCGACACCTTGAAGGTTGCTTTCAAGGGCGGTTCCGTAGTAGGTCTTTGCGTATCTGCATGTGCCCTTCTCGGTATTTTCATCGTTTTCGTTATTTTCGGCGTCGCTCTCGGTCAGGTTGATGCTTCCGTTGGCGGCTATCAGGCTGAATCCTGCAAGAGTATCCTCGCTCTTATTAACGAAAACCTCAATTTCGGCGCAGGCTTCACCATGACCCTTTCCGGTTATGCTCTCGGCTGCTCTATCATCGCTATCTTTGCTCGTATCGGCGGCGGTATCTACACCAAGGCTGCTGACATGGGTGCTGACCTTGTTGGTAAGACCGAAGCCCACATCCCCGAAGATGACCCCAGAAACCCTGCTACCATCGCAGACAACGTTGGTGATAACGTTGGTGACGTTGCAGGTCTCGGCTCCGACCTTCTCGAAAGCTATGTTGGCGCTCTTCTTTCCGGCACTATCCTTGCTATTGAGCTTTTCGCAAAGCACGTTTTCGGAAACACCGAAATGCTCAAGGCTATGATCTACTTCCCCCTCGCATTCGCTGCTGCAGGTCTTATTTCCTGTATCATCGGTATCGCTTCTCTCTTTGTTCGTAAGAAGCTTTCCGACAACCCCCACAAGGAACTCAACGGCGCTACATATATTTCCGCTATCCTTACAATGGTATTCGGCGCTGTTATCGCATATTTCTCTTTTAACCAATTTGACGGCTTGATGATCGAAGGCTACGACAACCTTTCCGTATTCGATTCCGTTGAATTC
>CAZYRT010000006.1:0-67957 GCA_964650045.1 uncultured Ruminococcus sp.
TGGTTCCCCACCTGACATAATTCACAGGTACGAATTGCGCAAGGACCCGCCTCTCGGCAAGGAGCTTTCAACGCAGCGACACAAATAGGGACCTCGATGGGCATTCGCCCCCACTATAGCGGATTGTGGGTACAAGGCACCGCTGACTCCCCGACTAGTATGGCCATATTTCATATCTCATCTTTTTTATTATATCATATTCAAAACATTATTTCAAGTACTTTTTTGATTATCTGTATAGTGTTTTGTTGCTATTTAGATTGACAATTAAAGCTAAATAAGGTATAATTAATCGTTAAAGGAGGTTTAATATATGGATAAATCATATTTTAAGATATTCTTTTCTAAAATCAAGGAACGCAAATGGCTTGACAAAATGGGTGATGATGGATACCGTCTTACGAAAATCAAGGATTCCAAATATTTCTTCAGTCATTCCGATGAACACAAATATAAATATTCCATCGAATTTCTCGATACGTCACCTCAAAGCGAATGTGCCGAAGAATATTATATAGAACTTGAGAAAGACGGTATTAAACCTATTTTAACAAGCGGTAATTGGGTTTATTTTATCAAATCCAACGGCAACATCGTTCACACAGCTGATGTATACAAAAAAAACGGTATTTTCTATCTTTGGAGATCGATATATTTATTGTTTTTTGCCGTGTTCGGAGCAATTGTATGCGGTTATCAGGCTTATGCGGCAAAATTTCTCCCATATATGGGTCACACAAGTGACGGAAAACTTTCCTTACTTGAAATTAAAGATTCGGAATCTGTTTTGGTCGAGATGCTTAATATCGTAAAAAATTGGGTAAACAATATTTTTGAATTTCTTAATGGGGGTTATTTCGGTATTTTCAGAAATTTTTTCGGCAATACTGATGCGGCTGTAGTTATTGCGTTGATTTTGCCTATAGTTATCATTTTAACAGTATTGTTTGCATTAAATTTTGATCAATATTTGGAATATCGTTCTTTGATCCCAAACAAAAGCACAATTAAAACATTTTTTACCAACAAAAGTTTTGGGAGGAAAAAATGATACAAAGTAAGCAATATAGTATCAAACTTTCGGAAATTGCCCAGAAACATAAATTAGAAGAAATTTATGTTCCCGAAAATTACGATGAAATTCTCGTATTTCGTTCTGATCTAAGCCGTCCGGGATTGCCTTTCGCAGGATTCTTCACAGATTTTGAAAACGAAAGAATCCAATTGATAGGCAACATGGAGCATAGTTATCTCGCTTCTCTCAGCTCGGAGCAACGCAGAGAATCTTTGAAAAAGTTCTTTTCCTACAATGTAAAAGCCGTTGTTGTAACTACCTCTTTGGTGATTTTTGATGAACTAAGAGAAGAAGCTGAAAACACAAAAACACCTTTATTCCATACTTCTACAACAACATCTGATTTGATGGCTGCCGTAACATCGGGTTTAAATGTTTCTCTTGCTGAAAGAATTACCCAGCACGGTGTTTTGGTAGAAGTATATGGCGAAGGTATTCTTATTCTTGGTGACAGCGGTGTTGGCAAAAGTGAGGCTGCTGTTGAATTGGTCAAGCGAGGTCACCGTTTGATTGCCGATGATGCGGTTGAAATCAAAAAAGTGTCTGCTATTTCCTTGGTAGGAAGTGCCCCTCCTCTTATCCGACATTATATTGAATTGCGTGGCATTGGTATAGTTGATGTTCGACGTATTTTCGGTATGGGTTCGGTTAAGGATTCCGAAAAGATAGACCTTATTATCAATATGGAAAATTGGCAACAAGGAAAGCTTTATGACCGTTTCGGTCTTGATACCGAATATACAGAAATACTCGGTATTAAGATCCCTTCTATTACTGTTCCTGTTAAACCCGGTAGAAATCTTGCGGTAATTATTGAAATAGCAGCAATGAACCACAGACAGAAAAAAATGGGATTCAATACTGCTGCCGAATTCGAAAAGAGACTCCAAGAGCAGGCTGGACTAATCTAAAAAAATTATTAACTAAGGAGATTTCATTATGTATTATCTTGGTATAGATCTCGGCGGTATGTCGATTAAAGCAGGCGTTTGTGATGACAACGGCAATATCCTCGTTAAAGATACTTGCGTAACTGTACGCGATGAGGACGGCGACAGGATCATTAATGATATGGCGGCGCTTTGTCTTAAGGTTATTGCAGATGCGGGTCTTAAGGTAGAGGATATTGAATATGCTGGCATTGCTTCTCCCGGTAGCGCAGACAGCGAAAAGGGCGTTATCATTTACGCGGCAACACTTCCATTCTTGAATTATCCTATCGCTGAAAAGCTTTCCGAAAGAACCGGTATTAAAAAGATCTACATCGACAATGATGCAAACGCTGCAGCAAAAGGCGAAGCAACATACGGTGCGGCAAAAGGATATAAGGATTCGCTTTTTGTTACTATCGGCACAGGTGTTGGCGGCGGTATAATTATTGACGGTAAGATATATTCGGGATTTAATTTCTCGGGTGCAGAGCTTGGACATATGGTTATCGTTAAAGACGGCGATGAATGTCCCTGCGGCAGAAAAGGCTGTATGGAAAGCTATGCTTCTGCAACAGGCTTGATCAAGATCACAAAAAGAGTCATGATGGAAAATAAAGATTCCGCTATGTGGAAGATTTGTGAAGGCGATATTGAAAAGGCAAACGGAAAGACCTGCTTTGACGGTATGCTTGAAGGTGATAAGGCGGCAAAGGCTGTTTTTGATGAATATATCGGATATCTTGCTTGCGGTCTTATTAACTTTATCAATATTTTCCAACCCGAGGTTTTGAGCATTGGCGGCGGTATCAGTAAGCAGGGCGAGATTTTGCTTGCTCCTATTCGTGAAATCGTTGACCGTGAACAATATTCTCGTTACAGCGACAAAAAGACTATAATTAAAGCGGCTGCATTGGGCAATGATGCAGGTATTATCGGTGCCGCTTCTCTTGGTAAATAAACGGAGACAAAATGGATTTTACTATAGACACAGAAACACAGATTTTAAACACAATTGCTTTAAGAGGAATTATTGTATTTCCAAATACGACTGCAAGCTTTGAAATAGGCAGAAAAATTTCTCTTGAGGCTTTTAATAAGGCATACGAAAACGGCGAGCCCTTGTTTTTGATACCGCAAAACGATCCTGCGGTTTCAGATCCTATTGAAGACGATTTGATGAAAACAGGTGTTGTTGCTGAAATTGTACACGCATCCGAATTGAAGAACGGATCAATTCAATTGATCGTCAAGGGATTGCACAGAGCTGACAGAGATGCAACTGTAATATCCGACGATGGTATTACCTGCTCGGTACGCCGACCTAGAATACGTAGCGTTCCTACTTATACCCGTGAGCGCATGGCAGAAAAGGAATTGGTGGAAATATTTTCGGAATATTTAAATTATATTTCCAAGCCTTCCGAAGAACTTATCGAAGAAGTAAACAATATCAACGATTCTGCTCAGTTAGCTGATTTTATTGCTAATAATTTCATCGTTAATTTTGATGAACGTAAGGAGCTTTTAGAGGAATATGATACAGTAAAGCGATTAAAGCTTCTTTGCAATATTTTGAATAAGGATATTGAAATATATAAGCTTGATAATAATATTCAGCAAAAGGTGAGGTTTAATCTTCAAAAGCAACAGCGTGATATGTATTTACGTGAGCAATTGAGGGTTATCAAGGGTGAATTGGGAGAAGATTCCCGTTCCGAGGAAATTGATGATTCTGACGATTATTATTCCAAAATCAAGGACGCTAAATTACCTGAGGATGTAAGAGAAAAGCTTTTTGCCGAAAACACAAAGCTTTCCAAAATGCCTTTCGGTACTCCCGAAGCAACTGTTACAAGAAACTATATCGAAGCCTGTCTTGAATTGCCTTGGAACAACAAGAGCAAAGACAGAACGGATATTGCGGTTGCCAAAAAGATTTTGGACAAGGATCACGACGGTATCGAAAAGGTAAAGGAAAGAATTATTGAATTTCTTTCTGTGAAACAGCTTAAACCCGATTTGAAGGGACAGATCCTTTGCTTTGTAGGTCCCCCGGGTGTTGGTAAGACTTCTATTGCAAAATCAATCGCGAAGGCAACTAACAGAAAATTTGTAAGAATTTCTTTGGGCGGAATCCGTGACGAAGCGGAGATTCGCGGTCACAGAAGAACATATATCGGTTCAATGCCCGGCCGTGTTGTAAACGCTTTGAAGCTTGCAGGTACATCAAATCCTGTTATACTTTTTGACGAATTGGACAAGCTTACAAAGGACGCTCACGGAGATCCTACAAGTGCAATGCTCGAGGTTTTGGATGTTGAGCAGAACAATGCTTTCAGAGATAATTTTATCGAAATTCCCGTTGACCTTTCCGAATGTTTATTTATTGCTACTGCAAACACGACCGAAACCATTCCGGCTCCTTTATTGGACAGACTTGAAGTCATTAATATGGACAGCTACTCCGATAAAGAAAAAAGAGCTATTGCTAAGAATCATCTTATTCCCAAGCAATTAAAGCTTCACGGCTTGAAGGCGAGCCAATGTAAAATTACCGAAGAAGCGGTTGATGGGCTTATAACCTCGTATACCCGCGAAAACGGCGTCAGAAACCTTGAAAGAGAGATTGCATCTCTTTGCAGAAAGAGCGCAAAACGAATCGTTGAAGGGGCAAAGAAGGTTACTGTTGATTCCGAAACAGTGGTTTCTATGCTTGGTCCTGCTAAATTTATCCCTGACAGTATTTATGATTCCGATGAAATCGGTATTGTAAACGGATTGGCTTGGACTCAGCTTGGCGGTGATATGCTCAGAATTGAATGTAGCTCAATGAAGGGCAACGGCAAGCTTGAATTAACAGGTCATCTTGGCGATGTTATGAAGGAAAGCGCAAAAGCCGCTGTAAGCTACATACGCAAGCATTCAGACGAGCTTAGTGTGGACGGAGAGTTTTATTTCAACCGCGATATTCACATTCATGTACCCGAAGGGGCGATTCCCAAGGACGGCCCTTCTGCAGGTATAACCATTGCAACAGCTTTAGTTAGCGAGCTTAGCGGAAGAAGTGTAAAGCGCGATGTTGCCATGACAGGCGAAATTACTCTTACGGGCAGAGTGTTGCCTATAGGCGGATTGAAGGAAAAGTCTATGGCAGCATATAAATGCGGCGCCAAGCAGGTTATTATTCCTTCGGAGAATGCGGCTGATATTGCTGAATTTGATATGGAGGTCAGAAATGCTATTGAATTTATTCCCGTAAAGCATATCTCGGAAGTATTCAATATAGCATTGAACTGATAATATGGAAATGTCCTTTGGAGGTCTTAACCTCCATAAAACAGATTTAAAAATAACTGCAGGTCTTTCCTGGCAGTTAATAAAAGCAGGTATCCCTCAAATTGCCTTTGTAGGCAGATCAAATGTCGGCAAAAGCTCGTTGATCAATTCGCTTTTAGGCAGAAAAAAGCTTGCGAGAGTTTCATCTGAGCCCGGTAAAACCATTACGGTAAACTATTATGAGGTTGATAAAAAGCTCTTTTTGGTTGACCTTCCGGGTTACGGTTTTGCAAGAAGACCTAAAGGTGATATAACAAAATGGTCATCCTTAACCGATGGATATTTTGTTGACAACGATGCATTGACCTATGTTCTTCAGCTTATTGATATCCGTGTAGGTATAACCGAAGACGACAAAATGATGCTGGGATATTTGGACCACTATAATGTTCCTTATATGGTCGTTGCCACCAAATGCGATAAACTCAATAAAACTCAGTTAAACGAAGCTTGTGCAAAATTGTTATCAAGCGGTGTTTTAAGAAGCAATACCGAAGTGATTCTCTATTCCTCCACCAAAGGAATCGGCAGAGAAACTCTTTGGGAAAAAATTATTGAAAAAACTATTGGAGGTAATGATGCTCCATAAAAATATTTCCATTTTAGAAAACGGTCATTTGGCATTTTCCGGTGTTGATGTTGTTTCCTTGGCTGATAAATACGGAACACCTCTTTATGTTACAGATGAGAATAAGATTAGAGAAAATTGCAGGGAATATAAGGCTGCTATCGAAAAGTATTTTGGCAGCGACAGCCTTCCTCTTTATGCGAGCAAAGCCCTTTGCTATAAGGATATTTATCGCATAATGAAAAGCGAGAGAATGTGCATTGACGTTGTTTCGGGCGGTGAGCTTTATACTGCTTTAAGCGTCGGATTTCCCGCAGAACGAATTTATTTCCATGGCAATAACAAAACCTTGTCCGAAATTTCTCTTGGCTTAGAGAACAAAATAGGAGGTTTTATTGTTGATAACTTTGATGAACTTGAATGTCTTAATACAGAAGCAGGGAAGAGAGGAATTGAGCAGAATATTCTTTTAAGGCTTTCTCCTGGAATCGACCCTCACACTCACAGAGCTGTTGTTACCGGTAACGTTGATTCAAAATTCGGCGTTGCCATCGAAACAGGTCAGGCTCTTGAATTTGTTCAAAAGGCTATTGAAGCCGAAAATCTTAATCTCGAAGGTATTCATTGCCATATTGGAAGCCAGATTTTTGATAAATTTCCTTTTACAGATGCGGCTAAGAATATGCTTGATTTCGCTTTGGAAGTTAAGAATAAGCTGGATTATGAATTTAAGAAAATCAATTTAGGCGGCGGTATCGGTGTAAGATATACCGAAAATGATCCTACTGTTACAATTGATGAGATTTTCTGCGAAATCAAAAAAGAGCTCGATAAGCTGATCAACGAAAGAGGATTGTATAAGCCTACCTTCTTGTTTGAAATGGGCAGATATATTTGCGGTGATGCAGGTATGACTCTTTACACAGTTGGCTCGGTAAAGAATATCACGGGATATAAGAGCTATGTTTGTATTGACGGTGGTATGTGCGATAATCCCCGTTATGCTCTTTATCAATCTAAGTATACCGTCTATAACGCGAGCCACGCTGACTATGAGCGCGATTTTGTGGCCTCTGTTGCAGGACGTTGCTGTGAAAGCGGAGATTTAATAGGCGAGGATATGGAGCTTCAGAGGTTCAATCGCGGCGATATTCTTGCGGTTGCGGTAACAGGCGCATATAATTATGCTATGTCATCTAATTACAACCGTGTTCCAAAGCCTGCAATGGTTTCTGTATCCAATGGCACAGAAAAGCTTGTAATCAAGCGTGAATCCTACGAGGATATTTTAAAGAACGAATTATAATTAATACAAGAATTGCCCGATTTTTAAAATCGGGCAATTTTTATGTGTATCGCAATATTAGAACAATTAAAACAATTCAAGGAATTTGGGTTTTTGAGCTGTAACGGTCAAGCCGTTTAAATATCCTAAGGTTTGGAATTTTTTACAACCTGTAAATTTAACTGAATAAGCGCACAAGGCTTGCGATTTGTAACCCATTTCACGGTCTTTTTTATTAACGGCATATTTTCCGTCACCAAGCAAGGGGTGACCGATGTGAGCAAAGCTTGCACGGATTTGATGGGTACGACCAGTAATAAGTTCAATTTCAAGAAGGGAAAATTCGCGATTTTGTGTTTGTGCAACAGTTTTATATCTTGTGACAGAAGCCTTAGAATTTTTCGTTTCGTGATTCTTTACGCGCACAAGGTTGTCCTTTGAATCCTTTTCCAGAAAAAGCTTTATTTCACCATTTTTAGGGGTTACTGTTCCATGAACAACTGCAAGATATTTTTTCTCGATCAGTCTATCCTTGATTATCTCATTCATTTCTCTTAATGCCGAAGCATTTTTTGCGGCAATCACAAGACCTTCGGTGTTTCTGTCAATGCGGTTACAAAGAGCAGGAGCAAAGCTATTTTCGTTTTCGGGGATATATTCTTCCTTTGAGATTAAATAAGCTGTTATTCTATCAATCAGGGTGTCTCCTTCTTCCTGAGTGTCGGAATGAACCAAAAGACCCGCTTCCTTTTCGGCAATAAGGATATTTTCGTCCTCGTAGGCTATGTTAATCTTTCCTTTTGTTGCAATATGCTTAGGTGCAGTATCGGAAATTACATCATCGGGAGCAAAAATTAATATAAGATCGTTTTCTTCAAGAATTTGATTTTCTTTTGCACGCTTACGGTTGACAGTAATCTTCTTTTTACGAATCAGCTTATACATCATTGATATAGGAAGATTTTTGAATTTTTTCGTAAGGAATTTATCAAGGCGCTGACCTGAATCATTCTTTTTTATAACTATTTCACGCATACTCTTCTCCGTATCAAGCACCTTTGTTAAGAAGCGATCTCGCTTTGTTTTTGCGTTTTCTTTTAATAACCGCTGTAATAATAAAAATGATAAATAGCAACACCGCATTTACAACAGCGAAAGCCACCCATGTGATATAATTCCAATTACAGAAAACCTCGTTAAAGCTGAATTTCGCGTTGATTATCTTTCTGTTCATTGTTGAGGCATACTTCATAGGAACGGTAGAAACTCCTGTATCTCCTTCCGGAAATGAGGCAAGATAATCTGCTAAGGCTTTCCATTCCTTAATTTCCGTGCCGTTTGATGTGGCGATATGGTCATTAAAATCGGTTATAGGATTACCTTGGAAATCCTTGGGAGTAAGCTCCAATAAGCCGAAGGATTTTTCCTTTACGGTGCCAAGCATTTCGGCAGAGGTGAGTCCGGAAACCACTCTGTAAAGCTTATCTTTTTCAATCTCTATTCTTTCACCGTTTTCGCCAATCAACCAGCAATCGTATACCCGGTTCATAAACATTCGATTTGTATTTACGGAATAACCTAATCCAGAGCAATAAAGCTGTGCATAGGACATTATGCCCGAAACACTTGCATCGATTTCTGCTAAAGACCAAAGCTCGCTTCCGTAAAGATATACAGAGCAAAGAGGATATCCTGCAACTCCGTCATTACCGATTCCGAGAGAGCTGATTTCATAGACCTGAGAAACGGTTATATGACCTTTATCGATAGATGCTCTGATAACTCCTACAGGAACCACAGCAACATCTACAGGAACATAATTATCCCCTTCGGAGGATTTGATTGCGTGAATATAGGAATCGCTTATAAGATTTCCCAAAGGCTGTTCAGCCAATTTATCACTCATAATTGACTGCTCAGGAAAATCAAAAGGGCTGTATGCTAAAACCTGATCGGCAGATGAATAACCGAATTTTTCAAGGTACTCATCAACATCCTTGCTCATAGATTTGATCTTTTCGGATGTGGTCTTATCTGCAGGAATGGCATCATCTATTTTAACAAGAGAATAGGAAATCAAATCGACTTTACCGTCATTCGGGGTAACGATAATCTTACCAACATTTTCGCCGTATTCACCGCAGGATGCTATAATTGTGTCATTTACGATAATAGGCTCATTTAATGTGGTATGAGTATGGCCGCTTATGATAATATCAATACCTTCAACCTTTTTTGCAAGCTCTATATCCTCGTCATCAACAGTATCGCCCGTACCGCTGTGAGAAAGGCATATTACCAAATCGGGAGAATAAAGTCTGTCTATTTCATCAACGGTTATTTTAGCCGTTTCGATAAAATCGTCGAACACAAGATTTGAGGCAGATGACAACTCTGCAGCATCTCTGCCAAGAACACCAAAAACAGCGATAATATAATCACCTTTTTTAAAAATTTCATAATCCTTTATATTCATCGCCGAAAGGTCATTATCGGTGTATCCGCTTTTAGCGGTATTTATATTAGCGCACAGAATAGGAGGGATATATTCATTAGTAGACTTAGCAACAGAAATCATTTCCTTTACTGCATCAAAGCCATAATCAAATTCGTGGTTTCCGAATGTGGTCGCTTCATATCCTAAATATCCCATCATACGGTATTCAATAGCCGATGTGGAAAAGGCAGTTTGGAACAAGGTTCCCATAGAAAAGTCACCACCATCAACAACGATGGTATTTTTATACATATCCCTTATTTCATCAATAACTGTTTTGATTCTTTGGAATCCACCCGAAGAACTGCCGTCCAGCATAAATGAATCTATATGGGAATGTAAATCATGTGTAAAAACAATTGCTATATCAGAATCGTTAACTTCGTCAGCTGATGTAAGCAAGGGCAGGGAAGTAACGATAAGCAAGAGAATCAAAAAATAAGAAATTAATTTTTTCATAGCATACCTCCATGAAGAAATTATATCATCAAATAATACTTTTTTCAACAAATTAATTGATAATTCACAAAAAAGAAAACAAACATTTGTCCGGCAAGCGATAAAAATATATACAAATTATATTTTTGAAAAAACTATATATTGTCATGCGTCAACTGAAGACACACAACATGGGGCATTGGTTGCTATAGTTTACATAATTATGTTTACATAATTATTGTTGATAATGAACAATTTTCGAGAAAATGCTGAAAAACACTTGAAAATATGAAGAAATTATATTATTATATTTCTTGCACCCTTGAAAAATTAGAGGTACATAATATGTCACATCAATCTAAATATTGCCAAAAATTGCTTTTTATAGGAAGCGGGAATATTGCAAACGCAGTTGCTTGCGGGCTTGCTAATTCGGGTTCTGTTAAAGCATCTGATATAACAGTTTATAACCGAAATTCAAATAAATTTGAAAGATTTGAAAAGCTCGGTATAAACACCTCATTGGATATTGTTGCTTCTGCTAAGGATGCTGATGTGATATTTTTAGCGGTAAAGCCCGGGATCGTTTCCAATGTGATGAAACAGCTTGCGGCAATCGAAGGTGTTTTGAACAAGGCTTTGATTGTCTCCTTCGCCGCTTCTGTTTCTATTGAACATATTGAGAAATCCGCAAATGCTGAGCTTGCTGTTATCCGAACCATGCCAAGCACACCTATTATGGTTGGAGAAGGCGTTCTTGCTGTCACAAGAAACCAACGTGTGACCGCAAAACAGTTCGAGAATTTTTGCAGAATGATGTCTTCAATAGCTCATGTAGCCGTTGTGGAAGAACAGCTTATGAATCCTATAATTTCGGTTCAAGGTTCTTCGCCTGCTTATGTTTATCTTTTTGTAAAAGCTATGATGGTCGCTGCAGAGAAGCAAGGCATTGACGCCAACACCGCATTACCTTTGATACTTAAAACAATCAAGGGTTCAGTCAAGATGATCGAGAATAGTGATGAATCCATTGAACAGCTGATTTCCAATGTAAGCTCTCCTAATGGAACAACGCTTGCAGCTTTAAACTCTTTTTATAATGATGATTTTGTGGGCTCTGTTGAACGCGCAATGGACGCTTGCACAAAACGAGCCAACGAGATTTCAGAGGAATTGTAATTAATTTGAATTTGTCTGCATAAACCTTTATTGGTGATGTTATGGACAAGGATACTCAGGCCTTAACTTTATATGTTCCTAAAGAAACCGGAAAATCATTTACAAGGTTAAAAACTTTTATTAGTAAACATTTAATTTCAGTATCGGTGAATTACCGAAATGAACTATTTCTGTTTATCTGTTTATACATAGTCTTTGAATTTTTAGGTTTTTGCTTATCAATTAAAGATAACAGTATATTCATTAACTCCGATTTTTTGGAATTTAAAAAAATATTGGTTATCCTTACTTTCAATGTTATTTTCAGTTTTACAGTTTTCGGCAAAATCGTAACTTTGATAACAGTTACATTTATCGGATTCAATTTTGGAATTGAATATTATTTGAACGAATTTGCCACACAAGGTGGAAAACTCGGTTCGGTTGCAAAAATTTTCATACTATTAGTAATTTCCTTTGCTCTTTTATTGTTTTTACTTGAGTTGTTTTGTTTTTCTAATAGAGCAGTTTATGGAAAACAACAACTTTTCGAGATAAAACCTCTTGTTGTTCACATATTCTTTATATGTATTTCAATATTTTTGATTTATTTCTTATTTTATTTGTATTATAATGTTTGATTGGTAGGATTTTTAAATGACCGGTTGTGAAAATAATAATATAATGTCACAACTTAATAATTATCTGAAATATCTTGAGGATGAAAAAAGTGCCTCCGGTAATACACTTCAGGCATATAAGCGCGATCTTTATAAGTTTGCGGATTATGCAAAGGACCTTCACGTTGGAGATATTTCCGATATAGATACCGAGACCATTGAAGATTTCAAGATACATTTGGTTTCAAAGGGGCTTTCTTCATCCTCTGTAAGCAGAACTCTTTCTTCTTTGCGCGGATTGTTTCAGTATCTCATTGCTTTGGGAATCTGCGAAAGCAATCCTGCCAGAGCAGTTCACAATGATAAGGCAGAAAAGAAGGGGATGTCCATACTCAGTTCAAAGGATGTTGACCTTCTTTTGTCACAGCCCGATACAAGTGATATAAAAGGTATGCGCGATAAGGCGATGCTAGAGATACTTTATGCAACCGGTATTAAGGTTTCTGAATTGGTAGGTCTGCAGATCGATGATGTAAATATTCAATTGTCGTTTATTCGTTGTGGAGAAGGCGAAAAGGAACGTTTTATTCCGATATATCCCGTTGCGGCTAAGGCTATTTCTCTTTACATCGAAAAATCCCGCAAGCTGTTGGTTACAGACCCCAATGAGCATTCTTTGTTTGTTAATATAGCCGGAGAACGAATGACAAGACAGGGATTTTGGAAGATTCTTAAAGGATATGCTGAAAATGCTAATATCAAGGCTTCCATAACTCCACATACCTTGCGCCATTCATTTGCTGCTCATTTGCTTGAAAACGGTGCAGATATACATGATATTCAAGTAATATTAGGACATTCCGATATCGCTTCTACTCAAAGATACGCCCAATTCTTAAAAGAAAAAATGAAAAACAGTTTTATTAAATTTCACCCGCGTGCATGAGGATACAAAATGGGAAAGATTTATAATTTTTTTTCCGGAACTAATAACCGGAACGATAAAGGTATCAGTAAAAAACAAGTAGAATATGACCAGAAGCTTGGTTTTACTTTCTTTTTTAAGCTATTAAAAATGAAATTAGGCAAATTTTCGGGTTCAAACTTGATATTTTCTTTATGTAATATTTTCTTTTTCGTAGCTCTTTTAGGCATAACAGGCACCTTTAATGACGAAACAGTTTCTGCTGCTAATCCTCTTTATGCCCAAGTCTCTGCAATTGCAAAAAACGAAAGCGGTCCCGGTATTGCTACATTAATCAGTGTCTATTGTTCTTCGGTCTATAGCCCTGTGCTTTCGGATATTTCAATAGGTCTTATGTGTTCGGGATTGGTGTTGATATTCACATTTGGAATATCAACAATTGGTCTTGTTTACAACATGAGAAACATCTGTACTGGCGAGCATATTGATACATGGCACGACTTTTTCTATGCTATCAAAACTAATTTCAAGCAGGGAATTGTCATCGGTATATTAGACATCGGTCTGCTGTTTATTCTTATTTATGATATTATCATGTATAGTTCAATGGCCAACAGCGGTATGATGTATTTGATTTTCTTCTATGCATCCATACTTTTAACTGTTTTGTACTATATGATGAGATATTATATGTATCTTCAGCTTGTGACCTGCAAGATGTCAACCTTTAAGATAATTAAAAATTCGTTCTTATTGGTTTCTCTAGGTATTAAAAGAAATCTTGCCGCGCTTGCCGGTACAATTGTGTTCCTGGTGATATATGTATATATATATATCCTGTTGCCTCAGGTCGCAATTATCATGTTCTGTATGTTTACTTTCGCTTTCTTAACATACATCGGCGTTTACTGCGCTTATCCTGTTGTTAAGAAATATGTTATCGACCCCTATTATGACGAGCATCCCGAGGAACGTCCCGTGGCTCCCTATGAAATGGAAGAGCAAGTGTTCGCAGACAGAGAAATTTAATATTAAATCAAAAAAGGAGCCCAGATGGCTCCTTTTGCTATATCATTTCAATTTTACCGTAATACCAACCAACGCTTCCGTTTTTCTTTACTAAAAATCCATGTGAGGTTTCTCTGATTATAGACAGCAAATCGCCGTTTGAGACAGCCAATTGATGATTTGTGCAAGAAGCTGTTGTTGATGTATCACCTACTGAAATGTTGTGGATATTTTGGATATAATCGATAGGGAGCCAAAATTGAGCACCGTTGGCAATATGCTCAACCATAACAGAATCATTATCGATGTTCAAAATGCGAACTACATTATCATTATAGCTTATATTAATTGAATTATCAGAAGGGGATTGATCTGTTAAAGCATAACAGGTAGGGAAGCCGTCAAAATAACAGCATTCTATAGAATCGATTGAACAATTCAAATGAGGTAAAACAAGCAAATTCAACTGACCATCCCGATTCATACCGCAACCACCATCAATAGAAATAACTTTACTTTCCTTGTCAATTATAGGGTTCATTATCCTAATAGAAGCATTATAATTAACGACAGGCCAATGTCCAACAACTATATTACGCTCAAATTCAAGTTTATTATCATGAACATAATCCAAATAACGGTCAAATTTAATACACTTATGCCTATTTACACTTTCGAATGTTTTCTCAACAAACGATTGTTCGGACTCGGGGATTCCACCATGAACAAATATATAATTTGGCGTTTCCAGCATGGTAGGTAAATCACGAATAAATTCTAATTCAGGAATAAAACGAGATCTAACAACATCAAGAACATGGATAAGCTCATCAACCGTTGTCGGTATTTTAGCTACTTCGGCAGACATTTCGTCAAAAAACGATGTACCGATCCAATCACGCATATAGAACAAATAATTCAAAAAGTCTTTAGCGCTATTATAATCGGTTATATTATCCAACTGCCATAGAAAACGATTATCAACATTACCCATAAGCGCTATTGCGCGACCAGCCTCACAAAGACTCTTAATATATCGTACAACAGCAAGGCTTTGGGGACCTTTTTCAACAATATCACCATTAACAATCAAAATGTCATCGGAACTAAATTCAGCTATTTTGAGCAATTGCATAAGATGATCAAAATGTCCATGTATATCACTTGTTACAAGAATACGTCCTTTAGATTTTTCTAAGGAAACAGCTTTAAATTCGTTCATAATAAAACCCACTACATTAATAAAAAATTTCAAGCAGGGGACAAAGAAAATTAATTTTTTCACGTCTCTGCCGTTCGCACCAATTGTATAAAATAAAAATTTTAACTATTAAAGGGAAGAAAGAATATAACGGTAGACTGTGTTCAAAAGCCGCAGTCTACCGATGTATCTTCTTCATCCTTTGGAATCCATTCTGTTACAGGAAGTATTCCGCCATAGTCATACATAGGTCTACAAGTAAGTGAAAACGCATCCACATGATGATTAGCGCAGAAATTTCTTATATCATTGCCATATTTATACTTATTCAAATCTCCTGTAAATCCGAGCAGATTTTCGGAAAGCATTCCTGCACAACCGCCTATCAATCCATGGCTAAAGCCTCTTAAACCTATTTCGTCAGTATCTTTTACAGTCAATACATCGTAACCGTTTTCTCGAAGAGTTTTTCCTATGTATACATCACAAGTTATTACAGCATGGTCGTTTATAGGAATACAAGAACATTTTGTGTAGTTTTGCGCTACATATATGATTCTGTATTCATCGTATTGTGCATAAGACTGTATAAGATAATCAACGCTTCTTCCGCATATCAAGGCTTTTCCGAGTCTGAAATTATTAAATAAACAATCAAACGGATACATATCAGAGAGCGTATTTTCTGATTCATGGAAAATGCTTCTCGGCAAATCTTTGGGAAGATATTTTGCATCAAATTCGCACATCCAATGTCCGACTCTGAAGTTATTTATCAAAATGTCGGGATGGTAGCCAAGCTCGCTTTTTATGTTAGGCGTTCTCCCTAATCTGTATGTTTTTATACCCATATCGATGAGTTCGGAATTAATATCCTCGGGTAATATTTGTGATATCAAAGCCTTTTTTACCCGCGACTTTGCTATATAAGGTATACAATGTCTTTCCATACTTTAACCTCGAAATATGAACAAATTATGAATTCAGGCGTCTAATAGCTTTAGTAAATCGTAAACACCGCGCAATGGTAAAATTTCAACACCGCTGTATTTTGGTAGATTATTAATGCTTCTGTAAGGCAACGCTATTCGTTTAAAACCAAGGCGAATAGCTTCATTTATTCTTTGCACAGTATTAGCAACTGATCTGCATTCTCCTGCTAGTCCAATCTCACCGAATACTATAAGATCTTCGGGCATTGGAACATTCTTATATGTAGATATCATTGCCATAGCGCAAGCAGCATCGCAGGCAGGCTCCAAAAGGCGCATACCTGCAGCAACATTTACATAAACATCTTGTGTAGAAAACTTCATACCAAGACGCTTTTCCAATACCGCAAGAAGCAATGCCGTTCTGTTGTAATCTATTCCGGAAGACATTCTTCTCGGCGATGGATAAACAGTTTGCGTTACCAAGCATTGAATTTCGGCTATTATAGGGCGGCTACCTTCCATAACACAAACAGGACAGTTTCCCGGTACACCCTTGGGGCGCTGTGACAACAGCATTTCCGAGGGTTTTTCTATTTCAGTTAATCCATCCTCATTCATTTCGAAAACACCTATCTCATTTGTTGAGCCGTATCTGTTTTTTTCAGCTCTTATAATACGATAGGCATGCTGTTTATCGCCTTCGAAATACAACACGGCATCTACCATGTGTTCCAAAACCTTGGGTCCCGCAATTGCACCTTCTTTATTTACATGGCCAACCAGAAGCATGGAAACGTTATCTTCTTTTGCTTTGGAAATTAAGCGCAAAGCGCATTGTCGGACCTGGGTGATGCTGCCTTGAGAGGACGGATAACTTTCGTCATACATTGTTTGGATGGAGTCAATTATAACGATTTCGGGCTGTAACGTATTTATTTCTGCAATAACGCTTTCAATATTATTCTCGCTTAGAATATATATATCGTCGTTATCTACACCCAAGCGCCTACATCTAATTTTAATTTGAGCAGAGGATTCTTCACCTGTAATATATAAAACTCTGCCGTTATCTCCTAATTTTCGACATATTTGCAAAAGAAGGGTGGACTTCCCTATTCCCGGTTCCCCCGATAAAAGGACAACCGAGCCCGAAACCAAGCCTCCGCCCAAAACTCTGTCAAATTCACCGATTCCTGTTGTGATTCTTTCCTTTTCGGCAAAGGAAATATCTTTAATCTTTTTTGCCTTGGGAGTATCGGTTATCATAGCATTATTAGGTTTTGCTTTTTTTGCTTTAGGGGAAGCTACCAACTGTTCCTCACGTTCGGCAAAAGTGTTCCATTCGCCGCATTGAGGACATCGGCCATACCATTTTGATGCTACATATCCGCAATTTTCACAATAAAATTCGCTTTTCATTTATCTGACTCCGCATATTCCGAAATGCTGCAATACAAGGAAATAGCAATTGCTAGCTTATAATTTTTATCTTTTAGAAGAGAAGCTTCTGTTTCATTTGACAGGAATCCGCATTCAACCAAAACAGCAGGAATTTCTAAATTTTCCATCAAATAAATGGCGTCGTTTCCTATTTTTATCTTTCGGTCATTATCAGGCTGAAGAAGAGCTATACTATTTTGTATAGCTTCGGCAAGCTTGATGCTGTTTTCGTTATTGCTTGAATAAAAAACCTGAAGCCCTTTACAATCCTCTTGAGCAAATTTATTCATGTGAATGCTCACAAAAACAGAGTTATCGTAGCTTTCGGCAATGGCTTCCCTATTACGAACATCATAATATTTCTTTTTATCTTCTTCACCTTGGTTATAAAGAAGTATATCTTCGGTTCTTGTCATAACCGATGCATAACCCGAGACCTTCAAAAATTCATTTAAATAACCTGCAACTTCAAGGTTAAGGTCTTTCTCTATCAGATTATTTGCAACTGCACCGGGGTCTTCGCCGCCATGACCGGGATCGATAATAACTATCAAATCCTCTTTATCTGATATATCAACACTTGCTTTTTTAAAGCCCTCATAGCCCATTGAGGTAAACATAGAGGCTATAAAATAAAACACCGTTGCAAATGCCAACACCAAAGACAAGATGCATAAACTGATTTTTGCTTCTCTAAAAATGTTCGAACGCATATTAACCTCACAAATTGCATTTGTAAGATTATATGCGTATCAAACTCAACTATTACTAATATTTATTTTTTGGGCTTTCTTTCCATAGGTCCGTCATAAGGAGGCTTGACCTGGAATCCAAGTATGCCTCTGAGGGTTTTATCTTGCACTCCAAAAGCATATCCTAATGAGCTTACGATTATGGCAGGAAGAAGTGTTACAATTACATAACCAGTGACACCAATGGCTTCGCGTACACCATACAAGGTTAAATAACTACCCTGCATTATATAGTAAACAAGCAAAGCGATAGGAGAAGCATTTTCAACACCTCCTGCAGCCAAATCAATTATGATGGCAACAATTCCCACCAAAATCACAGGAGAATATGCTATTAAGGTTACCTTTAGCCCTTTGAAAACATCGATTTTTTTGCCTTCTGCTCGAAGACGGATGCCTTCTTTTACTGCATAGAAATACATATCATCATAGTGCATAAAGCACAAGAATCCGATTGTAAAAATGCTACTTACAATCGTCAAAGCACTGGTGGGGCCACCGATAACAATTACCGCCAAGCCCACCATAATGCCAAGCAATGACATTACTATATGAGTTAAAATAAATTTAACTATGATCGGAGAATTTTCGCTGCAAAAACGTTTCATTACTTCACCTTCTTCTTTCTGAGAAGAATAGCCACAGTAACAGCGACACCGATTATTACAACAGCAACAACCGATATGATTATCCAAACCCAACTATTGCTATTCTTGTCTTTGTCGTTGTTGTCCTCGTCCTTATCCTCATCCTTTTCATCATCTGAATTTTCGATTTCGTCGCTAACCGATGAGGTTGAATCTTGTGATGCAATATCAGATTCATAAGATGCTGTTTCGGAAGCTTCGCTTGTATCTAAGGATGCTCCATCCAAAGAGGATTCGTTATTGATATCAAATGAAATTTCCGCGGAAATATCTTCATTAGACGATTCTGCAGATGAAATATTTCCCTCAGATGAAACGACCTCTTCGGGAGATGTTATTACTTCATCAGAAGATTCGTCTTCGGAAGGTATAAACTCACCTATGGAAATATTAGGAAATTCTTCTGCAGAGGATTCTGCAGGGATTTCCACGTCACTAGATTCGATAGAAGACTCATCAATGCTAGGCTCGAAAGACGGCTCAGAAAAGGGAATATCCAATGTAATATCGATTTCGGAAGAAATTGCTTCCGAAGATTCTTTAATCTCGGAGGAGGAACCAACAACAGGTTTTAAATCCGATTTCTTAATTGTAAGAGTTTTTGAAGTACCATTTAAAGGCTCCAGAGAAGGAGAATCGTTATATAATGAATCGCAAACAAACTCAATTTTAAGGTCTACATTGGTTACAATAGGTTCTAATTCAATTTGAAGTCGCAATTGATTATCAGCTTTTATTGTATAACCGCTATATGAAACAAATTCCAACCAACAAAAATCATTGCCTTCATTGAAAAAAAGAGCATCTACCGCATCATAAGAAACCAAAGATTCCCACGCGGAAGGCACAGGAACATCAGAAGAAACATATTCTATAAGTCTCGTATTGAATTTAACATAATATATTAAACCCGAAAGACCCGAGGGATCTGTTATATCAACGATTGATGCATTAATCAGAATGTTACCGTTATCCTTAACAGTATAGCTTACATCAAGACCTGCAACAGTATCACCTTCAGCAGAAACCGACACTAACGATAAAATCAAAATAGCTGCTATTACAGCCGCTGCTATTATTCTTTTCATTGGAAAACCTCCAAACAACAATTATATTCCTTATGATTATATAATTTATAGCTCACATTGTCAAGAGTATTGAACTTGGTATATATAAACAAACCTAAAACAATTTATGAAAATAGAGCTGTGCAATTATAGATTACACAGCCCTCTATTCACAAAAATCAATCGTAAAGCAATGCGCGTTTTCCCTTTCTGATACTGCTGAAAATGAACCACGACAAAATTATTATCAGCAGAATAATGCATATTATATATACAATTTCATTTCCGCTGTCTTCTGTAGCTGTTGCGCCAAGATGAGTCCATTTTTCGGTCATATAAACCTTTATTTCATCGGGAAGGTCAACAAATGAATCGGTGTATACCGTTTCGGGAGCTTCATATAATATCTCATAGGCATCAGGATGAAGCTCTCCAAGAAATTCTATATATTCTTCATCCTCAACAACCGCTGTATTGGGAGAAGCATAATACATATATTCGGCATTAGCTTTAGCAATTTCGGGATCCATCAAAAAATTGATATATAACTCTGCGGCTTCTTTGTTTTTTGCATTTTTAAGAACGCAGGCGGCATCAATAAAAATATTGGTGCCTTCTTCGGGATAATAAAATGCAAGATCATCATTATTGCCGTACATGGTGAAAAAGTCACCTGCGTAATAAGGAGCAACGGCAGCCTCGCCGCTTTCCATTTTATTGAAAACCTCGTCCATTACATAGCTTTGCAAAATTTGCTTTTGTTCCAAAAGCTTGTTCAAGGCTTTATCCCAATCTGCTTTATCTTCGCTGTTTATATCGATACCTTGATAAAACTGGGAGATAGCAAATGCATCACGGGAGTTATTGAAGTTCAAAATCTTTCCGTCATACTTTTCATCCCACATAAGAGACCAGCTCGTAGGAGTTTCCTCAACAATGGATGTATTATAGATAACACCTACCATGCCTACATTATAGGGGACACTGTATTTGTTTTCAGGATCGTATTCGGTATTTTTATATTTTTCATCAATATACTTATAATTGGGAATATTGTCAAAATTAAGTTCGGCAAGATAACCTTCGTTTATAAGTCTGCCGACCATATAATCCGAAGGAATTACAACATCATAATCGGCACCGCCGCTTGAAAGCTTGGCGTAAAGACTTTCATTTGAATCGTAGTTATCATAAATTACCTTGATGCCCGTCAGCTTTTCAAACTCTTCATTAACATCGATAGTACCGTCAGAACCGTCGGATATATAATATCCCCAGTTATAAACTTTAACTTCGGTTCCTGCGTATTTTGAATAATCAATGGATAGAGTTGAATCGGCATATTCGATTTCAATTTCTTCAGATTCGCCGCATCCTGTCAATAAAAAAGTCATCATAAACAGAAGCGCAAGAATAAGAGACAAATTCTTTTTCAATTCTTTATCCCCTTTTTGATTTAGGCTTAGTATCTCTGTCGCCGACAAAATTGATTACTATCAGCAACACTAGTACAGCAAGAATAATAATAGTATTTGCCGCATACAAAGTAGGTCTCACACCTCTCTTAACTGCGGAATAAATATAGATAGGCAAAGTTTGGAATCCGCTTCCTGTTACAAAATAGCTTATTAAAAAGTCATCCAAGGAAAGAGTGAACGCCATAAGCATACCCGAAACAACACCGGGCATTATACAAGGAAGCTCCACCTTAAAAAATGACATGAGCGGTCTGCACCCAAGATCCATGGCTGCTTCTGTTAAATGCTTATCCATTTGCTTTATCTTAGGCAAAACCGAAAGGATAACATAGGGCAAGCTAAAGGTTACATGGGCAATGAGAAGAGTCCAAAAGCTGAGAGTGGATTGCAACCCTATAATAGCACCTGCCGAAACGAACAAAAGCATAAGAGAAACGCCTGTTACAATATCGGGGTTCATCATAGGTATATTTGTAACAGATAGGATGCTGTTACGAATATATTTACTTTTCATCCTACTGATACCCACAGCGGCAGCAGTACCCAAAACACCTGAAATGCAAGCTGTCGAAACCGCAAGTATCAATGTGTTTTTAAAAGCACCTATAACCTCAGAATTTTTAAATACTTCCCGATAATTTTTCATTGAGAAGCTTTCAAAAACGCTCAAACTGTCGGTTGAGTTAAAGGAGAAAAATACCATGACAAGTATCGGCGCATAGAGAAGGAAAAATATAACAAACATATATATTTTGGAGAGCTTTTTCATAATATCATTCCTCCCCCTTCTTCATCGTCAGAAAACTTATTCATAACTGCAATAGAAAGCATTATTAAGATCATCAAAACTAAGGAAATTGCGCTGCCGAAATTTTGGTTACCGCTGCTCATGAAAGCAGCCTCGATTTCTTCACCAATAAGACGGCTGTTAGTTCCACCCAACTTTTGTGAAATATAAAATGTACTGATTGCAGGAACAAATACCATGGTTATCCCCGAAACAATACCGCTTTTAGACAAAGGCAAAATAACCTTTGTTATAACCATAAATCTATTACATCCAAGATCCTGAGAAGCCTCTATAACGTGCTTATCAAGCTTTGATATAACGGTATGAATAGGCAAAACCATGAAAGGCAGATAGTTATATATCATTCCCAAAATAACCGCAAAGGGGCTGTCTATCAAGCTTATAGACATTCCCAAGGGTTCCAGCAAGGTATTTATAACACCTTCATCAGCAATAATATTGCTCAAAGAAAAGGTTCTTATAATAAGGTTGGTCCACATAGGAAGCATGATAAGCATGATAGCTGTTTTTTGTGTGGTCGCTTTTGCTTGAGAGATAAAATATGCAAGAGGAAAAGCCAAAACAACACAAACAACCGTAGCTATAAACGCATAGGCAACCGAGCGAACAAATATGGCAACATATTCCGGCTCGCCTAGGCTTAGAATATTGTCAAAGGTAAATTCACCGTTGCTGTCTGTGAAGGTATAATACAATACCATTATCAGAGGGATAACGATAAACATAACCGCCCACACGATATAAGGCGCAGCAACAAACCTTTGAATGAGGGATGAACGCTTATTCATCCTCTGCCTCTGTATTTTCTGATAATTTTTCAAGCTCATCACTATATGAGCTATAGTCGCCAAACACACCGGAATATTCGCTCTTCTTCATGATGTGAATAGCATCTGGCTCAATATACAAGCCGATTTTTGCGCCCACGGGCTCAAAATCAGTTGTTTGTATCATCCATTTAAAGCCGTTGATATCAACAATAATTTCGAAATGAACACCTTTAAAGGTTACGCTAGTAACTTCACCCGAAAGCATTCCCTTTTCGATAGGAACAACGTCAACATCCTCGGGACGGATAACAACGTCAACCGGCTCGTTTTTACCAAAGCCTTTATCAAGACAATCGAAGGTCTTACCTGCGAAAGATGCCTCGAAATCCTCAAGCATGATGCCGTCAACAATATTACTTTCGCCGATAAAGTCGGCAACGAAAGCATTTTCGGGCTCGTTATAAATATCCAAAGGAGTGCCAATCTGTTGAATACGTCCGTTATCCATAACAACAACGGTGTCGGACATCGAGAGGGCTTCTTCCTGATCATGAGTTACATATACAAAAGTAATGCCCAAGCGCTGTTGGATTCCTTTAAGCTCGTTTTGCATATCCTTACGAAGCTTCAGGTCCAAAGCCCCCAAGGGTTCATCAAGCAAAAGAACGCGAGGCTTCACCGCAAGAGCGCGTGCAATAGCAACTCTTTGCTGTTGTCCGCCGCTTAATGAATTAACATTGCGTCTGTCAAATCCTTTAAGATTAACAAGCTCAAGCATTTCATGAACAGTCTTTTGAATCTCTTTTTCGGATTTTTTCTGCACACGCAGACCAAATGCGACATTTTCATACACATTAAGGTGAGGAAAAAGAGCATATTTTTGAAAAACAGTATTTATCTGTCTCTCATAAGAAGGAACGTCGTTTATACGTTTTCCTTCAAACAAAACATCGCCGCTATCCGGCGTCACAAAACCGCCGAGTATACGCAAGGTTGTAGTCTTGCCGCAACCCGAAGGTCCCAAAAGAGTGACGAACTCTTTTTCATTGATATCAAGGCTCAGATCATCAAGGATCTGATCATCGTCAAACTTGACGGAAATGTTTTGAAGACGCAAAAGCGCGTTGTTTTCAAGTTTGTTCAATTCTTTACTCCGAATAATTTAATATACTGCTATATATAAATAATATATAACAAATAGATAATACATATATTTTCACTTTTTGTCAATACTTTATACAATATTTTCATAATACAATTTTACCATATGAAAGTGTGTGAATCGATTGAGCAGTATTAAGGATTGGATTATCAAAATATCAAAGGGAATTTTCATCGGAGTAGGGACGCTGATACCCGGAGTAAGCGGTGGAACAGCAGCTATTGTAACTGGAGTTTTTGAAGGTCTTTTATATGCATTTTCAAATATATTCAAAAACTTTTTTGGTTCATTGAAATTTATCTCTCCCATTGGTATAGGGATAATCTTAGGTATATGCACATCTGTATACCCTATAAAATTTTTTTGTGTACACTTCCCTGTCTTATCAAATTACATATTTTGTTTTATCTCATTAATCAGCACAATTATTTTCGTCAAAAAGACACTTAGATTTAATTGTACAGTAAAAAAGGTCATTTCTGTATTTTCAGGTGTTTTTATAGCATTCTCAATTTCCTATATTACAATATATTTTCAATTTTCAAACGAAGATATGGGTATCATTGGAATTATATTAATAGGCATATTGTTATCTATCGCTCTTGTTTTACCTGCAATCAGCTTTTCTTATATGCTTTTGTTTTTTGGATTATATGAAAGAACACTTGATGCAATATCAAGTATGGATTTATATTTCTTAATTCCTTTAGTTATCGGTGTTTTATCAGGTTCATTTATCTTCTCAAAGCTATTATTAAAAGCTATAAATGAATATCAGCAAGAAACCTATTCCTTTATATTGGGGTTTGTTTTATGCTCATTAATTGAAATAGTCGTTTAAAATGAAAAATGTTAACAAATTATTAACCAATAGAGCCTTTTTAAATGCTATTATAATATAAAATATGTTTTTAGGAAGTTTATAAATGATAACAAAGAGTCTTACCAAAGCTTTGGAAGAGCTTGGTTTCAGCTATGCAGAATATCCCAATTCCGATAAAAACCATGTATATGCATTATACGGCGGTTATTTGGTAACCGTTTATGAATCGGCAGGAAAAAAGGTTGCGTATTTCAACTTTAAATTTTCCGACAACGAAGAAAATGTGCTGAAAAGGTACGATATGTCTGAAACCTTTTCTGCAGAATTGGAGGAATATGCTGTCTGTGATTATTCCCTTTCGGAGGACGGTATGCGTGTATTTTCTACAGGTACCGTTCCCGTTTTCCTGAAGCTTATTGACAGATGCATTACATTGCTTATTGAAAATGAGATCAAAGGCGCAGGATATTGCTCTTCCTGCGGTAATAAATTCGGCACAAGAAACCCGAAAAAGGTTACAGACGGAAAAGAAAACTATTTAATGTGCGATCATTGTGCCCTCGAAAGAGTTGAAGAGGTTAAAAACCGCGCTGTTGCTTCCGATTCTCAGAAAAATTCAAAATTGCCCATGGGTATTTTAGGCTCCTGCCTATTCTCCCTTATTGGTGTTGCTCTGTATTTTGTTTTGTATTATTGGCTTTCTCCTGCTGTTAATACCACAGGAAACAGTGAAATAAGATATATTTTCTGTGCAACAGGCTTTATCGTTTCCCTTTTGGCATATATAGGCTACAGAGTTTTCTCTAAGAAAGCTGAAATCGGCGCATACATTGTTATTTCAATAAATACTGTTTTGTTTACCGCTATCGGTCAATATTTGGGCATTGTTTTTGAATTTATTGCTAAAAACGGTTTTTCTGTCAGCGCACTTAGCAACAAGCATTTTTGGTTGGTTCATTTACGCAACACTATTCCTTCCGATGTATCAGAGCTTTTTGTTGACTATTCAGGTGTATTTTATAAGCTTTTGGCGATCAGCCTTATGTTTGCTGTTGTAGGCGCGGCAATATTTCTTCTTTCATTACATGAAAAATCCGTTGTGACCAAAGAAACAGCCGAAGTAGAAACAATCGTAATCAAAAAATAGCAGATCAAACAAAAATACTATAACTGAGCTCGATTCGGTTATAGTATTTTTTATATTCAAATTACAAATCTAATTTTAAATCGCCGTATTCAATCCAATTTAGCTTGCGCATAATTTCGCTAAACAACAATGTGAGTAATGCGGGAAAAACGAAACATAGCAATATCAAGCTTATCCAGAACAGAGGAGATGAAACATCGCTTTCGGCAATAACACCCAAAGGACCGACAATACCGCAGGTACCCATACCTGCAGAAACGCCGGTATTGGTCATTTCACAAATCATGGTTGAAACAGGACCGAGTATTGCCGAAGACAAAATGGTGGGAATCCAAATAATGGGCTTTTTGATAATATTACCCATTTGGAGCATAGATGTTCCCAATCCTTGGGCAACCAAACCGCCGACTTTATTCTCCCGGTAACTCATTACGGCAAAGCCAACCATTTGGCAGCAGCATCCTACTGTTGCCGCACCACCTGCAAGTCCTGTTATACCTATCATGGCGCAGATAGCGGCAGAGCTTATGGGTAAAGTCAAAAGAATACCAACAACAACCGAAACGATAATACCCATAACAAAAGGATGCATCTCGGTAGTTTTGTTAATAAACTCACCTAAATAATACATTCCGCGAGCGATCCAAGGACACAAAAGCCAGGAAACGGCATAGCCCGAAAGAATTGTTACCAAAGGTGTTACCAATATGTCAACCTTGGTTTCCTTATAAACAAGCTTGCCCAGCTCACAAGCCACAAGAACAGCAATAAAAGCTCCTGCAGGTCCTGCTGTATATGTAGTGCCTTCTGTGGCGAAGGAATATCCGATAGCACCAACCACAGAAGAAGAAAACAATACCAAGCCCTCAGCCTTTAACGCATAGGCAACTGCAATACCTATGGTCGCTCCGCAAACATTGGCATTTTTCGCAAATGCAGCAATCTCATTAAGAAAGGAAGCATTTGTCCAATTACCGAGAGTGCCGAGTATTGTACCGATAAGGAGAGATGCAAAAAGACCTTGAGCCATTGCGCCCATTGCATTAACAAAATAATTTTTCCAAGAAATATCGATTTTCTTTTTGTTAAGAAATTCTTTAAACTTCATTTTTATGCTCCTTGACCATTTTTTACATTTTATCTCCATATACAACACTTTGTCAATGTAACATTTTCATAATATTCAGCTCATTTGCTTTCTCATTTTTTCCAATGCTGTTTTTTCCAATCTACTGACCTGCGCTTGAGATATACCTATTTCCTTGGAAACTTCCGTTTGGGTTTTTCCACGGTAGAATCTCATCAACAAGATCATTCTTTCTCTGTCTCCCAAGGTTTTAATTGCACTGTTTATGGCAATATTGTCAAGCCATAATTCATCGTTCGAATTTTCATCCTTTATTTGATCCAACACATAAAGAGAATCACCGTTATCGGAATACACAGGGTCATAAATAGAAATCGGTTCTGAAATGGCTTCAAGGGCTCTTGTAACCATTTTTCTGTCCTCTTGTATTTCTTTTGCAATTTCTTCAATCGTCGGCTCATGTGACAATATTGACGACAAATGCTCTTTTGCCTTTAATGCACGGTAAGCAAGGTCACGCAATGAACGCGGAACTCTGATAGGATTAAAGTCTCTTAAATACCTTCTTAATTCACCTATGATCATTGGAACCGCATAGGTTGAAAACTTTACCTCCAAATTAGGGTCAAAGTTATCGATAGCTTTTATTAATCCGATACAGCCTACCTGAAACAAATCGTCGGGATTTTCATTTCGGTTTCTGAAGGATTGAATAACACTTAAAACCAGCCTTAAATTTCCGTTTATAAGCTCTTCTCTTGCATTTTTGTTACCCGAACGTGCTTTAACAAGCAATTCCATTTTTTCCTTTTCTGTGAGAACCTTTAGCTTTGAAGTATTTACACCGCATATTTCAACTTTATTATACATATAAAACCTCCGAAATGGACTAACTTTAGTGTTGCCCTTTCGAAGGTTTTAAATTCTTTTATTAAAGCTGATTAAGTGAACTGATTGTTACCTTTTTCTTTTTTCTTCTTAACAATATTAAAGGAGCAGTTAAAAACCGTACCGTTTTCAGCATCGCTCGATACCGAAATAGTTCCCTCGTTGTTTTCAATTACTCGCTTTGCGATAGACAGTCCCAGACCGCTTCCGCCCTTTTCTCTTGAGCGAGCCTTATCAACACGATAAAATCTGTCAAAAATCAAGGGGATACTTTCTTTGGGAATTGGTTCGCCTGTATTAAAAACAGAAATAACAGCCTTGTCTCCGTTAACGTATAAGGTCAATCTTATCCTTCCGTTTTCGTTGGAATATTTGACAGCATTATCCAGCAAAATTGCAATAAGCTGTTTTATAGAGCCAGATTCGCCATTTATAATTATATCCGGTTGAATATCGATAACAAATTCCTTTCGATTTTCAAAGCAAACACTTTCGAACGGAAGAGCTATCTCGTAAGCCAAATTGCTTAAATCAAGCTCATCTAAAACAAGCTTTCCGTTTTCCTCATCGGTCTTTGCGAGATAAAGCATCATATTGAGAAGCTCGGTCATTCTTCCTGTTTCATCCTTAATATATCCAAGCCATTTGTTTTCATCTCTTACCTTAGAATCCTCATGTGATAGGATAATATCGGTATTAGTAGAAATTACTGCAATAGGCGTTTTTAATTCATGAGATATGTCCGCAACAAGTTGTTTTTGTTGTTTAATAGATTTGTCAACGGGTTTAACAGCTATGCCTGCAACTATTATTGAAATTATCAAAAATGCCGCAAATGCAACTATGCCAACAGTTAATAACGATATAAAAAGTTTATTTAGGTTATCATCTTCATATCGTTTGTCCAGCAAAACTATTCTTAAACCAACAACCGTTTCGGTGCAAAAATATCTTAGGTCATATTCCTCTAATACACCTTCGGGACTATTTTGATTACCAACAGTATGGATAAGAGAATTTATATATTCTATCTGCTCTTCCGAAAGATTTTCAACATCACCGAAACCGTCAACATAGCAGGTATTAGTTTTTGTGTTTAAGTCTATTGTATAAGTAGAAATATATGATTTAGAATTCGGCTTATTTTCGGCTCCATGCTGAAATATACCTTCTGCTCCGCCGTAGTCGGAATGAGCAATATCGTGCATGGCATCAATACTGCTTTGTTCAAGATCCTTTGCGGTATTTACATAGAGGAATGCGAATGCAGAAACCATAACTATGGTTATAGATATCATTGTTGTAAGAATAAATTTGATTTTTAGTTTGCGTATCAAGAATTTTCATCCCTTTGCATATCAAGATGGTAGCCGATCTTTCTTACAGTCGTAATTCCGACTTTCGATTTTAAGAACTGAAGCTTTTTCCGGATAAATGAAATATAAACCTCCACATTATTATCCTCAGCTTCGGATAGGAATCCCCAAACCTTTGTAATTATATCCTCTTTTGAGAATATTCGCGTCGGGTTTCCAAGCATCATTTTAAGTATTTCAAATTCTTTGTGTCCTATGCGAACGCTTTTATTATTACAGGAAAGGGTATAACCGTTAAGGTCCAGTATCAAATCACCAAAAGATAATTCATCGATAATAACTTCCCCTTTTCTGCGGGAAAGAGCTCTTATTCTGGCGAGAAGCTCATCTTTTGAAAATGGTTTTGTTAAATAATCGTCTGCGCCGTAATCCAAGCCCTTGACCTTATCGCTTATTTCATCTCTTGCCGTAAGAAGAATTATAGGAGTCCTTATTTTCTTGGCACGAAGCTGTTTTAATACCTCAAACCCATTTATCTTAGGAAGCATTATATCTAAAACAATAACATCATAAATACCCGATTCGGCATAAGCCAATCCATCTTCACCGTTATAAACTGCATCACAACTATATTTTTGAGAACGGAATATTTCACATATACTGTCTGCCAAACGGCGTTCATCATCAACTACCAGAATATTCATTATATACCTCCTAATCTGTAATTTCTTTTACATTAAAGCATTTTACTTAAACTCAACTTAAATTACTTAATTTCTATGCCAAAACCTCATTTAGATCCAAATTAATGATATCCTCATGCCAGGTATAATTTGCTGTATAATCTGACAGCATTGTTTCTTCGGCAACAAAATAATTGTTTACAACAAAAGCCGATTTTCGCTGATACAATGGAACCTCAACAGCCCAATCCAAAATGATTTCGTAGCAATTTTTATAAGCAGTTTTCTTAAATTCAAGATCAGTGGATGAGAAAGCCATGGCTATAAGACTGTCTAATTCCTTGTCGGATATATCATAATCGTTGGAATCTGTTCCACCGTTACCGTCTATATTAGAGGAATGATATAATTGATAAATGCTGTTGTCGGAATAATTATCCCAAGCCGCAGCCCATATTTGACAATTACCGTTATCCAAAGCATCCCAGAGCTGTAGTGAATCTTTGATATCGTTAATAATAAGCTTTAAACCAAGCTTTTCAAAGGCTGTTTTCGCATTTTCAAAAATCTTATATGCAGGATGATCGCCTATCCCGTCACCCAAAACCATAATTTCATAGGTCATGGACGATCCTTCGGGCGCGGCAATAAATTTTGAGGTTTCAATGTCATAATAGTATCCTGCGGCAATCAAATATGCCTTCGCGGCATCTAACGCGGCTGAAAATTTTTTCTCTTGTGTCATATCGGATTTATAGATTTCGAAATTATTTATACTTTTTGAAAAAGCAATTTCGTAGAAACCGTCGGAAACCTTAGGCGCCGCCCAAAAAGAATTAGAAGCAGGATAATTGATAACCTCTGCGCTTTCACCGAAATATTCCTGTATAGCATCTTCTCTGTAAACCGAGAACACAGTTGCCAATGCTTTTCTTAAATATTTAGATTCATTTGAATCCTTCTCTGTTCCCACCTTAACCGTATCGGCACAAATACCGATATATCCGTAACCTAAATTATCATAAACATAGGTTCTCAATACAGAGCCATCAAGAGAACCTCCATTAACTGTTTTTATGGATTCTTCAGCAGATTTATTAAAAGTGATATCCGCTATATGTATTACTCCGTCAAGAATGCCTTGTATACGTTCCGATTCGTCAACACTTCGAAATTCAATAAAGCTAATTTTAGGTTCACCTTTATAATAGTCTTTATTTCTTTCAAGATATACAATACCGTTTTTATATTTATCGAATTTATATGAGCCTGTTCCGAGAGGCTCGTTATTTGTTATATTAGCTGAAGATATATCTCCTTTTTTGAAGCCAAATTTATTATTATCATAGTCATACATATCCTCGTCCCCGTAATAATGCAAGGGCGCTATAGGAATAGAAAGAGAGAAAAGCATTGAGGTATCTAAATATTCAAAATCAATTACAATAGTATTGTCATTTTTCTTAGTTATGCCTTCGATGCTCTTAGATTTACCGTTTCTGTAATCGGACATACCTGTTATTGGGAGATTATAAAAGGTCATAGGACCGTTATAGGATTTATCGGCAAGGACGTACATAGAGAAAATAACATCATCTGCATTCAAAACTTCCCCATCGCTGAATTTAACGTCATTCCTCAAGGTAATCGTCACAACAGCAGTCAAATCGCTATTGTACTTTATAGTAATATCAGATAAACCTTTATAGGAATATTTCTTTCCGTTATAGGAAGATTCTTCACCATCTATACCCTTTTCTATCAAGATTCCCTGTCTGTCAAATGTCAAAAGTTTGTCGAAAATCATATCAATAACATTTTTATCGCTGAGGGGTTCCGCGAAAAACGGATTGAAATCACCTTTAAAATCTGAGCATCCAACAACAAGAATATTAGGCTTTTCGGTGATAGCCTCGTGGGAAGCTTCGCTTTCTACAGAAACCGAAACAACTTCTATATCCTCGTTTCCACAGGAAGAAAATGTGAATAGTAAAACAAATGACAAAATCGCCAGAAGGATTCTTTTTGAATACATTAATCAAGCACCTCCAATCTTGTTTGATTATAACAAAATTATACTTTATTGTCAAATTTTACCAAAATATGACAATTATATAGCAACAAGAATTTTTAAAAATATTTACTTTTTCTATTCACAAAATAATTTGATTATGATATAATGAAAGAAATAAAAATTTACAGGAGAATATTATGATAAACGACTTCAAATTTATCCCTGTCGTTGTTATCAATGACATTTCCGAAACCGAACATATCCTTGGTGATCTTTGCAAGGGCGGTCTTCCCTGCGCAGAAATTACATTCCGCACACCTTGCGCGGCTGATGCTATCAAATTGGGTAAAGAGCTTTATCCCGATATGTGCATCGGTGCAGGCACAATTATTAACCTCGACCAATGCTTGAAGGCACTCGAAGCAGGCGCAGAATTTATTGTTTCTCCCGGTCTCTCTGAGGATGTTGCAAAATATTGCGTTGCTAACAATATTCCCTATTTCCCCGGCTGTGTTACACCTACCGAAATTATGGCAGCTATCGCATTGGGAATCACTACCGTTAAGTTCTTCCCTGCCGGAGTTTATGGCGGTTTGAAAGCTCTTAAAGCGCTTGCTGCTCCTTTCCCCCAGATTAAGTTTGTTCCTACCGGCGGAGTGGATATGAACAATATCGATGAATTCCTCGCATTTGATAAGATTCAGGCTATCGGCGGTTCCTTTATTATGAAGGGCAATATCGCTGAAAACACAGCATTGCTTGTTGAAAAATTGAAATAAGTCTTATAAGGTACAGAAATCAATCTGTACCTTTTTCTTTTTCATCTATTGACATTGACCTTAGGTAAAGTGATATAATATTGCCAAAGAGGTGATGAAATGGAAAAGCTAACCGATATAAACGAGGTTTGCAGACTTTTAAACACAACATCAAGAACACTTCGTTTTTATGAAAGCAAAGGAATATATTTTATATTAATGATTGTCTTTACAATTTTATTTAATGAGGTTAAGCAAAATGAGGTTATCGGCATAAGAACCTCTGCTACATTAAAATATAAAGAGGTTTGGGACAGATCGCACAAGCTTGCATCTTATGTTTTTTTCGTTGTTTCTTCCCTTTTCCTACACAACAATTTTCTTAAACAGCGGTTGGCTTAAATTTATTCTGACAAATATATCCATTTTAATGCCCTGTATAATCGGATTTATTATATCCCATATAGTTGCAAAGCCCTTTATCGAATCCGATTATAATCGTTACCAGGATGATTTGAAACGGCAAATGAAATTAGAAGAAGAAGGAAAGATAAAATAATTATATATTAATAGACAAAGAGGAAAGCGATGGTAAATTATAAATGTGTTTGATTTGTGACAGAATAAAAAAGATAAAAAATAACGAGAACCCATATTTTGTAAAAGAGCTGGAAACAGGTTATGTTGTTTTAGGTGATAATCAGCATTTCAAGGGATATACATTATTTTTATGCAAGGAACACAAAAGTGAACTATTTCAACTGGATAAGAATTTTAAAACAAAGTTTTTGGAAGAAATGACTATTGTTGCAGAGGCTGTTTCAAAAGCATTTCCTTGCGATAAGCTTAATTATGAGCTTTTAGGTAACGGCGATTCCCACCTTCATTGGCATATTTTCCCTAGAAGAAACGGTGATTTGGGTGACTACGGTAATAACGGAAAAGGACCCGTTTGGTGGTATCCCAAAGAAAAAATGTATAGCGATGAAAACAAGCCTTCAAAAGAAGAATTGAAAGAAATGGTTGCTTTACTTACCTGTGAGCTTGAAATTTCAACATGATAGCGTTTTTTTTATTGACATTATATCATAATAGTGATATACGTTGGATATCAATTACTAAACAACTTAACTGAGGTTTAATATATTATGAATAATGTGCGTTTTAAGATTTCAACCGCTTTAGATGCGTTATTCTTCTTGAAAAAATGCTCAATGGATGACGGTCAATGGATGCCTTTAAACCAGGCGACTAAGGATGTGATACTTGAACATCCGCTTTATAGATTGCAATATGATAAAATAGAGAAATTTAAAGAACACTTCCCTATTCAGCATTATAATTACAAATATGATATGTCAACAATGGGTTTAATATTGAGCGCTTACACCAATAACGCATTGGATGATTTGACTTTAGACTATCTGGCTGAAATTTTTGATTCTTGCGATAAGCTCTATGATACTGTAAAAGAACGTATCACAAGCGGATTTAATATCCTCCATGTATATCCGTTATTAGAAGAATTTAAAAGTAATTTGGGCAAAGTGCTATCAAAAGACATTACTATTTTAAACGACTACGGGTTTGAAGAGCTATACAATACCGAAATAACGCCTCTGTTGCATGATGAAATCAAAAACTATGAACAAATTATCGGAAATTTAGATTTCAGCCAATTATACAGAAATATTTCAATATTGAAAAATACCAATCAAATTTCCTCCGCAACCATATTTTTCACATTCTTCAGCCTTCCATACTGTCTGAGTTTATACAACGGAGCATATGCTGCCTGCTACACAGGTGAAAAGCATATTGACCTATTTGCTATAAGTGCCCATGAGCTAATGCACGGTTTTGCAAGTAATGAAACGTTATCCCTCTATAAACAATATATTAAAAGCAACAAATATTTAGAAAATGCTCATTACAGATTGATACATGATTTTGGCTCGGGTGACGAAGAAGAATTTGTAAAGGCTGCTGAATACTACCTTTGCTATCTTTCGTGTAACTATAATAAAAAGTAGCTTTATGATATTGCCAAATTAGAATATAACGGTTGTTGTCCTGTTTCGGTTATTATTTTTGATTTGCTGACAAAAGAAAATGCTCTTCCAAGTGACTATAATAAGTGGTTAAAAAACATTTTCGAAAGCGATATTCTGCCGAAAGAAAATATACAAGATTATATCAAAAATCTTTTATAGACGAGACCACCGGTTAAACCGGGTGGTATTCCCGCTCCTTAAGGCACAAACATAAACTGCACTCCTCATTTTTAGAGAAGTGCAGTTTTGCTTTTTATATTTAATTTTATGGGTGCAAGGAACAAGTTAGTCTTTAATCTGAGCGAAGCAAAAAACCGCTTTTATTATTCAATATTGATTTCAACTACACAGGGTTCCGACCAACCTAAATATTCTGTATATACATAGCTAAAAGTAACTGTACCTTTAAAACCCTCTTCGGGAAAATACACAAATGTGCCATCATTGTTCATGGTAACAGAACCGTGTTCGGGAGCTAAATATAAGCTAAATTCCCGAAGCTTATAATCCTCTAAGTCTAAATCAAACATACATATATCATTATCGTTCATTTTGAATATACGATTCTCTATTGTTTTCGGAATATATTCTAAATCACCTTTTATATAATGATATGTTACATCATAAATGGTTCTTGCCATAATTTCTTTTGAATATGCCGCATCTCGATAGACATATTCGCTTTGATAATACATATTCACCGCATCAGAATATCCATATTCAATACCGCCTGCCATATACTCCATGTATTTTTCAAAGAACAACATATTTCTAAGACAGTCATTTTGAATCTCCATTTCGATACCCATACCAAAGGTTTCGGTCAGTTGGGCGCAATTAATTATATTCATAATATCGGTTTCGGCTCGAAAAACGTAATTTGGTTGCATACAAGCCACATCAAATCCCAACTGATTGCACAAATTAAAACCGGGAGAAGTGAACCAAGGTATCCAGAAGAAATTCTTATCTACCGACCGTACATAATTACCAATCTCGATAATCAAATTCCTCAAATCAGCATCATCACTTAAAATGTCTTCATGCCACCAATAATATCCAACCAACTCGATATTTTTGAAATTCGTTTGTTTAAAACGTTTTTCAATTTCATCAATATACCATTTAGTTACTTTCAAACGGTTTTCATAAACTGATAGATCCTCACTAATACCATCTCCGTCTACATCGCCAAAATCGGTTATTGAAGAAGAAGGATAGTATAAAGTCAAGGTAACTTTATATTTAAAATCATCAGCTAAACCAAGCTTATTTTTAATTTCCCCTGCAGTATTTTCCATTGCAGTTATATTACTTGTGTCAGAAAAAACTAGTTCAATATACCATTCCCAATCGGATTTATACGAGCCTGTTTGGGGAGAACCAATCGGCATTTCATTTGTGCTCAAGAACAGGAAACTATCAAACATTATATCCTCAGGCGTGCCGTTCTTATCAATGTATGCCAAATAAGGTAGCAAATCTTCATTTGTATATTGCAAATCTTCGCTCACATACAGCAAACACAAATCTTTTGAACCACCCAAAAGCTCATTGGAAGGCATTTTTCGTTCAGTTTCATAAAGTGCAGTAGCAATATAACCTGAATCCGATGCCGAAATTGCTCCGATAGACGTCTTTTTTCCGTACACCTCAAGCTCATCACATCCAGCCCATGTTTTTACAACAAAATCAAATGCTACATATCTTGCTAAAAGAGGCTGTTGAAGCATCAATTCGCCTTTATAGATATCGTCTTCTCCCTCACCGTCAAGAATCAATTCACCAATATTATACCATTCTTGTCCATTCTCAGAAATCAAGATAAATACATATCCCGGAGCATAAACAGCCCAATCAGATAAATGGGTGAAGCTTGCTGTAAATTTGTCAACATAAGTCAACTTTTCGAGATCATAAATAACCTTTCTTCCTGATCCTCCGCTGAATTTAAAGAAATTACCGTTGTGTATATTATTTTCTGTTGCAAATTGACCGTTTGTCATTAAAGTAGAAGAAACGGGAGTATTGTAATGACTTGTAAAGTTTTCCTCAGCAGGACTAGCCCAAGAAAAGATTTGTTGAGCTTTGCCTAGGATAAGATTGCAATATTCCGAATTTTCGGTATCTTCCCATTTATCGGTTACAAAATCAAATTTCAAATCAGGATAAAGAGATTTTGACTCTTGATATCTGTAAGCATATACAGCCAATTCTTCAATCATGAATGTAGTATTTTGCAAAGAGTGAATGGTAAATTCAATATATTTTGCCGTAACGGCATTTCTTAAAGGCAAAACAAAATTATAGTTTCCGTTAATGAATGTTGTATTTCCATACTGAACACCTAAATCAATTCGATTATTTTTATTGTCTATAGCCGAAATCTCAATTGCTACAGGCATAAAAATTCCGATATCGGTGTTTACGAAAAATGAAGCCTCTATATTTGCAACATCATCAGTAACCTTACCTAAGTTGATTTTAAAAGTTGAAGTTTTTCCGCCTACAAAACCGACCCATGTACCGCCTTCATAATAACCGCTTGTTTTTCCGTCGGTAAGCATTTTTTCTTTATCGGGAAATCTGCTGTCAGCGGTTGCATTTGAAGTATAATTTTTATTCTGTGATATCAATATTTTATCAAGTGAACGGTCTATACTTCCTTTAATCTCATTATACGAAGCAGTACCGAGATTATGATAAGCATCATTAATGGCAATTTCAAATTCATCGCTAAGCTTATTCTGTTCCTCGTCTATATCCGCCACAACAATAACTTCATCTAAAAACATCCAAGGATATGCACTTTTCATTGTAAACCGTACATATCTGGCGTTTATATAGTTGTCCAAAATCAATGTAGCATAGCAAACTGCCCCTTCAACAAATTCGGCAGGTGTTAATTCACCAAGATCTTTCCAATTTTCACCATCTATGGAAGCCGAAACTGTAAAGCTCCACGGAACACCGATACCGGCTCCATTGGTTGCGTAATAACCAACTTGAAATTGGTAAATATTATTATATAAACCGCCTAAATCCAATGTCACATCTAACTTATCCGCAGTATATCCCGAAAGAGATTCATCACTATAATTACCTACAGCAACATTAGTAATTCCGTCAGTCAATTCAATGCTGTAAGTATCCGGATAACTACGCTCATCGGCTTCCTCGGACTTAGTATATGGAGCGTTTTTTGATATAATAACCGCATTAGGTTTATCGGAAACTTTTATATCCGTGAATACTTCATTCATAGAAATGTTTTCAACACTTTCAATATTAATTGGTGCAGACAGCTCGTTTGACCAGTTATCAACAGAAACATCATCAGCAGCAGAAGACGTCACTTCATCATCTACTATGCAGGAGCTTATACAAGTTAGAATTAATATTATACACAAAAACAAAAGTGCCGTCCTTTTCATAATATCCTCCTATGAACATTTCAGAGAAACGACCTCATAATGAGGTCGTTTCTCTTTAATTATGAAATTATTGAATGTTAATAACTACTTCGCAAGGCTCAGACCAACCAAGATATTCGCTGTATACGAAGCTAAATGTAGTCTCGCCTGTATAATCCTTTTCAGGATAGAAATTAAATGTACCATCTTCGTTAATTGTAACAGAACCATGGTCAGCAACCAAATAAACTTCAAATTCGCGAAGCTTTTCAGTATCAAACTCTAAAGTTCCTGTGAATACTTCATTTTTAGTAGCAGTATAATTAAGATTTTCTAATTTATCAGGGGTATACTGCATATCGCCTTTAATATAATGATATGTTGTATCGTAAATAGTACGAGCCATTAAATCGTCAGAATTAGCAGCGTCACGATAAATGAATGTGCTCTGATAATACATATTAACAGCATCATCCATATAACCGTATTCAACACCACCGGCAAGATATTGCATATACTTCTTAAAGAACAACTTGTTACGAAGAGCGTCGGTACAAATTTCCATTTCGATACCCATACCGTAAAGCTCAGTAAACTTAGCGCAGTTAACAACCTTGCTATAGGAAGATACCGCATCAAATACATAGTTAGGCTGCATAACCGCAACGTCAAACCCGTATTCGGCCCATTGGTTAAATCCAGGTGCGCAATACCAAGGAATCCAATAGAAATCACGTCCTGTTGCATGAACAAGATCAGCAGTATCATTGATCATATCGTTAGAACCGCTATCCTTCATAACGATTTCTTCATGATACCAATAGTAGCCGACAAGCTCGATATTCTTGAAGTTAGCTTCTGCAAATCTATTTTCTACTTCATCAATATACCACTTGATAGCCTTAATACGATCTGCATAATTAGCAAAGTTTTCAGAAACACCATCACCGTCTACGTCACCAAAGTTTGCGGTATCGGTAGAAGGATAGTAAATAGTCATTGTTACTTTATAAGTAAACTCTTCATCAAGACCCAATGCCTGTTTTACTTGTCCCGCAGCTTCTTCCAAAGCCATGATATGTTCACCTTCGGTAAACAAATCGTTTAATGTCCATTCCCAGTCAGACTTCAAGCTCTTTTCATAGGGATAACCGCCGCTGGGGAATTTAGTATTATTGTAAAGGAAAAGGAAACTGTCAAACATTACATCCTTAATATTGCCTTCAGTATCAACATAAGCAAGATAAGGAATCAAATCTTCAACCTTATAAGGATTGGTATCGGTAGTGTGATAAAGCAAGCACAGGTCTTTAGAACCGCCAAGCAAATCTGCGGAAGGTTCCATACGTTTGCCCGAGAAAAGATTCTTCGTAGTGAGACCTGCATCTGCAGGAGCTACAGCACCGACAGAAGTCTTCTTACCATAAACTTCAAGCTCGTCACAGCCAACCCAAGAAATAACATCAAAGGCAAATGCTACATAACGTGCTTTCAAAGGTGTTGCAGCAACAAGCTCTCCCTTGTATATAGCGTCTGTACCTTCACCAACCAAATTAATAGTACCTACAGTATACCAATTGGTACCGTCATCAGAAACATATACAGTAGTAATATCGGGATTATGAACTGCCCATTCTTCTTTGTTTGTAAAGCTTGCAGTAAATTTATCTACATAAGACAAATATCCAAGGTCAAAAATTACTTTTCTTCCGCTACCGCCATTGAATTTAAAGAATTTACCATTATGAATATCTGTGCTTGTAGCAAATTTTCCGTCTGTAAGCAATTTAGATGTAACATCTGTGTTATAGCTATAACTATTCTCACCGGGATCGCTGTCAGCAATAATCTGTTGATCCATGCCGAGAATCAAATTCTGATACTCATCGCTTGCTTCGCTTCCCCATTCTGTAACGTTCGTGTCAATTACAGGGGTAGGATAAAGAACTTCGGGTTCTTGGTCACGATATGCGTAAACAGCAACTTCCTCTACCATGTGCATATTACAATCGGTAGCATACATAGTTATTTCAATATAACGTGCAGATACTGTTTTCTGCAAAGGAAGAGAGAATTTATAATTACCGTTAGTAACAACTGTGTTACCATAAATAATACCAAGATCGGTACGATTGTTCTTGTTATCAATAGCAGTGATCTTAAGAGCCGCAGGCAAATATATTCTTACGGCTGTATTTACAAAGAAGCTAACTTCGACAGCACCGATATCCTTAACGTTTCTTGCAAGATTAACCTTAATAGTTATCTCTTGTCCGCCATTAAAGCCAACCCATGTTTCACCTTCATAATAGCCGCTGGTCAAACCATCGGTAAGCATCGAGCCGCTATCCTTAAAGTTATCGTTAGTAGTACCGGTAACTTCATATTTCTTATCTTGAGAAACCAAAACCTTTGTATAATCACGGATAACATCGTCTCCGTCAGTAGGAGCAGCAACCGCGCCAAGGGTCTGATATGCATTATTTACTTCCTCGATAAACTCTTTATTACCTTCGTTTCCTTCGACATCAGCAATAACAGCAACTTCATCAAGGAATACCCAAGCGCCGGATTTACTGATAGAAAAACGAATATACTTCGCTTTCACATATTCAGGAACAGAAAGCTCAGCTACTTGCACAGTACCAGCTTGAGCCGAGGGCATTGTCATTGCATCAAATGTGCGGTCATTACCATCGGCATTAATTGCTTCCCAATTTTGACCGTCCATAGAGGCATATACATAAATAGTACCAGGAGTAGAGATACCTGCAGCAGGAAGAGAAAAATAGGAAACGGTAAACTTATATATTGTATCAAATTCTCTTCCAAGATCAACATCTACATTTAGAGAAGATACGGTATATCCGGAAAGGGTTTGATCGTAAAAATTATCTACAGCTACACCCGTTACTCCGTCAGTTAATTCTGTTCCGTAGGAATCGGGGTATTGCGAATCAGCCTCGGTAGGCTTTTTGCCGGAATAAGTTGTATAAGATGCGCCACCGGAAATTATAGTTTCCTTTGCATCTTCAGCAACTTCAACACTTGTTCTTGTTTCATAAACCTTGGTAGTTTTTGAAACTTCTGATTTTTCGTTTTCGCTCACTTCAACAGACGAAGTTTCTTCAGATGAAGTTGTTGTTGATGAATCATCAACACAGGCAACAGCAAAAACAGAAAAAACCATTATGATTGCGAGAATCAAAGCAATTTTTTTCATAATCGTCTTCCTTTTCTATATTTTTATTCATTATAACATATATATTCTGTTTTGTCATCCTATTTTTGAAATTTTTTCAATAAATAAAGTGCTTTGGAGACCAAAGCACTTTAAAAGTTTCACGCGTTTTCTTCGAGATAGGATACAACGTCACCGACTGTGAGCAAGGTAGGAAGAACAGCCTCATCAAAGATTATTCCAAATCGTTCTTCACAAAGAACAACCAAATCTGCAAGTTCCAAAGAATTGAAGCCCAAGTCGTTCATAAGCTCTGCCTCGGGTTTAATAAGATCAGGGCTGATGTCCATTTCTTCAATAAGTAAATCTTTAAGTTTTGTTAACATAAAATACCTCTTTATTATGAAAGTTTATATCTAATAATTTTCTTTGTTGTGGTTTTTTCAAACTCATTTTTCTTGAGTTCAATGCTTCTCACTTGTTTGAACGAAGCCAAGGTTTTATTAATATTTGCAACTTCGGCACGCATTTTTTCAATAATTTCAGAATCATCGCAGCCCTGGAATTTATCATAATCGGGATGTATCAAAGCTGTTAGGACAACTTCTCCGTTTTCTTTAGTTCTGCCCACAACGACACATTCTTTAATATGCTCAATGCGTTCCAAATATTCTTCTATTTCTTCGGGGTATACATTTTTACCGTTATTCAAGACAATAATATTTTTCTTTCTTCCTGTAATGTAAAGAAAACCGTCATTATCAAGATAACCGTAATCACCCGTACGGAAATAACCTTCTTCGGTAAAAGATGCCTTGGTAACATCCTCTGCTTTATAATAGCCAAGCATGACCTGAGGACCTTTAACGACTATCTCACCGATCTCGCCTGTGGGAAGATCAATTTCGTTGCCGTCTTCGTCAGATATTATCTTAACACGGGTTCCGGGAACAGGCATGCCTACTGAATCATAGTGAACAGTAACAAGAGGATTTACCGCCACAAGAGGTGAACATTCTGTAATACCATATCCCTGTGAAACGTTGATACCGATATTTTCAAACCATTGAATATCTTCAGGATCTGTAGCAGCACCGCCGCAAATGATCTCTTTTAAACGTCCGCCCAATGATTTCAAAACTTCCGAAAAAACAATACTTCTTGTATCGATGCCAACTTTTCTCAAAGCCTTGGTAGCTTTTACACCCACATTAATAACATTTTCCTTTTTACGTTTTCTAATTTCGTCTGAAATTTTCTTTCTGAGAGTAGTAACATACAAAGGAACAACTACCATAACAGTAGGACGGAACAATTTAAAGTTTTTCATCAAATACTTTAAACCATTGTTAATACATATCGTCAAGCCCAATCTAATGGCAGTAAACTGTCCGGCGGTAGTTTCGTAAGTATGATGCATGGGCAAAACACTTAATAAAACATTATCCGAATCCAACGCGATAGCATTAGAAGCACAATTTACATTAGAAACAATATTATCTTCGGAAAGCATAACGCCTTTGCTGGTACCTGTTGTGCCGGATGTAAAAATCAAAGCGCACATTTTCGAAGAATCGTATCGAGCATTAACAAATTCCAACGAACCTTCGGCAAAAAGCTGTTCACCGTAGGAAACCATTTTATCATAAGAAATGTAGCGAGAATCGGAATTTTCTTTACTGTCAAAGTCAAAAATATACTTAACTTTAGGAATGTTCATTGCTAAAACTTTTTCAAGGTATGCACCTGAACAGAAAATGGCTTCCGCATCAGCATATTCTATAAAAGCTTCTATCTGTTCCGGCAACAATTCCTTATCAAGAGGAATAACCACAGAACCGCTTCCGATTATTGATGCATAAGCGATGATCCATTCAGGTCTGTTTTCAGAAAGGATAGCAATTTTTGTCTTTTTTAAACCTAAATTTGCAACAAAAGTACCAACATTGTTATAAGTAGCATAAAGTTGGTTATATGACATTTCGGATATCTCGTTTACAGAAGAATAATATTTGTAAACGATCTTATCGCCGTACTTTTCCGCACTTTCACGGAGTATGGCTCGAATGTTTTCAGGGGTCTTGTACTTGTCTTTTATAACAGGTATTTTCAAAATCAACACTCCATTCTAAACATTAATTATACCAAAATATTTAAACTTGTCAACCCTATGGGTATATTTTCGACCAAATAGCAGAAAATAAAGAAAAATCAAAGGAGATATTATTATGAATAACAAAGAATATAACAAATACATTGAAAAACGCGCAGAACGTTCTCCTTGTTTATTAAACTCAATTAAAGCATTTTTAGTAGGAGGTATAATTTGCTGTTTAGGCGAAGCATTTTCACAGCTATATATCAGCCTCGGTTCAGACAAGGAAACTTCCCTTCTCATAGCGTCATTAACTTTGATTTTATTGGCAGGCTTGTTGACGGGTATCGGAATATTTGACAAGATAGCAAAATTCGGCGGCGGAGGCGCCCTTGTGCCTATAACAGGTTTTTCAAATTCTGTTACCGCCCCTGCAATTGAAGCCAAAAGCGAAGGCTATGTAACGGGTGTTGCTTCAAAAATGTTTACTATAGCAGGACCGGTTATTGTTTACGGAACATTTGCATCTATAATTTACGGTATTATATATTATATTACTACTCTCTAGGTGATACCATGATAAAAAACAAGCTTCATTTTAATAATGTATATCTAAATTACAGTTCTGCCACAGTTGGCAAAAAAGAATATGAGGGTCCTTTGGGTGACCGATTTGATGCATACGAAAAGGATGAATATTTCGGTTGCAAAAGCTTCGAAGAAGCTGAAAGCGAAATGGTACGCAGAAATATTAATCTATTGATCGGAAAAGCAAATTTATCCTTCGACAATATCGACCTGATCATAGGCGGCGATTTGATAAACCAATGTGTAGCCACAAGCTTTGCAATCAGCGACACAAAAATACCTTTCCTTGGTCTTTACGGAGCCTGCTCTACCGCTGTAGAAGCAATTATTTGCGGTTCCTCTTTTATCGATGGAGGATATGTAAACAGCACAATAGGAATCGCATCTTCCCATTTCTGTTCATCTGAGCGACAATATCGCTTCCCCCTTGAATACGGAAGTATAAGAACGCCCACTAGTCAAAATACCGTAACAGGTACAGGAGCATTTTTACTTTCTGATAATAAATCGGACATTAAAGTTAAAAGCGCAATTGTAGGAAGAATCATCGATAAAGGTGTTACTGATGCTAACAATATGGGCGCAGCAATGGCTTGTGCGGCAGTTGATACAATAAAACGTTTCTTTGAAGATGATAACCCAAACAACTTTGACTTGATCATAACAGGCGATTTGGGTATTGAAGGTCATTCCATCGCCTGCGAAATTTTAAAATTAGATAATCTTGATTTGGGAAATAACTTTACAGATTGCGGAATGTTGATATATGACAAAGAAAAGCAGGATACTCATTCGGGTGGATCAGGCTGTGGCTGTATAGCAAGTGTATTGGCAGGACACATAATGCGGTTATTTGACGAAGGAGCAGTAAAAAATGTCCTCGCAATAGGAACGGGCGCTCTGCTTAATCCCAATAGTGTTTTCGGTAAACGTCATATACCTGCAGTTGCCCATGCAATTCATCTTTCGAAGGAGCAATAAAATGAACTATTTGATTGCATTTTTAGTTGGGGGCGCATTATGCGTACCGGCACAAATACTTTTAGATAAAACCAAATTAACAAATGCCAGAATTTTGACGGGGTATGTAGTATCAGGCGTTATTTTGACGGCCATAGGTGCGTATGAACCGTTAGTAAACTTCGCCTCTGCAGGAGCTACTGTTCCTTTAACGGGCTTTGGTTTTTCATTAGTAAAGGGTGTTCGTGAAGGCGTTCAAGAAAACGGTTTATTAGGCGCTTTACAAGGTGGATTAAAAGGAACAGCCGCAGGTATAAGCGCAGCATTGTTCTTTTCATTAATATGGAGCTTTATATTTAAAAGTAAACAGAAATAGAATCAAAATATAAATGATAGATATCTAAAAACTCATTTAACCATAAATTCAATGCGTTTAATCAAGCAAAATAAAAGCCCCGCTTTCGCGGGGCGAAATTTATCTAATATATTCTGCGAGATCATAATCTGATAAATGTTGATTAAAAGGATTCATATAGAATTCCTTTCTCTTTGAAAAATCTTTCCAAACAACAGAAATAAGTTTATAAGCTTCGGCAATGGATTTTTCGCACTCCTCAATGTTACCAAGCTTTTTATAACATGCGGCAATGCACTGATAAAAACTCCAATGAAACGTCTGCATACCGTCCCAAAGATATTGTTCCGCTGGATCTTCATAAATATCGTTCAAAAGGAATGTTTCAAGCACACGAAGCCCTTTTTGATAGCATTTAAAAGCCTTGGGAATATAATCGTCAGGAATATAATCGTCAGGAGTATAATCGCGGAACTTGACATCAGGATGCTCATTCATACGGAACCAAGCGTTTCCCTCTTCCATACATGCTCTATATAAGTTCTCCAAATGATAACATCTGGAAAAAATTGCAGCGTCAAGTTTATCCTTGCCGTATAAGCGAAAAGCAATAACGTCGTTGCGTATGCTGTAATTCTGCGGAAGTGTTTCCAACACATCTTTTGCTTTTTGGTATTCTTCTTTTTTCAGATATACTGCCGCTTGTGTTTCTTTTGCAAAGCTCACACGAACAAAATCTGTACTTTCTGTAATGATTTTTTGTGAAATCTCAATCATTTCATCTAAATGAGAAGTGTCTCCCTTATCACGCAAGTTGTATTCGTATGCTTCCAAAAGTGCCAAAAGCAAATCCTCATTGCCCGGATATTCTTCCAAAGCGTTCATCATAATTTCGATATACTTTTGTGTATCATCGAAGAAGTATTCCCAAGCATCATCGATGAGCTTTTGAATTTTTGCTTTCATTTCACGAACATCATAATCGAACAGAATGTCCATAGATACCTCAAAATATCCTGCAATCACGGGGATCAGCTCCATATCGGGATAGGTAGTTCCGCTCTCCCATTTACTTACCGCTTGCGGGGAAACAGATAGCACAGAAGCAAGTCCTTCTTGGGTAATACCTTTCTTCTTACGAAGTTCACGTATTTTATTGCCTATATTTATATTTATCATAAAAACCTCCAAGTAATTATTGTGATGCGCTTCACTGATTAAAGAATAGCACATATAAAAAGCTTTTTCAACAACGCTATATTAGAAAAAAATCAACCAAAGGTTAAATCGGTTGAGCAAAAACCCTTATAAGGAAGAAAAAGCCCCGTTCTAGACGGGGCAAGTATTTAATGAATACTATCAAGCATCTGCACACACTTTTGATATCTTGAATCATTTGAAATTATATTATCATCTGTTTCAAAACACATATTGTAGCAACTGTTCAAATAGAATTTAAAATTGCTTTTAATTTCCTCGGCTACGTTAATGTTACCTTTCATTTTGCATTCGTTATAATCAAGAATAAGTGTATCCGTAAGCTCCTCAATAACTTCAAAAGCTTTGTCAATTTCGGATATAGAAATATACTCATTGGCAAGATTATTTAATGCGCTATACAACCACTTTGTATGAAGAGTTATATCAGGAAACTTTTTATAATTAAACTTAATGCCTTCCAAAAAATCATACCAAGCAGCAATCGCATCTTGCTTTCTTGAATCGCCGAGCAGCGATATTCTTCGTGCTCTTACTGCCAAAGCCCATAAATAATGCTGAACAGCTTCGCTGCATACAGAGTTTGAAATGTCAACGCATTTCTCGAATTCGTTCTTTTTGGAGTATATCTCCATCTCCATCGAAGCTCTTATACTTCCTCTTTGCGGCAGTCCTTCCGCAATCGCTTCAGCATTCGGAAAATCGTTATGATAAAGATAAAGAATGATTAGTGTTTGCTTTGCATCAATAACTCTTGTTGTATTTCTATCGTAATTTATTACAGATTTCAAAAGGTTGATTGCTTCGTTATAAAACTTATCTTTTTCATCTGTTGAGCCTTGGCCGTAGTAAATATGTCTAAGTAAGCTATCCGCGCATAAAAGTTTGACTTCATAATCAAAAGGGTATTTTTTGATATGCTCTTTATGCAAAACGTAGCTTTCATAATATGCATTATCATCACGGCTATAAACTTTTTCTATGCCCTTGTTTAGCTGTTCCACTTCTGCATAGAGCTTTTCTCTGTCTGCGTTTTCATCACCGCCGACACCAAGCAAACAGTCGGTAGTAACTCCAAGTATAGCGGCAAGCGGAACAATCTGTGAAATGTCAGGCATAGCGTTATCGCATTCCCACTTTGAGATTGACTGCACAGACACCATAAGTTTCTCTGCCAACTCCGCTTGTGTAAGCTGTGCACACTTTCTTATTTCCTTTAATCGTTGTCCGAAACTTGACATTTTGCACTTCCTCACAAAATCTAAAACGATGTTCTATGTGTATTTCAAGTATAGCACATTATAAATGAACTGTAAACATAATGACGAGATATAAACTATTCGCCTAACGGTTGATTTTGTAGAAAAAAGCAAGCGAAATATAATCGCTTGCTTAATTTTTCAATCCATTAGTTTCTAATCAATAAGAAGTTGCTCCATAGATTCTTTGCCCGTTACCTTCTCACCTAAATAATTCGCCCATTTTTCGGTAAAAAATGAAAAATACGACACTCTCTGCAATTTCCGTTTTCTATTGTAATAAGGTAAAAATCCCCATAACGTAGAAGGTACTCCCATCAAAATTAAATATAACGGACCCAAAATTATAGATTGAATCGAATGTCCATATTCATGAACCAAAAGTCGCGCTGAAAGCTCCTCTTTTGTATAAGCATCTTTCAGCTTTTCATAAAAATAAGGTTCATCGGTCACGAAAACAAACATCCCTAACGACACGCTTGATTTGTTCTTCCATTCAGTCACAATCGCACCGTGATATAGGTAATGCTTCTCTCCGATATTAAACAAGAATACGATAAATCCCAAAAAACTTTGAACTATACCCCAAGTTGCTTGAATTATAAAATATAAAACATTCATAAAACAGTCTCAATAAAATTTGTCAATCTATCATTTAGACGTTTTGCAAAGACAGGAGGAATATTATGAGCCGCTTTTTTCCATATCTCATATTTGCAATTTGCATTCATCTCCTGCATTTTGATTACAGAAAATTTAATGTCATCATCTTCCCTTTCGCCGCTATAGCTAATATTGGAATTTCGACATTTTTAAATGAAGTTATACCATTGTTAACAGAATTATATATTGTTGATTCATTTACATTTTGCATATATGCAACAAAGTCTTTTCTCGGCTCCTTTGGTAAACCGTTCATCAAACCAATAAGATTACACATCCATGGTTTCTGAAGTGTATTATACTGTTTCATATTTTGCCGAATTATGTAATCCATCTTATCGCTATTTTTAATCAACCAAGGACTAATTATTACAGCACCATGGAAAAACTCGGGATAATTTGAAACCAAAGAAAAAGCCAGCTGAGCTCCAAGCGAAAAACCAACAATAAATACTTTCCTATTTATACTTTTAATTAACTCAACAATATCGTTGATAGCATCTACTGTTGTAAAAGTTCGTTCAGCCTCTTTGCCGAATCCTACTATATGAGGTACAATAATGTGATACTTTTCGGCTAACAGATATTGCCGCCCGAATGTATGGACAAAATTTGCACCATGAAGCATTACCAAAGTAATTTCATTAGATTTTCCATATTCTTCATAATAAAGCATATAATCACCGAACTTAATTCAAAATATTTTTCATACCAATTTTTCTATATAATATCACATTCAACACAATTATTCAACACCAATTCCCCATTCTTAATGACGAGAAAAAAGCTGTCGCTAATGCGACAGCTTTTTTATGAAATCTAAGATATTAACCTGTAATACCGCTACGTTCAACACCTTCGATAAGAGTTCTCTGAGCGAACAGATAAATAATAACAAGGGGAGCAAGAATAAGCAAACCGCAAGTATTCCTGATAGCAGACTCATAAGCAAGCTCTGCAACATAATCTGTATCCAAGGATTGAGGAATCTTTACGATATTAGGAAGAAGAATTGCATTTCTTGTACTTGTAAAGAACAAGCTGGTATAGAAGGTATCAGACCATTGCCACGAGAAGGAGAACATGAAAATTGTTACCATCATAGGAACAGCCATAGGAATAATTATACGAACGAATGTCTTAATTACGCCTGCACCGTCAACATATGCAGCTTCTTCCAATTCATCAGGAACGCCATTGAAATACTGACGCATCATGTAGATGAACAAGCCATTTTTAAATGCCAAACCGGTCAAGGAAAGTACTGCAAATGGCCAATAGCTGTTAAGCAGGTTAGGAGAATATATTTTCTCGGGATTTGAGAACAATACATCCATAACACCTACATCAGTAATACCCTTATTAGCAAAAGCTTGAACAAGAGCATCGTAGCCTGCCGAAGCACCGCCGTCATATGTAAGCATTGCAATCAAATTCTTAAAAAGATTAATTGTTCCATCATAGATTCCAAGAAAGTCAAACGCTTTAAATTTCATAAACATCGAAAGCTGAATGGTTTCATGAGGAACTATCATTGTGAAAATAACGCAAACAAATATAACCTTCTTGAATTTGAACTTAAACTTTGCAAAACCGTAGCCGACAATTGAACAAATCAAGGTTTGAGATACACCGCATAGCACAGAAAGCAAGGTTGTATTGAACAAAGCTTCAAAGTAATTGTTGTCGGTGATAATAGCCTTATACGTGTCAAGTGTGGGATTCATAGAGATAAGGTGAACCATTGTATTGGTAAAGTCATCTCTATTCATAACCGAGCTGGCGATTTTAGAAATGTAGGGATAGATAATTACATAGGAAATACCTACGAGAAGTACGAATCGAAACAATGCCCAAGCAGCTTTCTTGGCAAAGTAAAGAGTCAAATACTTATAGCGGAGTCGCATAAGAAAAGGTGTTTTTTCGTCGGATTTGATCCTTTTTATAGCTTCTTCACGTTTGAGCTGCTTTTGATATTCTTTCAGCTCTTGTTTTGTCATAGTAGAAGTATCCATTTATGCTCCTCCTTTCATTAAACATCTTTTCTTTGATAGAAGACGTATGCACTAAGCAATCCGGCAACAAGTGCAAGAACAACGACAACTATCAAGAAGTAAATCCAAGCCATTGCGGTAGAAACTTCTGTGTTACCATTGGAATAAACGGAAGAAATATAAGACATTACCGCATTTGATTCAGATGTAAAGGAGTCGATAATCGTATAAACGGCATTTACCAAAATCATGGGGCTTATCATCGGGAAGGTAATCTTCCAGAAGGTTTCCCAAGAAGATGCACCATCGATATAACATGACTCATAAATTGCAGGAGAGATAGACTGCAAGCCTGCAAGAAAGATCAACATCTGTACACCGGATTTGTTTACGATGTCATAAACGTTGTTAATAAGGCCGGTTACATAAGTTACAAGCTCGCCGCCGATTTTCATACCTGAAAACAATCTACTGATATCCATAGCAGAAACAATGCCTGCACCTTGTGTATCAGCATTAGCACCGGAACCGATAACATCAGAAGAACCTGCTGCAGTATCAACCATGTTCTCTGCGAGAGAGTTTTGAAGGTCGATAGATTCAATAATACCTGTAGAAACGATAACAGGGATAAAGAATATCGCTCTAAAAATCGCTCTGCCGCGCATCTTTTGGTTAAGAATAACAGCCATAAAGAGAGAGAAGATTACGATAGCAGGAACATTGAACAGAAGCTCTTTTACACTTGACCAAAGAGTTGTTGTAAACTGCGTATCAGTCAAAAGAGCGTATCTGTAGTTTTCGAATCCAACAAACTCAAGAACATAACCACCGGTCTTTTGAATGATGATTTCATTAAATGAGAATGTGATAGATTCAACGATCATGGGAAGATAAATTACTAAAAATCCGATTAGGAAGGGTGCTATGAACACCCAACCCATTCTGGACTTTTGAACATCGAGAGAACGCGAACGTTTCTTTTCTGCCTTATTGGCTTTAGCCTCTTTTACAGGAGCTGTGTTTTTCTTTTTAATTGTTTCTTGTTTATTCATTATACACCCTCCCATGTTATTGCTTCGCCATTTGCAGTAACTTTTACATATCCGTTAACAGGAACAACGATATCTGTACCTTCAACAGAATATGCCTTCTCGCCATAGTTTACATAGAATACAACATCGTTATAGTATGTAACTTTAGCAACCTTGCCGTCTTCAGAAAGAATTTCATGCTTTCTGATTGCAGAGTATTTAACATCAGTCAAAGCATCATTTACTGCGTTATATGCAGCAATGATATCATCCTTCCAGATATTATAACGTACAGAATAATACTTGTCAACTGCAGTATACTGATACTGTTTAAGCTCAGAAGTATTATTAGCAGCAATTACAAAATAGGGAGAAGCGCCGCTTTCAATAGTCTTAAGCAAATAGTAATCGTAGTCACCTGCAAGGTTAAGAGCGTTACCTGCATATTCTTTATATCCATGCAATACCATGCTCATGAAGGGTACGGTTGCATAGGAGTAAAGCAATCTGGAGTCATCCAACGGAACTTCAAGAATATCGGTAGCATAAGGCAAGGTATACTTATTACCTGCGGTAACAAGAAGTTTGTTATTACCATTATTCTTGATTTTTTCAAGCAATTGAACTATAAGTTCCTTAGAATCTTCTCTTGAAAGAGGATTATCAGGATCAAAGTCAGAAGAAAGATATTTGCCAAGTGTACCTACAGAAATGGCACCTACATTGAATTTGCTGTAATCTTCATTAGCAGAATCATAAAGCTCATTCATAAAGGAAGGAGAAATGATACCTTCACCCGTTTTAATAAATGACTGAGTGGCAGGATCGTAATCTTGTCTTACAGAAGGACGTTCATCAATGGACTCAGACAAATCTTCATAAGTGTCGAATCCGTCGAATGTACCGTCGTTGTAAGCAAGAGAAAGCTCAATATCAGGGAAAATGGTAAAACCGTTTTGATTTGCATAATCAATAAGCTGTTTGAAGCCTTCTTCCCCACCGAGAACCTTTTCAACATCAATCGAGGTAGCAATATCGGGCATCAAGCCATCATTATACCAGCCCTGCATCTTAACCTTGATATTAGTAATGCTATCTTCGCCGTTGTCTTTAAGACCGCTAAGAATATCAATTGTATCCTGGAAAGATGTAAGAGCGATTGTAGAAAGTACAGGAACACCAAGTATAGACTTTGTTGTTTCAAGAGCACCAAGTGTTTCAAGATAGAGAGGAACATTAGCATCACCGCTATTATCTATCTCTGTAAGTACTCCGGTATTTTTAAGATATTCTCTATACGCAGCCGCCATATCGGAATATGATTTATCAGCATCGTAAAGAGCAGTAGCTTCATCTCCGTCTTCAGTACCGTCCAAAATGAACAATCTTAACTTGAAGTCACCGGTATACTTACGTTTGGACTCAACAGTCCACATCGCGTTAGTACCTACCGAAAGACCGCCGTCGAGTACATAGGAGTCCTTAGGACGGGGGTTGAAGGAAGTGTATATAGATGCATAGTTGTGAACAGGACCACCGTAGGAGATGTTGATCTTAGCAAGAGAGTCGCCCTCTTCAATAACTGCAAGATATGCAATTTCAAGAGGAACGTCAACAAGAACAGTTTCAGTCACAACATTGCCGTCTTCATCGTAAACGGGTTGACCGTTTTCATCAAGAACTTCCTTCACTTCTTCCTTCTTGCTATCCTTTTCAACACGCTGGTATACGCCGAATACAGGAAGTCTTGCAACTTCGCTATTTGCACCGGTAATTGTATGATAAGCATAGTCCTGACCGTACAGGCTGCTTGTATTAGTGAACTGTCCGGAAAGGTCATCAAAGGAAATCAAGGACCCCGAACCATCGGGAGAGAAAATATAACCTGAGTTATTAACGTCACCTGCTCCGCCGTAAGGAAGAACAAGCACGTCGGAAAGCTTATAAACAGAGGAGTCGAATCTGATGTTACCAGCATTACATCTTATAGTGATCTGTTCGCCGTCAACCTTATATTCAAGAGCAAGTTTGAACAAAGGAGGAACATCGTCAGATGCAACATAATCTGTTTCAGAGTGGTCAGCTTCGAGAGTATCGTAATCGTAATCCGTGTAGGTCTTTACGTACTTTTCAAGCTTCAAAAGCTCCTGAGAGGAAATTGTAGGTTCACAAACATATATCGCAAATTGCTTTGTGATAGGATAGTTTGTTTCCATTTCCTTTTTACTCTTATCAGAAAGAGTAGAAGAATTCAAGTCATTCAAAACATAGAATGCCTTAAATCTTTCAGCAAGATATGCAGAGCCTTCAGAAATTTGAGTGTAAAGAGCATCGAATTTTTCGGCTCTAATTACACGAGGAACAAGATATGTTACCTGCTCACGACCGATGGTATATTCTACACGAACACCACCGCGGATATTCTTTACGGTAATCTGCTGTCTTGCAGCAGCATCTGCAAAGGAACTCATCTGAGAATCTTTATCACTCTTAGAATATTTAATTATGATCTGGGAAAGCAATTTCTGCTTTTCAGATGCATCAGTTCCCTGTGTTTGGTTTTTTGCACGAGCAGCACCCGCGTTGTAAGGATTAGTGCAATAGAACGCGGTATATTCAGGAATAGAACCGCTTTCGACAATATCTTCTTTTGTTAATGTCTTATCTTTAAGGACGAGGAAAATCATTTCACCTGTGAGAGTATCACCGTAAAATGCATATCCATCAATAACAGTCAAAAGATCCATAGGTTCGATTTCACCGCTGCCAAGAATACGTTCCTTAACAGAACTAAAAGCTGTATTCATGTAAGCAGGTTTAACAGTAGCTTCCCAAATATCATCCCATGTGACCTCGTCATCATCTGCAGCAGATGCCATCAAACCGGTCATTGAGGAAAACAGCATGAATGCACAGAGAGTGAGTGCAAGCAACTTAATAAATTTATTTTTCATAATTCTATACACTCCTTTCTATTACCATCGCTGTGATAGCTCAACATAAATCTGGTTGAAGAATGCAACAACTCTCATAATAAGAGTGGAGAACAGTCCAGCCAAGAAGATTATAAATGCCACGCCTACGATTGAAACAATTGTAGTGATTACATTCTTGCCGAGAGTATAATCGTGTGTAACCATCATTCCGCAGAATACAAGCAGGAACAACCAAACAAATGCAAAACTTTCAATCATACTAACTAATTCAAGCTCGGTGATTGTCAAGAAATTAGAAATCAAAACCGAAGGAATTATAAGCATGGGAAGAGGAACAAGAGAATAACAGGTTGCTATGAAAACATCCTTAAGGCTGCCTTCGCCCTCGAAAAGTGTGGTAATACACCAGTTAGCGATTACCCACAAAACAACAGGTGCAAGAATAGATACAGCAGACATGAAGAAGGATGTTGTGTTACCCTGAGGATTGGACAAATAGCCCTTGCCCACAGACTGATATACAAATGTTACAGCAGTAACAGCAAGCCAGAAAACCGCACCGCGAATTGAACCGCGTTTTTCGTGCTTCAAATCCCAGAAACCATCAAACGGATGGAAAATTATATGGAAACCATAAAGAATTTCCTCCGCGAAGGTTCTGTTATCCTTCATTTTTTGTCCTGCTTTGTTTACTTTATTTGCGTAGCCAAAGAATTTCATCAATCCAAAGATAACAGCAAAGAGTACAACAGGAATTACCCAAAGGTATTTTTCCATCCATTCTTTACGGTAGGATTGGAACGCCTCAGAATAGTCTTCAGTATTGTAAGCATACTTATAATACTTCATAGCCTGATCGTACTTACCGTCACGATACAAGCTGTCTGCTATTCCTACATATGCAGCATCATAGTTGTTATTACGCTGAAGAATGCTTACATAATAGTTAACTGCGAGGTCATACTGCTTATCTTCAGTATTTTGAATAGCCGCAGCAAGCAAATCACCATAACCTGTACGCTTTAAAACAGTAATGGAATTATTAGCTCTATCAAGCAAAAGCATGTTAGTATCTTGATAGTCAATAGCAACAAGGTTAGCTATATTACCAAGCTGAGTACCCTTATCACCGAAGGCAAAGAGAAGATTACCTGCGGAATCATAAGTGAATACCCTACTGCGATTATTATCGATGATACTCCAAGTATTGTTCGGACCGAGAGCAACGTCAACGATAGAAGAAGGACCGCCTTCGGAATCGGAACCGACAGTAGTACCCATATCGATCTCACCGATAGGAGCCCAGAAGCCGTTTCTTACCATGACGTCAGTACCGTTGGGATTAAGCTTCTTAACAGGAGCATATTCGCCTGTCTTATCTTCGGCACTGATAGAAGAAAGAATAGCTTCAGCATTTGTAGTTACATAAATAAAACCGTCTTTATCAATACAAAGATTATTAAATTCGGTTGAAACGTTAGATTCACTGGCTGCTCTCTGTTCAGCTGTTTGGAAAAGTCTAAGGAAGTATTCCAAAGCATCGTAAGTAACCTTTTGAGGACCAATAAATCCGTTAAATGAACCGTCACGGTTAATGGAAATTACACCGTAGTTGGTTGTGGAAGATACAACATAAATACGGCCTGCCTTGTCAACCGCCAAAGCAACAGGAGTATAAATGCTGTTTTCAGGAAGAATTTCACTTGCAGGCTCGGGAACAATATCAACAAAGTTACCAAGCTTATCAAAAATTACAATTCTTGAATTGTTAGTATCAGCAACATAAATTTCAGTATCGGTAACAAAGACGCCGTTAGGAGCACTCAAGCTATCGGGTACACCAAATTTATTTGTAAAACTATCAATTACGAGACGAATATTAAACTCTTCATCAGTAACAACGATCTCGTTGTTATTTGTGTTTGCGATATAAACATGACCAAGATCATCTACAAAGATATCCTTAGGCATATTCAATCCTGTGAAAGCACCGGTATTAGCATAACGAAGCTTTGCATTATCGCTTGCGCCGCCATCGGGCTCCAATGAAGCCAAAAGTGTAGCACTATCGATAATCTTAACAGGAGTATACGCATCAGGGCTACGCATCATAAGCCCATCAACGCCGTAGGTATATGTAGTATAAGGTGTAATCGCGCTTGCGGAGATAGTGCCAACCAGCATTATCAAAACAAGACCGACAAGCAGCACTTTTGTGATTTTGCTTTTCATACACTTCCCCCTTAATCCTTCATACCGGATGCAGACATTGTAGTAATAACGTTACTCTGAGTTACTACGAATACCAAAATCGGTACTATCATCATTACAACGGTAGATGCGGCAGATACACCGGAACGTGCAATACCTGCAGTTACCAACTGGCTGATCGCATAGTTGAAGGTTTTGAGCTGTTCACTATAAATGTAGAGGTTTGCACCCATGTGCCACAAATCTTTAAATACGAAGATTATAAGAGTGATCCATGCGGGTTTAACCATTGGCATCGCAATCTTCCAGAAGATAAGGTTTTCGCCGGCGCCTTCAAGACGAGCACTTTCAAGAACGGAATCGTTTACAGAAGTTTCCATAAACTGTTTCATCAAGTAAAGACCGAAGGTGTAGCACCATGCAGGAACAATTACTGCCAAGTAGCTGTCAACCCAACCGAGAGCTGACATAGTGATAAAGTTTGTAATACCGGTAACAGTAGAGTTAAACATCAAAGAATAAACAACTACCGAAAACAGGAATTGTCTACCGGGGAACTTAATCTTCGCCAATGCATACGCTGCATAAGAAGCCAAGATAACGTTACCAAAGGTACCCATACCGGAAATAAATACAGTATTGAATATGTATCTGGAGAAAGGTACCCATGATTCGTTCATAAGGTTGAACAAATCTTTAAAGTTTTTAAACGTAGGATTTACCACGAAGAAACGCGGAGGAAATACAAACAATTCATCAAGGGGCTTCAAAGATTGGCAAATAGAATATACCAAAGGCAAAACCATTATTACAGCAATAATCGCCAACATAATGAAGATACCAACATCGCCGCCCTTGGAACGGTTAATTGAACGGGTAAACTGAGTTTTGTTTTGAAGTCTCTTATTGCGGTAGCGAACGTATTTAGATTTTAATTCAGCAAAATTCATATTACGTACCTACCTTTCTAAGCATTTTAGTAACAAGCATGTTAGCACCAATCATCAAGAAGAAGAGGATGGTAGCAATCGCGGAAGCATAGCCCATTTCAAAACGTGAGTTACCGTAGTCTTCCAAATGGTGCATTATTGTATGAGCACAGTAGTTAGGGCTGGGGAAACCAACGAGGGCGGTAATTACAGCACCAAAACCAAAGGACTGTGTAATAGCAAGAATAGCACCGAGCATCATTTGAGGACGCATTGTAGGAAGCGTAATGTACCAAAGCTCTTGCCAACGGTTTTTAACACCGTCAACCGCTCCTGCTTCATAAAGGGACTTATCAACTACCTGGAAGCCTGCGATAAAGGTAAGGAACGAGGTACCGAGGGAGGTCCAAAGAGCAACTGCAATAATCAAGGGGAAAATGTATGTTTCATCTTGGAACCAAAGAACAGGTTCAGTGAGCAATCCCAACTTCTTACCCCACGCATTAACGAACCCATATTGGTCAGAGGAAAATAAAATGGTCCAAATGAGGTAAACGTTACCGGAGATCGAAGGAGCATAGAACATAAGTGTCGCAACAGCTCTTACCTTAGGACGAAGTTCATTGATGAACCATGCAAAAAGCATGGACAACAGATAAGAACCGGGACCTGTGATCATAGAAAACTTAAAGGTATTAAGAATAGCGGTGATAAAGATATCGTCATCCAAGAGAAGTCTGATATAGTTATCCATGAAAATGAAATCAGGCCATTCCAAAAGGTTGAAAGAGGTAAAGCTAAGAATAAAGGAAAGTACAACAGGAAGAACAGTAAAGGTGAAGAAAATCAAGAAGAAAGGAAAGACCATGAAATAGCCTGCCTTGTTTTTCTTCATTTCGTTTATAGTCCACTGGAAGCGAGTCATATCACTTCTGATGACAGCTTTTTCTTTTGCCATTATTCATTACCTCCCTTCTCCCAATTAGGATATTTCTCTTCTACAACAGACTCCATATCTTTAATATCATCCGATGTAGGCAGCCCAAACTCTTCTCTCTTGCGCGAGAGTTCAACATTAATGTCGGTAATTTGTGACTGAAGTTCTTCGACAGGTTCAGCATCCTTGTTAATAACATCGAGGAACGCAAAGCTTGTATGACGTGATGTGATGTAACTTCCGGGGTATTCGGGAGTACAAGCAACTGCCTTAAACTGAGAGAACAAATTGTTGTATTCATCTGTAGACCAAGCCATATTTGCAAGAGCTTCAATGTTTGCGGTAGGCTGCTTAGCGGAAGGACCGAGAAGAGCAACCATTTCATTACCGTAAGCACTTTGAATCTCAGAGCTGAGATACCATTGCATAAATGCCCATGAACCAAATGCAGCTACAGGATCATCACTTACGGAATTCATCATCATAATCGCGGATACCGCACCAATGGTAACGTTATTGATTTCCTGAGTAAGCTCATCAGCAGTACCGGGAAGAGGTGTAAATTCCCAAAGACCATTGATTTCGGGGGCGAATACGATAAGAGTATTGTAAGAAGTATAGTCAGCGATCGCCAAGGGCATTTCACCTGAACGGAAACGGTTTGCAAAATCGTATACTGTGGGGAAACTGTACATTGTAAAGAATTGGCATACATCCTTAAATGTAGCAAGAGCAATATCCGAATCGAGGTTAATCGTCATACCGTCTGTCTTAGGTCTAACATTACCCTCATCATCAAGATATGTCCATCCCTTAGCCGCAATCTGTGCATCAACCTCTGCAAGCTGCTCGTCGGATATATTACTATAGTCACCTTCATAATAATATCTACGGAAAAGTTCCATATAGTAATCATAATCACCTTGGTCATACAAAGGTTCATCCTGCTGATACATCATAATGATAGAACCGCCTGTACCCTGAGGGAAACCGATTTCCAACGCGTTGGATTGCAAAGAATAGATTATATCGTAAAAGTCATCCCATGTATTAGGAATTTCGACACCCAACTCAACAAAAATATCTTTACGATAGAACATCATCGAGAAGGACATTGTTGCAGGCAAAGCATAAGTCTCACCATACAATGTCAAAGGAACGAGAGCTTGTTCAGCAAACCAACCGGTTTCCTTATCGGTAATCTCGTCAAAGCTCTTTACAGTACCGTTTTGGATAAGCTTGCTAAATTGAGGATATTTAGCTTCGTCATTCCAAATAGAAGATTCGAGATCGCTAAAGTCGTATCCTATAGAAGTATCGCCTGTCTTAGTATTAAGAGAAAGAACAGCGGAACGAATAGCATAGTTAACAGGATCCCCCTGTGCAGCGCCCATATATACATCGGGACCTGTTCCGGAAAGTGTAGCAGGAAGCAATGTACCACCGGCAACAAGCTTAATGTTCACTTTAATACCGGGATGGTTGGGAGCAAAATTATCGTCAACCAAAGTTCTCAAAATTTGAGCCTGGTCACGAGAAGTCGCAGTCCACACTTCAACAGCAACATTAGAAGTATCGTCCCCTTGTGTTGTTGCACCAAGGTTGTTATAGTCGCTGAAGAAAGACTGATAGAACTTCTGGATTTCATACCACAAACCTCCCCAGAAACCGGGTTCAGCCTGAGGTGCTTCCGATTGAACAGCCTGAATGCTGATATAGTCAATATCAAGAGGCTGGTTCTGTGTATCGGAAAGCCAAGAACCGAGAGACGCGCTATAGTCCTTAAGTGTTGTCATATTTGCTGCGATTTCGTCAGGAAGAGTACCCATACGCTCACAAATAAGCGCAACACGGTCAAGAGTTGTTGAATGTTCACCCTTTTCACCTACAAGTTCAGTGAGAAGGTTAGACACACGGTAAAGCTGTTCGGATTCATATTTCAATCCGTTAAGAACATCAGGAATAAGCTTATCAAAGCTATAGTCACGGTATTCATCAGCATCAGGACCGGTGATCATAAGTATTTTTCTATAGTAGCCGTTTATAGCAGAAAGAGAGTTTTCAACGGTACTGAGAACTTCAGACATGTCACCAAGAACAACTTCGAATCTAATGATGTTTTCACCTTCTTTAAGATAGAACTTAAAGTCTGTGGTGCCATCGTTCAAAGGCTTGGTCTGCCAATCCGCAGAATAATTAAATCTCAAATTTCCTGCTTCAGCAAAAGGCAATTCACCGTTGATATAAATTTTTCTGGAAACATATATACCGGAATAATAGTTCTGTTGGCTCCTGGGAATAATAGAATAGAAACCTTCTTGAGGGACATTGACTTTCCATTCGATCCACTGACCAACATACTGCCATTTATCACCACCGATTTCATTGAGACGGATAAGTGCAGCATCCTGAGGTTCAGAATAACTGGAAGATCTGTCATTCAAAGCATAAATGGTATTGCCGGAAGTACAAATAGGATATTCAGCCTGAATCTTATAGCTTTCAGCACCAGTGTAATCAGTTACACCCATGTTGGTATATTTCTGAACATACTGCTCATAGGAAACAGTTTCCTCAGCAGCAACAAGTTTGATGCTCTTGATAGCCATAGGCTCTCTTATAGATTGGAAGCTGATAGTGTGTGTACCTGCAGAAAAATAGAATGATAAAGGTTCGCTGTAATAACCTGTAGAGTCATACACGAATTTATCAAGCCATGTTTCAACAAGCACTTTGTCAGGTTTCAACTCATTCCCATTGGTATCCTTAAAGAAAAGACGATCGCTGTCTACGGCGAGATTAGCTTGGTCGGTAACGAACTGCTTGAATTCATCACTGGTAGACAACAAGTAATCTTTTGTAACACCGTCTTCCTTATAAATATAGTTACCGTTCTCATCCGCACGAGAATAAGCATCTGCCCACACTTTATCGAATTCAACCGAACGTGCTTCCTTATAAGGAACCAGTCCGTCGATAAGAACATATCTTTCAGCAGCAGACGATTTAGCAATGAGATTGTCTCCGTAATTAAAATCACCGGTGTAATATTCGACCTTAATGTTATATCTAACATCCTTTTCGAAGTTCACAGTCCAAGTAACAGTACTGTTGTCACCGCAAATGAGAACCGCGCCGTCACTACCACCGAGACCATCGGTAACAACCTCAATTGCGCCGGAAGACCAGATTCTATCTTCGTCTTCTTCGCTCAATTCGCCTTCGGGCTTAATGTCATAGTTGGTGATATCTATCTCCAGTTCTTCGCCCATCGGAACATTACCGTAAATGCTCATGTACTCGTCGTAAGTGGTAGCAGTAAGAACGCTCTCCACGTCTTCCAACGAAGTACGGTAAATGGACTCGTTGCCGTTGAAGTAATCACCCACAGCCGAAGCACTAATCCCGCCGAAGCTCGTCATTAAGATCGAGAACAGCAGCAGATAAATGCAAAAACTTTTGGTTTTTCTCCTGTTTCCAGTCATTTCGTTTCCTCCTAAGAGAGTGCTTAATGATAGCTAGGCACAACTAGCTACAATATTTATATAAGAATAATAGCACATTGATAACTTTTTGTCAAGTATGCATATAAAACCACAACCAAAATAATGCAATTTTAACACATCGTTTGTGAATGATTACAACTTAGCAGCAAAAAAGCAACACATTTTTTTCGCATTTTTACACACCCACGTCACAAAAAGTCTTATCACAGCCACAATTCTTTTTAGAACAATATAAGCCAATAAGAAGATGGGGTTATAGCTGATTTTGCTTTGAAAATAAAGCAAATTCAACATAAGCATATTTAAATAAATTATTATAAAATCCGTTCATCCGCATAACTTAATCCAAAATTTTCCGTCAATTCGTTTATCTAAAATGCGATATTTTTCACCAAAAATCGCATTGTGCAAATGCAACAAAATATCATCAGACTTTTCTACACTTTGCACAGCGAAACAAAACTTATGTTCTTTGATGTTTTTAACTTGTTCAATTCAACTCAATTATTAGGGTAATTTTATTGTTACAATATAGCCGTCAGATCCATCTCCCGAAACCTCATATTTATACGAAGAATCAACGGGAACATTCACATAAGTTGTATTTGCTTTTTCATCTCGAGGAACATAATAAACAACATATTTCGCCCCCATGTCATTAGCAGCTCCGCTTTCAAATTCAATAACCTTCTTGGTTTTTATTTCGTCAATATATTCTTCTAAAGACAAGTTATGAAAACTCATGTACCAACTATGAGCAATACCTACATATCGATATATCGAAGGATCAGCATCAAAACCTGTATAAACCTCTTTTCCAAATGGATAACGTTCTATCAGTCCATATTCATAGCTTCTGTCTCTCAAATAGCTGTATTCAGCATCGGAAAAACTGTATGATCCGGTGAAGATAGTTAGTTCAAATGATAATCCTGTTGCCAATTCTATTTCAGGCTCGGATATATCAATAACGTCAGGAGAAACATATCCGTTTAAAATGCCGACACCATTTTGGGGAACCTCATCATAGAAATCCAATATCAGTTTATCAATATTTATAATGGCATCTTCATAGGCTATCAAGCTATAATCGCGCAAGCCGTACTTATCCGATGAACGAACCGCAGCAACATTTGACAATGTATCTTTATCGATCGCTGTAATTTGATTCTTATTTTTAAGCAAAGCCAAATTGCCTTTATATATCTTATCATTAGTAAACGCACAGTTGCTCATTTTAATATTGTCATAATATTTATATTCCTGTTCCGGTTCGGACACAGCCTCGGAAACGATTTCGCTCACTACATAGCTCGATTCAGACGATCCAGAATAAACATCAGAAACAACATCCATTTTTTCATCACCAAACTTCCCCAACGCAACAATATATGATGAAAGCACTATTACAGATATTACGGCAGTAATAAGAAAAGCGGATGATGTTTTATTATTCTTATTCATATAATTCTCCGATACAAAAAATATTTTGCTATATCACTAATTAGTGATTATAGCATTTTTTTACAAAAAGTAAATAGATAATTCAAGTTTTAACATTTTTCAGTCAACCCCAATATTTCATATTAATTTTAATTATTTTAAATGTTTGTTATTGAAAAAAATACAATTATATGTTATTATATAATGAAATGTTTACAAACATCGACCGAGGTTAATAAAAAATGTCAATCAACACTATTTATTCCGCGGCTATAAGAGGAATCGACGGTCAAATCGTTACTGTCGAAGCCACAAGTGTTCCCAGCCCTAATCCAAGATTCGACATCATTGGTCTACCCGATGCAGCTATAAGGGAATCCCAAGGAAGAGTTCGCTCCGCCGCCCGTGCCTGCAACCTCCCTATCAAAAAGGGAATTTTAACTGTTAATTTGGCACCTGCAGATATTAGAAAGGAGGGCACGGTATATGACCTCCCTATCCTCCTTTCCCTTTTAGATATGCCCGGATTTGACAGAATCGATTTTACCGAGTGCTGTTTTTTGGGCGAACTGTCTCTTTCTGGCGAGCTTCGTCCCATTAACGGCGTTCTTCCTATGGCTACTGCCGCAAGAGATGCAGGTTTCAAATATATATTCGTTCCTGCCGACAACGCAGCAGAAGCTTCTGCTGCGGGCGGGATAACTGTTTATCCTGTGAAAAATGCAGTTCAAGTTGTAAATCATTTTACAACCAGATGTCAAATTATTCCCACACATTTCGATCAATCACAATTTTTCGCTGTAACAGGCGACACGCTTTTGGATTTTTCGGATGTAAAAGGTCAAGATTCTGCTAAGAAGGCGTTGGAGATTGCTGCCGCAGGCGAACATAATATATTATTGATCGGCCCTCCGGGTACGGGAAAAAGTATGTTGGCATCCCGTGTCCCCTACATTCTGCCCCCAATTACCTTGGAAGAATCAATTGAAACCTCAAAAATATATTCAATTGCAGGATTAACCTCTGAACTGACACCGCTTTTGACTCACCGTCCTTTTAGAGCGCCCCATCACTCTCTTTCTCCTGCAGCATTAATAGGCGGAGGCACAAACCCGAAACCGGGAGAGATTTCCTTAGCAAACAACGGCGTTTTATTCCTTGACGAATTTCCTGAATTTGATAAGCACAGCTGTGAAGTTCTCCGTCAGCCCATTGAGGAGCGTAACGTAACCATCGCAAGAGTTAATGCAACGGTGAATTATCCCTGCTCTTTTATGATGATATGTGCTATGAACCCTTGTAAATGCGGTTTTTACGGTCACCCTACCAAACCATGCACCTGTACGCCGCAATCCAGAAAAAATTATTTATCTATGATATCCGGTCCCATTTTGGACCGAATTGATATCCAAGTTGAAGTAAGCGCTTTAGAGTTTTCTGAATTAGACACAGCTATAGCTGCCGAACCAAGTGAAAAAATCAGAGAAAGAGTTTGTCGCGCCAGAGCTTTTGCCATGAGCCGATTTGACGGTGAAACGACATCAAACGGCAAACCGTTGACCTGTAACGCCCGTATGCAGCCAAAGCATGTACGAAAATATTGTATATTTGACGAAGGCGGCCGTAAAGTTTTGCAAATGGCTTATGATAAACTCGGTTTATCCGGCAGAGGATATGACAGGATACTGAAGGTCGCGCGTACTGTCGCAGATTTTGACGAAAGCGATATTATCAAAAAGGACCATATAGCTTTGGCTGTGCAATTGCGAAGCCTCGACAGAAAATATTTTAATTACTGATTATATTTCATAGTTTACATAATTTTCCTATTATCTCCCATGTGATTGTGGAAAACTCGGTGGAATTGTGGAAAGTTTTATTAAAATTCCAGTATTGTTCGGAATAACTTTTCCACAGTTGAGGGTGATTTGGTGGAAAACTCAACAATAAATCAATTTACAATAATCTTTACACGAAAAGAGTATTATCATGGATTATCAAGGCAGTTATTTTCCCGAAGAACACGATGAGCGAGAATCAAAAATTTATCGCACAGTAAAAGGTATTTTTAAATGGACGATGTATAGTATATCCTTCCTGGTTTATGCTATAATTATCTACACGCTTATAGCAAACCGTGACAGCAAAATCATAGAAGAAAACCATTTTGACGAAGTATACGAAATAGAAAATACAGAGTCTCTGGAATTGTATAGAATCAATACAAGAATCTTTATGAACGACGACGGTTCACTTCAGCTTCACAGCATTGATTATTGTAATGATCTCGATGCAATAGAAATAGGTGTGAAATTCAATTCTAAGAAGCTTACCGACGGCGACAGAGGCGATTGCCTTGAATATATACTTTATGACAGTGATGGTAATGTATACCCTATTGCTTATAAAATAAATGACGGTCAAGGCAGATACGGATTCGCAAGGATAATATTTGATAATGTTGATTTTGACCTCGACTCAAATGACTTAAGATATCCTGATGCTCTTCCAACCCCACGAACCGAAACCGAGTATAAATTAGATATTATCAGAAAATCCGATCAAGAAGTTCTCTTTTCATTTAATCTGTATAACAACAACACTACTTTTTCAAAAACCGAATATAAAGATTAACACGGAGGCAAATTTTTATGAACGAAAATCATATTGAAATCAAAGAACAACGTAAAAATTGGCTTTTAAAAGGCTTTATTATACTTGTTCTTATGCTAATTTCACTTTTTATTGCACTTCTTCCCCTGCTTTTTGAATTTAACAAATCGGCAAACGCAGCTTTTTTGGCAATTGGAGGCGTTCTTTTTACCGCGCTGACCGCTTTATTTGTCTTAAACTTATATAAAGTTTGCAAACCCAGAATCTCGCTTATCCTTAATGCTCACGGTTTTATTGATACGAAAAATGTAGGCAACGGAATCGAAATAGAATGGACTAACGTTTCTTCGGTAAAAGTGCTTGGTAAGTCCGATATGCCGTTTTTGGGAATTTGCCTTGAAAACAGCGATATTACTATGGCTAAAATGAAAAAGAATCTGGCGGCAGAGATGCGCGAAAATATTGCAGAAAACCTACCTGCCATCCTTATAGCTCAGAACGATGTTGCAATTTCGATCAACGAGTTGAAGGATATGTTTTCAAAATTTGCACGCGAAGCAAGAACCTTAGAAAACGATGTTCCTAAAAAACCCAAAAACAACCCCTTCTCTACCGACGATGTTCTTCGCGCCTTTGGTCATCTACCTTCTGTGGACGATGTTGATAATACAGCTACACGCGAGATACCTTTAAATGCCGTCCAAGATCAACAGACAATAAGCAATAATGATAATAATACCTCATCTGACTTATTCTCCGAAGAGCCTTCTGCTGAACCCACAATAATAGAACAGCCCATCACAAAAGATGACGTAAGTACCGTCCAAAGCGCTCAAAAAACAGGATTTGACAATAATTCCTTTTATGAAGCGCTTCGCGAGAAAGCATCGGCAAATATCGAGAAACCTGCATCGAATGTTGCAAAGGATGAAATTGAGAGTGTTGATAAAGCCGGAGAAAATATTTCGGCCGAAATTGACGAACTCCTTTCGAAAACCAAATCATCAAGAATCGATGAATTAGGAAAGATCCTGGCAGATAATAACACACCTTTTACATATCAAAGAACCGACACCCAAAAATCAGAATTCGCATTCGAAGATGAGGACGAAAATAACAACGAAGCAGTCGGAAACATCCACGAAAAATATTCAGAAGTTACTGAAAACAATGATGGTGAACCTATTTCTTCTGTGACAGAAGCTTCTAAGAATGCAGCAGATGACGAAGTTTCTAATACCGAAATATCAAATAATGATCAATCGAAAAGTGATATTGTGACAGGAGATAATACTGCACCATTGAATGCAGAAGATGAAAAAATCGCCGAAAATAACGTTAATTCATCATCACCAATAATCGAACAGGTTAACAATGTTATTCCGCAACCCGAGGCAAATAATTCAATTGATGGTCAAGAAATAACCTTAGAATCAATGATACAAAGCGCATTAATAAAATCTCAGTTCGAAGAAGCCGAACAAAAAAATATTAATACAGGAATTTCCGAATTAGCAACGTTAGTGAACGATCTGGATGATAAAGCCCAGAAAAAGAAAAAAGGCTTTATTCTCATGGAAAAAGAAGATACCGAAAACGAATAGTATTACACAAAAAATCACTCAAAGCCTCTAAGCTTTGAGTGATTTTTTCATATCATATAGACTATTTATAAAGCACCTACACAAAATTTATGTTTTATCGCAACAAACAGCTTGAAATGATACAAGAGCCAATCAGCAACATC
>CAZYRT010000007.1:0-65886 GCA_964650045.1 uncultured Ruminococcus sp.
ACATGGGCTCTGTTGATATTAAGAAGCAGGCGCCTAATGTTGCCAGAATGAAGATTCTTGGCGCAAACGTTGTTGAGGTAACTCACGGTCTTCAAACCTTAAAGGAAGCAGTTGACGCAGCTTTTGCGGCTTATGCCAATGAATATAAGGATGCAATCTATTGCATCGGCTCGGTTCTCGGCCCCCATCCGTTCCCCATGATGGTTAGAGATTTCCAAAGCGTTGTAGGTGAAGAAGCGAGAGAGCAATTTATTGACATGACAGGTCATTTGCCTGATGCTATCGTTGCCTGCGTAGGCGGCGGCTCTAATGCCGCAGGCTTCTTCTCGGGATTCCTTAATGACCCCGTTGACATATACGGAATCGAGCCTCTAGGCAGAGGCGAAAAGCTTGGCGACCATGCCGCAAGCTTGAAATACGGCGAAGAAGGCATAATGCACGGCTTTAACAGCATCATGCTTAAGGACGAAAACGGCGAGCCTGCTCCTGTTTATTCGGTTGCCAGCGGTCTTGACTATCCTTCCTCAGGTCCCGAGCATGCTTTTCTTCACGATTTGGGCAGAGTTAAATATGATGTTATCAACGATGAAGAAACCATTGATGCATTCTTCGAGCTTTCTCGCTTGGAGGGTATCATTCCTGCTATTGAAAGCTCCCACGCTGTTGCTTACGGTATGAAGCTTGCAAAGCAAATGGGCAAGGGTTCTGTTCTTATTAACCTTTCAGGCAGAGGCGATAAGGACATGGATTATATCATAGAAAAATACGGTATTCGCTAAATCAAAACAGCTTTCCAAACGAGATTTTCTCAATGGAAAGCTGTTTTTTCAATTATTGACCTTTAACAAACACATCACGGTAATACCTAATATACCGCCGAAAACACATCCGATAATAAAACTCATAATAAAACGCCTCCTTTGGGAATATTATTCCGCAAAAAAGGCGTTTTAATTATGTATAAATTAAACTCAAATAGAGGTGTATCGCATTTTTTCGTTATAAAGAGTATATTCAAGCCATTTCAACGACCAATCAACCCAACGTCCAACATAAGGGATGATATAATCCTCTGTACCCCAATCGGGAGCGGTTTCGGGAGTACACAACGAAAGCCCGTGAGGACCGTGAGGAAGAATGTGAAGTTCGCAATCGATGCCTTTTGCAATCATTGCATTTGCAAAAGCTATTGAGTTTGCAACGGGAACAACTTCATCTGAAGCAGTAGCCCAAATAAAGCAAGGACAGGTTCTTTCATCTACATGAGTTTCAAGATTTGCTGTTGCGGAAAGCTGTTCGTCTCTCTCTTTTCCGAGTAAATTGTCAAAGGAAACAACATGGGAAGGAACATTTTGAGTAATAACGGGGTAGCTCAAAACAGCCGCATTAGGCTTGCAAAGCTTATTGTCGATTCCAAGCTTTTCTCTAATATCCTCTCTGTGCCATTGTGTAGAAATATATGCTGCAAGATGACCGCCTGCGGAAAAGCCGATAACTGCAATTTTTTCGGGATCAATACAATATTTCTCTGCATTTGTACGAACAAATGCTATTGCGGCAGCTGCATCATAAAGAGGATTGGAAATTGCAGCCTTTTTACCGCATATATAACGAAGTGTAAAGCAATTGTAGCCTGCGGCAAAATATGCGCTTGCAATAGGCTCAGCTTCTCTGTCAGAAGTAAATTCATAACCTCCGCCGGGGAATATAATCATTGCCGGTCTTCTTTTTGTTGTGATTTCGGGCGTTATTCTGTGAATCATCAATTCAAGGGTAACTGTTGATGCACCGTCATAGATTTCGGTTTCGTGAAGCTTGATTATTTCCATAATAATGCGCTCTCTTTCTTTTAACAATTGAATAAATTATATTTATCAGTAAAATGACAAACGAAAGATAAAGTACAATATCTCCAAAATAGCAATATCCCGATTTTTGAGATGTTGTTTGAACATCACAATAAATCATATCCACAGTTAACGGTTGAGTTTCGTCTATAACTCTGCCCTTTTCATCAATAACGCAGGAAACACCTGTGTTAGCGGCGCGCAATACATACCTTCGGTTTTCAATAGCTCTTAATTTTGCATGGCGCAAATGGGTATAAATACCGAAACTGTCGTTAAACCAACTGTCGTTTGTTACAATTGCCAGTAATTCGGCATCATTTTTTGCGCCGTCTCTGGAAAAATCGGGAAATATTGAGTCAAAACATACTAAAGGTGCCACGTTGCCATAATCTGTTTCGATAACAACACATTCGGTACCTTCTATATATGTACCTGTTTCTGCGTTAAATTCGGCAACAAAGGGAAGGAATTTGCCTATAATATCAACAAAAGGAATAAATTCCCCAAATGGCACCAAATGCCTTTTGTCATAACGTTCCGAAAGAGAACCGTCGGGCATTATTGCAATAACAGAATTATAATTACTTCCGTTTTCATAATAATGGACGCCTGCAATAACCGTAATGTCATATTCTTTGGTCAGCTTTGCAATCTCTTTGTGTATCGTTCCGTCGGGGACAAATGCCATTGCAATTGCACTTTCGGGATATACAACTATTTTTGCGCCATTTTCGGCGGCTTCTTTGGTTAGCTGTATGTATCTGTCAAAATTCTCCTGTCTGCTTGATGATGTCCATTTTTCATCTGCAAGGGCATTTCCTTGAATAACCGCGGCTGTAACAGCTTCATCGGTTTTTGTAGGATGAAAAAACATGATTGTACCCACAAGAGTATTAAGAATGATCACTCCTGTTCCTAAAAAGGCAAAGTATCTTTTTCTATCCAATAATGAATACACTAAAGTGCATACAGCAAATACGGTTATAAAGGTAATAAAATATTTACCTAAAACCGAGGAGACTTGCAAATAGGGAAGGAATCCTGTTAAGGAAACAGAAATATTTGCCCAAGGGAATGCCAATGTCCCCAATGTAAGGATCCATTCACCCATAACCCATAAACAGGAATATCCTATAATATGTAACCATTGACCTTTAAAAGCTTTTGAAACTGTCATGATAACCGATTCTACAAAAGCATGAAGCAACGGTATCAAAATACATGAGCAAAATACAATAAAAATGGCTTGGTTTTCGTCAAACCCAAATCTTTTATATGGATATAATTCTGCCAAAAAGAGATAAACAGGTGTGTAAAACCCTACAAAATAGCAAAAGAAGGGAAGAAACACCCTCCTTTGCATTTCTTTTTGCTTTATAACAATATAAAATTGCATAAACAGCGAAAGAAAGGTCAAAACAAACGCTTCTTCGCAATAATAAGGAACTGCACCTACCAATCCTGCAATCAAGCATCCCAAAAGAGACAATCTTTTCGAAGACGCAAATGAGGAAATGGTATTTAATATTTGTTTAAAGTTTAAAGCTTTCAAAATCAACCTGCCGAAATTATGCTGACACCCACAGCCTGACCTTCGATGAAATATCCGCGGTAGCTTCTTCCTGTGGTAAATGTATAAACTGCGATTTCGCCGTGAACATATTCACCCTTTTCGTCAACTATGAAGTTGCCGTTTTCGTCAACTTCACGGGTATCCATTAAATTGTTACGGAAGGTTCCGTTATAGCGTTCGTTATTGGGCCAAATATAAAGACCTTTTTCTCCGTCGCGCATATCATCCTTAAAATAACCTTCATATCGGCTTCCGTCTTCAAATGTCATTATTCCGTAGCCGTTCTTAAGGTCGTTGGCAAATTCGCCTTCATATTCTGCGCCGGATGCCCATGTGAACTTACCTTCGCCGCTTCTTACATCGTTATCAAAATAGCCTACATACACATTTCCGTTGGCATAAACAAATTTACCATAGCCTTGCTTTTTGGAATCTACTACAGCGCCTTCATAAATATCTCCGTTGGAATAAATGAATTTTCCGTTCCCGGTCAATTTATCATTGGAAAAATATCCTTCGTATACATCGCCTGTTGCGGCAAAATTCATTGTGCCGAAGCCCTGTCTCAATCCGTTTACAATATCGCCTTTGTAAAAATCGCCGTTGCTGTATTCAATAGTGTCGTTAATAGCATCGATTTTTGCTTCGGTTCCGTCTTCAAGCATCATTGTGCCGGAGATAATTTGTCCGTTTTCGGATTTTCCGATGAATTTAGCTCCGTTTGGCAGAGTGGTAAATCTGCCGCCGAACATCATAATACCGCCGATAGTACCTGCAACTGCCAAAACAGCCAGAAGGAGTATAATTAATATCGGGTTCTTTTTTCTTCTTCTGGATTTCATGATCAGCCTCCAAAAATGCCGGATACATCGGATGAGAATTTTTCAATAACTTCAGGTAAAATATAATTTAAAGCTGTAGCTGCAATTATTAGAATCAATATACTTATAAGCACAAAAAACAAAGATGCTTCTTTTTCTCGGTATTTTGCTTTTGCCATAGGTATACGCTTCTCAAGTATATAATATTTATCGTCATCTGTTTTGATAACGGTTTGAGAAAAGCTTGTTCCCGGGCGCAATGCGTGCTTCAAAGGCGGCGTCAGCTTAATGTTGAGTTCATCCAAGGTCAGCGCCTTTTCAGGTGATGTCGCATCAATAGATATCAAAGCTCTCACCATTTTTCCGAGAAAACTGCTGTTATAATATACTGAAAGTATACCAATACAAGCACCAACGGTACATAGCCAAACGATAGTAGTAATATCCATTTAAAACACCTATTTAATGATTGTTTTGCCGAGCATATAAGGTTGCAATGCCTTGGGAATATTAACGCTTCCGTCCTCATTAAGATTGTTTTCGATCAATGCAATAAGCATTCTGGGAGGAGCAACAACGGTATTGTTAAGAGTATGTGCAAGATATTTACCGTTTTCTCCGTCAACACGGATCTTAAGTCTGCGCGCCTGAGCATCGCCCAAATTGGAGCAGGAGCCTACCTCGAAATATTTTTGCTGTCTGGGAGACCATGCTTCAACGTCAACAGATTTAACCTTCAAATCGGCAAGGTCGCCGGAGCAGCATTCAAGAGTACGAACAGGGATATCCAAGGTGCGGAAAAGGTCTACAGTATTTTGCCAAAGCTTATCGAACCACATCATGCTGTCTTCGGGCTTACAAATAACTACCATTTCCTGCTTTTCAAATTGGTGGATTCTGTAAATACCGCGTTCCTCGATACCATGTGCGCCTTTTTCTTTGCGGAAACAGGGGGAATAGCTTGTCAATGTTTTGGGCAAAGCTTTTTCGGGGATTATGGTATCAATGTATCTGCCTATCATGGAATGTTCGCTTGTACCGATAAGATAAAGGTCTTCACCTTCGATCTTATACATCATTGCTTCCATTTCGGCAAAGCTCATAACGCCGGTAACAACGTTACTTCTGATCATAAAGGGAGGAATGCAATATTCAAAACCGCGCTGTATCATAAAATCTCTTGCATAGGTGATAACAGCAGAATGAAGCTGTGCTATATCGCCTGTGAGATAATAAAAACCGTTACCTGCAACCTTTCTTGCGCTGTCAAGGTCCAAACCGTTAAGCTTTTCGAGAATTTCGGCATGGTAGGGAATTTCAAAATCGGGAACTTTAGGCTCGCCGTAACGCTGAACTTCCACATTCTCTTCGTCATTCTTACCTATGGGAACAGAAGGATCGATAATGTTGGGAATACGCATCATAATGGAAGTGATCTTCTCGCCAACTTCCTTTTCTTCAGAGGAAAGGGAATCAATTCTCACGCCGTCCTCGGCCAATTGACGTTTGATTTCGTCTGCTTCGTCGCGCTTTCCTTGTGCCATAAGTCCGCCAATCATTTTAGAAGCCTTGTTGCGCTGAGCGCGGAGCGCTTCAACTTCTACCTTGATTTCGCGATTGCGCTTGTCAAGAGCTATAACTTCATCAACAAGGGGAAGCTTGTCATCTTGAAACTTCTTTTTGATGTTCTCGCGAACCAAATCGGGATTTTCTCTTAATACTTTAATATCAATCATTTTTATTTATCTCCAATCTTAACCTTCGTTATTAAAAAAATCATTTCCGCAAACAGTTTTTAGTAATTCTTCCAAATCCTCTGCATCCGAGAAGGATATGGTCAGCTTGCCTTTGCCGTCTGCATCCCTGCGTATGCTTGCTTTTCTGCCTAATCTATCACATATATCATTTTCGATTTTTTTGTAATATGCCTTTGTGACGGCAGATTCTTCATCACATTCCGAAGCTTTGTTTTTTTCAAAGGCGGATTTAACATATTGCTCGGTTTGTCTCACAGACATTCCGCTTTTTATAACATACTCCGCGTGTTTCAGTAATTCGTCAGCATCGCATATTTGAGTTAAAGGAATCAAGGTTCTTGCGTGACCGTATGAAAGCTCTCCTGTTTCGATCAAATTCAAAATACAATCGGGTAACTTTAAAATTCGCAGCAAATTAGCAACAGCGGTTCTTGACTTGCCGACTCTTTCTGCGGCTTCCTCTTGAGTCAACCCAAATCTTTCCATAAGGTCGCGGTAGCCTCTTGCTTCTTCTGCTGCATTAAGATTTTCTCTTTGAAGATTTTCTATAAGAGAAAGCTCTGTTGCCAATTTGTCGTCAGCATCGTGGATAATAACAGGTATTTCGTTGAGTCCTGCTATCTTTGAAGCACGCCAACGTCTTTCGCCTGCGATGATCTCATAATATCCGTTGGCTTTCTTTCTAACGGATATAGGCTGTAAAACACCGTGTCTTCCGATGGAGTCTGCCAATTCCAATAAAGCGGATTCGTCAAATTGTTTTCTTGCTTGTCCTCTGTTAGGTTCAATATCGGATATTTTCAGTGTTGTAATGCCACCCTCGGAAACTTTTTCGTCTATTGCATTGTCGGCAAGAAGGGAATCCAATCCTCTGCCTAAACCTTTTTTAGCCATTCTTTTCTCCCTTGGTTTCACATCTTTGCATAAGTTCAAGTGCCACAGATGAATAAGCAACTGCGCCCTTTCCGTTTCTGTCATATTCCGTTATCGCCATTCCATGGCTTGGAGCCTCGCTTATCTTTACACTTCTCGGAATGGGAGTTTTGAATACCTTATCTGCGAAATATTTCTTTATTTCTTCCAAAACTGCTACCGAAAGATTAAGTCTGCCGTCATACATATTGATTAAAACTCCCAACAATTCCAGATCGGCATTATATAATCTCTTGATTTGCTTTATGGTAGCAGTAAGCTGAGACAATCCCTCCAAAGAATAAAATTCACAAGTGACGGGAATAACCACATACTTTGCCGCTGCCAATGCGTTGACGGTAAGCAAGCCTAAAGAAGGAGGGCAGTCGATAATTATGTAATCAAATTCATCAGTAGCTTCCGAAATAGAATTTTTAAGTTTAAAAGCTCTGTCTGCTTCGTCAACCAATTCAAGCTCTGCACCCGTAAGGTTCATACTTGAAGGGATAACACTGAGGTTACGGATGTTTGATTTGATAAGAACCTCGTTCCATTTCATTTGTCCGACAAGTAATTCATAAACGCTGCCTTTGATAGTTTTCTTTTTTATACCTATTCCGCTTGTAGAATTGCCCTGTGGATCAAAATCTATAAACAATACCTTGCGCCCGCTTCGTGCAAGACATGCCGCAACATTCAGTGCGCTTGTTGTTTTTCCTACTCCGCCCTTTTGGTTGGCAAAGCAAATTATCTTTGATTTATTCATTTTGTCCTCAAAATATTTGTAATCAAATTATAGTATACCAAAATGATAAAAAAAGTCAATATGAACCAAATATTTTAATCTTATATTTGATTAATTTTTACAATCAAAATTCATTGGAAATTATTGACTTATCATGAAAACTGATATAGAATTGATTCATAAAATTCAAAAAGGAGTATATTTGATTATGGAACAAATTTTAAATGATCTTGCCGGTCTTGTAGTACCGTTGGCAAAGGATTTGGTTGCTGCAATTCTTGTTTTTTTGATTGGATTTAAGGTGATCAATTTCTTTGTAAAGAAGATCAAGAACGGAAAAATATTGAAAAATATGGATCCCTCGGTTGCCGGCTTTATAGCCAGCTTTGCATCCGTTTCCCTTAAAATCCTGGTCATCGTTTCGGTGATAGCAATTTTAGGTGTGCCTATGAGCTCGATTGTTGCTCTTGTTGCTTCTGCCGGCGTTGCCGTAGGGCTTGCTGTTCAGGGGGCTCTTTCCAATCTTGTGGGAGGCTTAATGATCCTTTTGTTCAGACCTTTCCGTGTGGGCGACTATGTTGAAGCACAATCGGTTGCGGGTACTGTTCGTGAAATATCTGTGTTCTATACAGTATTGCTTACACCTGATAACAAAGTTATAACCGTACCTAACGGAGGTCTCACTAATTCGGTCATCACAAATTATTCTGCGGAAGAATGCCGTCGTGTCGATATTTCTATCAGCGCAAGCTACGACAACAGTATTGAATCAGTAAAAGAAACTCTTCTCAAGGTTGCCGCTTCCTGCGACAAGGTGATCAATGAGCCTGCTGCTCCTGCCGCTGTTGCTCTCAATTGCGGTGAAAACGGAGTGAATTATGCTCTCCGCGTTTGGTGCAAAGGTGCTGACTATTGGGATGTTTACTTTGAGCTTACCGAAGGTGTCCGCAATTCCTTTAAGAATTGCGATATAGAGATTCCTTATCATCAGATGAAAGTTCACATTAAAAAGGATCAGTAATAATGGAAACGGCAATACAAATTGTTTTTCTTGTTATCATGTCAATAGGAATTCTCGGTCTTCCTTTATATTTTGTACTTAATGCGAGGAAGAAACGTTTATTGGAAGAATACGAGGAAAATCAATCTGAAGATCGTGAATAAAACTAAAGAACGTGAATAAAATAAATATCCGCGCCACTATGGAGGGGTTCTCTTATACAACGAGAGCCGAGAGGTTATTCCCTCTCGGCTTTTATAGTCCGAATTATTTACCTTCTATAGCATCCATGGCGTCTGCAATACAATTGTCTGCTTTATATAACTCGAATGTTGCGCGTTCTCTGTCGCAGCCTGTTTTTTCACATATCATTCGGATAGCTCTGTCAACAAGCTTTTGATTCGAAGGCACCATATATGCCATATAGTTTCCTCGCACTCTGCCGAACCGTATCATTGCGCCCGTTGAAAGCATATTTAATATCATTTTTTGGGCTGTGCCTGCTTTCATTCTAGTGGAACCATTGATAACTTCAGGTCCCACTTCGGCGATGATAGGTATATCCACCATAGGAACGAGATCACTGTTGGAATTGCAGGACACGCATATTGTATATGCACCGCATTCTTTTGCATATTTAATAGCGCCTTTGACACAATTCGCGCTTCCGCTGGCGCTTATTGCCACTAAAACATCCTTTGCATTGAAATGCCGCTTTTTCATTTCACCGACAATACTCTCAAAATCGTCTTCGGCAAATTCTTTGGAAGCATAAAGTGCTTCATATCCGCCTGCCATCAATCCAACAACGGTATCTTTGCAAACACCGTATGTAGGAACACATTCAGATGCATCCAAAACTCCCAATCTTCCCGATGTGCCTGCACCGCAATAATATATATGTCCGCCGATTTTCAGAGAGTCAGCAAGGATATCGATGCATTTGGCAATTTGCGGTAGTGCTGTTTCGACGGCATAAGCCACCTTTTTATCCTCGTTGTTTATAGCAACAGCAATTTCCAAGGCACTCATCTTATCGATGTTTGCTGTGGCAGAATTGTAACTTTCTGTGGTTAATTTTTCATACTGTGACATATTTTTTCACTCCCCAAAAATATTAATATGATTCTAGCATAACAGAATGATAATGTCAATGACAGTACATGAATATTTCTAATTGATGATAAAAAATATTTAGTTATATTGACAATTATCAGGGATTATGATATTATGAATTATAGTAATTTCGCATAGAGGTTTGTTTTATGGATAAGAAGTTGATCAGCGTTGTCGTTCCTTGCTATAACGAGTCTGCGGCGCTTCCTTATTTTTTTGCAGAACTGGATAAGGTTATAGCATCTTTGCCCGACTATGATTTTGAAGCTATATATATTAACGATGGCTCCAAGGATGATACTCTGGATATCATTCGCGCTCGTGCAGAATCTGATAAACAGACACGTTATGTGTCCTTTTCCAGAAATTTCGGTAAGGAAGCCGGAATGCTGGCAGGACTTCGTGCTTCAAATGGCGATTATGTTTGTATAATGGATGCCGACTTGCAGGATCCCCCTTCTTTGCTTCCTCAAATGCTTGAAATTGTAAAAGAAAAGAAATGCGATTCTGTTGCTACCCGCAGAGGCAACAGAAAAGGCGAACCTCCTGTCAGAAGCTTTTTTGCAAATTGTTTTTACGGCATTATTAATCGTATATCAAAGGTCAAATTCGTTCCCGGCGCTCGCGATTACCGCTTGATGTCCCGACGAATGGTAGATGCTGTTCTTTCTTTAAGTGAATACAACCGTTTTTCAAAGGGGATTTTTGAATGGGTCGGATTTAAAACCGAATGGATTTCTTTTTCAAATGTTGAACGTGTTGCAGGAAAAACCAAATGGTCATTCTGGGGATTGTTTAAATATTCCATGGATTGCATTTTGGCTTTCTCTACAGTTCCTCTTGCTATTAGTTCATGTTGCGGCATGGCAATGTTTGCGCTGTCGATAATCGGTGCATTGATTATGATAATCCGCAAATTAGTGGATTCCTCATCTTCTGTTGAAGGATGGGTTTCTACCATGTGCGTTATCTTGTTTGTTGGCGGTTTGCAGCTTTTGTGTATGGGTATTTTGGGGCAATATCTTTCCAAAACCTATCTTGAAACAAAACATAGACCCGATTACATTGTAGCAGAAACCGAAGAGGATATTGAAAGAAAATAAATGTTTAGATTAAATAAGAAAAACAAGCCTCCGAAAGATACAAACAGTCCTGAATTTCGTCTTTGGATGTGCCAAAAGCTTGATGGTTTATCTTTAAAATATATTCTTGAACGTGATTCCGAAAAGGGTGATTATGTTATCGGAAAGGGCGGAGTATTAAGCCTTTACGAAGGAGACTTTTCGGTAATATGCGAAGGAAAAGCTTTGTTTGTGTGCAAGGCAGATGAACTCCAAGCATGGGAATTTATGTCTCTTGACGGAGCAACCTTGACCGGATTTGACAAGGTTCAAAATAAAGAACGAACGGTCATGGCATATTACACCTATTACAGAGAATAAAATTAAAAATACAATTTCCTTAAAGGAGGACGCGCATTGGCGCGTAAAAACAAATGGCTGAAAAATTTAGAATTGGTATTATCGGTTGCGGCGGCATCGCAAACGGTAAACATCTTCCTGCCCTCAAGGCACAACCCGATGTGGATATGGTTTGGTTCTGCGACATCATTCCTGAAAGAGCAGAAAAAGCCGCAAAGCAGTATGGTACACCTGATGCAAAGGTAACAACAGATTATCACGATATTCTCGCTGATAAGACTGTTGATATCGTTCATGTGCTTACTCCTAACCTTTCTCACAGCATTATTACTGTTGATGCTCTTGAATCAGGCAAGCACGTTATGTGCGAAAAGCCTATGGCTATCAACTCTGAAGAAGCTTTGAAGATGGTTGAAGCTGCAAAGCGCACCGGCAAAAAGCTTACTATCGGTTATCAGAACCGTCACCGTCCTGATTCTCTTTATGTTAAGGCAGAATGCGAAGACGGAACTCTTGGTGACATCTATTATGCAAGAGCAACTGCTATCAGAAGAAGAGCTGTTCCTACCTGGGGCGTATTCATGAATGAATATGAACAAGGCGGCGGTCCTCTTATCGATATCGGTACCCATGCTCTTGACCTTACTATGTGGTGCATGAATAATTACAAACCCAAATACTGTGTTGGTACTACCTATCACAAGCTTGCTGATAAGTTCCCCACAGGCAACTGTTGGGGCGATTGGAAGGAAGGCGAATTGACCGTTGAAGATTCCGCTTTCGGCTTCATCGTAATGGAAAATGGCGCTACCATTCTTCTTGAATCCAGCTGGGCTCTCAATATGCTTGATCCTCGCGAAGCTATCACAACACTTTGCGGTACAGACGGCGGCGCAGATATGCTTGACGGTGTTCGCATCAACGGTATCCGTCACGGCAAGCCCTATGTTCTTAAGCCCGGTCTCGGCGCAGGCGGTGTTGATTTCTATGACGGCTCCGGAGAAGAAACTCCTGCCGCACGTGAAGCAAGACTTTTCCTCGAGGCAATCCGTGAAGATAAAGAACCTTTTGTTACTCCCGAACAGGCTTATGCCGTCAGCCGTATCCTTGAAGGTATTTATATTTCTGCTAAAACAGGCGAACCTTATTATTTTAACTGATAACGGGGTGACTCTTAATGAAATTAGGCGTAATTACAGTTTTATTCGGAGACAGACCTCTTGACGAGGCTCTTGCTTATCTTAAATCTCTCGGTATCGAAGAACTTGAAGTAGGCGCAGGCGGCTATCCCGGCAAGGCTCACTGCGATCCTGCAGTTTTGTTGGCAGATGATGCTAAGCTTGCAGAGTTCAAGGCTACATTTGAAAAGTACGATCTTAAAATTAACGCTTTCGGATGTCACGGAAACCCTGTTCATCCCGATAAGGCTATTGCTGAAAAATATCGTTCCGATTGGCGCAATGCGGTTCTTCTTGCCGAAAAGCTTGGTATCAAGAAGATTATCGGTTTTTCCGGTTGCCCCGGCGATTGCGAAAATTCCAAATACCCTAACTGGGTGACCTGCCCTTGGCCTGAGGATTATCTCGCTGTTCTTGATTATCAGTGGAACGAGGTTCTTATCCCTTATTGGAAGGAAGAAGCTAAATTTGCTGAAGCTCACGGTATCGAAAAGATTTGTTTCGAAATGCATCCCGGTTTCTGTGTATACAATCCCGAAACACTCCTTCGCCTACGCGAAGCTGTTGGTGATATAATCGGTGCAAATTTCGATCCCTCTCACCTTATTTGGCAGGGTATTGATCCTGTTGCCGCTATTCGTAAGCTTGGTAATGCGATCTATCATTTCCATGCGAAGGATACAAAGATTGATCAGCTTAATACTGCAGTTAACGGTGTTCTTGATACAAAGCATTACGGTGATGAAATCAACCGTTCTTGGATATTCCGTGCAGTTGGCTACGGTAACAATATGCAATATTGGCGCGACATGATCAGCAACCTTAGATTAGTTGGTTATGATGATATTCTTTCCATTGAACATGAAGATAGCCTTATGACTTCTGAAGAAGGTCTTGAAAAAGCAGTTGCTTTCTTGAAGCAATGTATTATGAGCCAGCCTGCTCCCAAGGGTATGTTCTGGGCATAATATGAAAAATGTGCTTATTGCTCCCGATTCATTTAAAGGTTGCCTTTCTTCAAGTGAGGTATGCTCCGCAATTTTTATCGGTGCAAAGGCAGTTGATGAAAATATTAATGTAATGCAATTCCCCTCGTCAGATGGCGGTGAGGGGTTTTGCTTTTGTATGAAAAATATTTTCGGCGGTGATATTATCCAAATCGAGGTTACCTATCCCTTAGGAAATCGTGGAAAGGCTGAATTTGTTTTCAATAAGGATTCATCTACTGCTTATCTTGAACTTGCTTCTGCATCGGGCTTGTCATTGGTCGATAAAGAAAAACGGAATATTATGAATTCTTCAACCTATGGTTTTGGAGAATTGATTCGCGAAGCGGTTTCGCTGGGTGCTAAAAATATTGTAATGGGATTGGGTGGCTCCGCTACAAACGATTGCGGGATCGGTTTACTTTCTGCTATGGGTATAAAATTTTTCAATAAAGTGGGAAATGAGCTTAAAGCTATTCCAAGTTCTATTTTTGATATTGCGTTTTTTGATAAAACCGAAATGATAGATTTGTCCGGCATCAAGCTGATTGCCGCGTGCGATGTCAAGAATCCTTTGTGTGGCGAAAACGGTGCCGCAAGGATTTTTGCCAGTCAGAAAGGCGCGAATGAATCGGAAATTGAATGGCTAGATAATGCATCAAAGGCGTTAGCATCTGCTGTTGGTATTGATCCGTTCCAATCGGGTTTCGGTGCCGCAGGCGGTGTAGGATTTGCACTAATGAGCTTTTTGAATGCTGAATATATTAGTGGCGCAAAATTGCTTACAGAATCAAAAGCATTTACTGATGGGTTGACAAAAGCAGATTTGGTGATAACAGGAGAGGGAAATACCGATAGACAAACTTCTTTTGGAAAGCTTCCTGCAATTGTGTCCCAAAAGGCAAAAACCTTTGGAGTTCCATGTATATTGATTTCGGGAGGCTTATCCGAAGGATTTGAGGAAATGTATAATTGCGGTGTTACAAAATGCTATTCCCTTTCAAAAAACGATCACGATAGACAATATTGTATAGACAATGCATTTGAGCTTTTAAAGAATATGTCATATAAAGCTGTTACGGAATTTTATATGTAAAAAAGGAGACTGCCAAGGCAGACTCCTTTTTTGTGTATCATTACAATTGTGAAGCCGGAATAAATGATTTTAAGATTCCGTGCATGACATAACGTTCATCTTCGTTGTTTGAGACATTTGCACAGGTTACAAGTGTGACCAAACGGGATGTTACATCATAGTCTTGAGAAATATTCAAAGTATTTCGCGAAACGATTTTATCAAGAAATTCTGAATATTGAGCTTCGTTGGAAAAAATAGTTTGAACAAAAAATACGCCGTCATCTCTGTATGCGCTTAAAACCTCGTAAATATAAAGACCTTCGTCAGTGTAAATCTCAATGTTCATATCCTGAACAAGAGTGTTACGGTTTGCACTTTCCATAAACGTTTTTAATGTTCTAAACATTTCACCGTTACGCATACAGTGACCGTAGATTACATTATTTACATTTGCCGAATAAACATCAGACATATTAGAATCTGCAAAAATACTGCCTGCAAGGGAATCATAGCCCTGAAAATTACGGTAAAGATAATAATCTGTATAAGGTCCTTTCATAACAGGATAATCAATCTCGGTATGGTCTACATATATCCATGCAAAAGTATCCTTGTATTGTGAAGCCATACTGCGATAGTTCCAATAATAAGAGCTTCTTCGTTCCAAATCATCTACGCTGTCAATGTTACCTACATAATTTGGATGTTCACCGTTAGAATTGAACATTTCCTGAAGGCTATACATAGGCGCAGGTTCCAATAAAGGTGAAGCAGGTTTTAAAACAGAAACCTTGTTATCCGGTCTGATACTATCGTGCAGAACCTTGATTTCTTGGTCCTCCTCTGCATCCATTGCAAGCATCAAAACGGCATATCCGAATAGACCTATACATATTGCGATAAGGATGCTTCTAATCAGAAGACCGGGAATCATTTTGATTTTTTCTCTATTAATACTGCCGTTGACATTTTTGTGAGAGAATTTGTCCACAGAATACTCAAATGCAGTCGGAAGAGCAACTTGTGTCTCATCATTCATTTGGATTACCTCCATTCTAAGACATATTATATATAAAGTTGCACTAAAAATCAACATCGAAACTGTTTTGTTTTAAAAAACGTTACAAAAGAACTGAAAACCATTGCGAATTCCCAAAAAAAGGTTGACTTTTTTGAAATTTTCTTTACAATGTATACTAGTATTAATATGATTATTTTGGAGGATCAATAATGGCATCTATCAAAGCAAAAGAAATCGAAAAAAATAAGTATGAGTTCGAATTTCTTATCGAAAAGGAAGCGTTTGATGCCGAGGTAAATAAGGTTTACCGCAAGAACGTTTCTAAAATGAATATTCCCGGTTTCCGTAAGGGTAAGGCTCCTAAGCACATCGTTGAAAAGCTTTATGGCAGCGCTGTATTCTATGATGAAGCAATCGATAACCTTCTTCCTGAAGCTTATGAAAACGCTGTTGCATCTGCAAAGCTCGATGTTGTAAGCCGTCCTGAACTTGATGTAGTTTCCATCGACGAAAAGGGTGTTACTCTTAAGGCTGCAGTTTATGTTAAACCTGATGTTGAAATTTCTGCATACAAGGGATTGGAAGTTGAAAAGGAATCTGTTGAAATTTCCGATGAAGATGTTATGAAGGAAATTGATAATACCCGTGAACGCAATTCTCGTATGCTTGCTGTTGAAGGCAGAGCTGCTGAAAACGGTGACGAAGCAGTAATAGATTTCGAAGGTTTCCTTGACGGTGTTGCATTCGAAGGCGGCAAGGGCGAAAAATATCCTCTCGTTCTCGGTAGCGGCAGCTTCATTCCTGGTTTTGAAGAAAAAATCGTTGGCAAGAATATCGGTGATGAATTTGATATTGATGTAACATTCCCTGAAGATTACGGTGCAGAAAATCTTGCTGGCAAGGCTGTTGTTTTCAAGATCAAGCTTCATGAACTTAAAGTAAAGGAACTTCCTGTGCTTGATGATGAATTTGTAAAGGACGTTTCCGAATTTAACACAGTTGATGAATACAAGGCTGATGTTAAGGCAAAGCTTGCCGAACGTCGCGAAAAATCTGTTGATGCAAAGCTGGAACAGTCTCTTATAGATGCACTTGTTGCAAATACAACTGTTGAAATTCCCGATTGCATGATCCAGCAGGAAATTGACGGCTATGTTCGTGATTTTGAATATCGTATTTCCTCTCAGGGCGGTTCCCTTGATATGTACTTCCAATACACCGGTTCTACTATGGAACAGTTCCGCGAAGGCTTCAAGGCTGATGCAGAAAAGCAGGTTAAGACAAGACTCGCTCTTTCCAAGATTGTTAAGGCTGAAAAAATCAAGGCTCTTAAAAAGGATATTGAAGCTGAATATAAGAAGATCGCTTCCGGCTATAATGTAGACATAGAAAAGGTTAAGTCCAGCATTCCCGAAGACAGCATTTCCGAGGATATCGTTCTTCGTAAAGCAGTTGACCTTATCAAGGAAAACGCTGTTGTTACCACAAAATAATAGTTCCCGAAAGGTTTGATTGATATGTCTTTAATCCCTGTTGTGGTAGAGCAGACATCTCGCGGAGAACGTTCCTATGATATTTTCTCCCGTCTGCTTAATGATAGAATAGTTTTCATTGGCGAACCCATTAACGATACAGTAGCTTCGTTGGTGGTTGCTCAATTGCTTTATTTGGAAAGTCAAGACCCTGAAAAGGAGATTTCTCTGTATATTAATTCTCCGGGCGGTTCAATCAGTGCAGGTATGGCAATTTATGACACCATGAACTATATTAAATGTCCTGTAAGCACTATTTGTATAGGTATGTGTGCAAGTATGGCGGCTGTTCTTTTGGCTTGCGGAGAAAAGGGCAAGAGAATTGCTCTTCCTCATTCTAAAATTATGATACATCAGCCATTGATAAACGGACATTTTCAAGATCAAACCACAAATCTTGAAATCGAAGCTGCGGAAATGGAGCGCATTCGAAAGATGCTGAATGAGTTGCTTTCCAATGTAACGGGCAAGGATATTGAAACAATTGAAAAGGATACCGACAGAAACAATTATATGGATGCTTTGACTGCTAAGGAATATGGCTTGGTAGACAAAGTACTCGGGAAAAGAGAATAAAGGATTTTATGGCAGATAAAAGAACAATATGCGGCTTTTGCGGAAGATCTTCTTCTCATCTTACAACCTTGTATATCGCAGGCAATCATGTTGATTTTTGTGATGAATGCTTGACACTTTGCTGTGAGATTTCCGAGGAATATAATGCTTCTCTTGAAGATAATGTTGAGATAGTTGAGGAGGGAAATACCCTTCTCAAGCTTCCCAAACCCGCGCAAATTAAAGAAGAACTTGATAAATATGTTATCGGACAGGATGATGCGAAGATCACTCTTTCCGTTGCTATTTATAATCATTATAAGCGTATAAATTCTCTTGCTGAAAAGACAGATGAAAAGAAATCGCATAACGATGATGTTGAATTAAGCAAATGCAATGTGTTGCTTTTAGGTCCTACGGGTGTTGGTAAAACATTGTTGGCTCAAACTCTTGCTAGAATGCTTGATGTTCCCTTTGCAATTGCTGATGCTACAACATTGACAGAAGCAGGCTATGTTGGTGAAGATGTTGAAAACATTCTTTTGCGTCTTATTCAGGCTGCTGACTTTGATGTAAAAAAAGCCGAACGAGGAATTATATATATCGATGAAATTGATAAAATTTCCCGCAAAAGCGAAAACCGTTCGATAACCCGTGATGTATCGGGCGAAGGTGTTCAGCAGGCGTTGCTGAAAATTGTGGAAGGCACTATTTCAAATGTTCCTCCTCAAGGCGGAAGAAAGCATCCCAATCAGGAATTTATACAAATCGACACATCAAATATTCTGTTTATATGTGGCGGTGCATTCGACGGCTTACGTGAGATCGTAGGTAACCGTCTCGGAAGACAGCAGGTGGGCTATAATGCTCCTACATTAACATCCGAAGAACGTCAAAAGGGAAGTGACTTAAAGAAAGTCACACAGCAGGACATTGTTAAATATGGCTTGATTCCCGAACTTGTAGGCAGAATCCCTGTTATTGCAACTCTTGAACCTCTTGATAAAGATGCCCTTATTCGTATTCTTAAAGAGCCCAAGAATGCTCTTCTCAAGCAGTATCAAAAGCTTTTTGCTTATGACGGTGTTGAGTTGGTATTTGAAGATGATGCAGTTGAAGCAATTGCAGAAAAGGCATTTAAGCTTCAAAGCGGCGCAAGAGGCTTGCGCGCAGTAACCGAAGGAATTATGACAAAGTATATGTATGAAGTTCCTTCAAACGAAGAAATTGAAAAATTAATAATAACAAAAGATATGATCGGCTGATATACGCCGTTTCAAAAAGGAGTAACTAATGACAGCTATTATCCTCGCAGCAGGTCTGGGAAGCCGTTACGGCGGTTTAAAACAGCTTGATCCTGTGGGTCGCCATGGCGAATTCATCATCGACTATTCCGTTTATGATTGTATCCGTGCAGGTTTCGATAAAATAGTATTCATCATCAAAGAAGAAAATCTTGAATCCTTCGAAGAAACAATCGGCGCAAGAATCAAAGGCGATGTTAAAATCGAATACGCATTCCAAAATAGCGATGACCTTCCCGATGGCTTCTCTTGCCCTACCGACAGAGTTAAGCCTTGGGGTACAGCACATGCACTTCGTGCCTGCCGTAATATTGTTGACGATAAGTTTGTTATCTTCAATGCAGACGATTTTTATGGCAGAGAAACCTTTGAGGTAATGTATAAATGCTTATCCGAGGTTGATTCCAAGAATTTTGTAATGCCTGGTTATACTCTTTCGAAAACTCTTTCCGAAAACGGTCATGTTGCACGCGGGGTGTGTATGACCGAAGATGGATGTATAAAAAAAATACGCGAGATCAAGCAGATCATGCGTATTGACGGTGTTGTGAAGTATGAAGAAAACGGTGAATGGCTTCCCATTGATGAAAACCTTCCTGTTTCCATGAATTTCTGGGGCTTCACTCCCGATATTTTCCAATATGTTGAAGAAGGCTTTGCCAACTTTATCAAAAATCCCGAAACTGATCTGATAAAAGGCGAATACTACATTCCTAATGTAATCGATGAAGGCATTTCTTCGGGCGCATTTAAATGTAAGGTTGTTGAAACTCCTGCCGTTTGGAAGGGTGTTACATACCGTACAGACAAACCTGATTTTGTGGCTTTTCTTGATGAGAAGATCGCTTGCGGTGATTATCCCGAAAACCTTTGGGGCTAATAAATGTACAAAAGACTGTTTGAAAAAACAGTCTTTTTTTCTTCTTGTCGGTGATATTATTCATAAATTAAAGCAATTATTCTTTGTTTGTTTCGCAAACATAAGTATATCTTCTTTACTGAATTTAATATTTAGTTTTTTTGCCATTTGTTTCCACAAACTCTCATCGAACACGCCGCTATCCCCTGTTGATTGTTCAATCACAGAATGCAGCAGTTCCATAGTGTATTCTTTACCAGTTATAGCGTCGTACAGTACACTAATCGCCCAACAGTTTGCATAGTCTATAATTCTGCTTTCAAACTGTCTATTTATCAAAGACTCCAAATCATAACTAACCTGATAAAACTCGCATTGCACATCTCCGTTATCAATATTTAGAATAGCATACTGCGATAACCCGTGGTAATCTCTTGGTAATCCGACAGAACCTGGATTGATGATCATTTTATTTCCGTCACTTTGTAAATATTGCCTATGTGAATGAGCAGTCAAAAAATATTTGAAGTTGATTTTAGAAAATACATCATTTATAATGCTATCGTTCTTTTCAAAATAATGCCTATCGTTGTCTATAAGCGAATGTGCAATTTCAAATTCTGTTCCGAATAAGTTGATTCTATCAGAAATCTTTAGGTTTTCAAAAAAATCCAAATCCGCATCGTTCAATTGCTCGTAAGTATATAATAGAGAACCCTCTTTTGAACTTTTCCTAAATTCCGTATATCCTTTGCGGTGTTCCAACATATAGCGTTCACGATTACCTCGAAGAAAATAACAGTCGTATTTCTTTTTGATATCATAGAGGAAATCCATTGTTTTTCGTGTATCTGCAAAATCCGAAATATAATCACCAAGAATAACAAAACATTCGGCACCGTTTAAAATTGCATTTACAAAACAAGCTTTAAATGCATAATAATTTGAGTGAATGTCGGCAAATACAGCAACTTTTCCCTTATTCATACTCATACCTTTTTCAAAATCAAGTGTTGGAAGAATGCTATATTTCTAAACAATGGATTACTTTCAACTGCACATTCAAGTTGAAACATTTTGTCTTCCCAATCGCATTCGGTCTTTATGTTATTATGTTGAATGCCGTAGAAAGTACGTATCCCATAAATGTCTATTATATCAAATTGCTTGTTACACATCTCTACCAATTCAGAAATATCATATTCCTTTATAATACCAAAATTACGTGAGAAAGTATCCATTCCTTGCAACAATTCCAATGCTTCATCAACATCGTAATCAAATACAGCCTTATGCATTACCTTGCCCATTTTATTATGCTTTACAATAGATAACATTCCGTCACTCTTCAAAATTCTATGAAATTCATTTAACAATTCAAAGCGGTTATCAACATATTCAAATACATTGTGGCACAAAACAAAATCAAAAGAAGCTGTTTCTAATTCATATATCTTTTCTATACTACCAACTATCTGTATATACGAATTATCAGAAACTCTATTGTTTATCATATCAAGATTGGGTTCGATTGCAATTACTTCGTTATTATGCGCCAAATGGTTTGACGTTATTCCAAACCCACTCCCGAAATCTAAAATTCTCTTATCTTGTAGTTGAAGATTGTTCCAAAGTAATTTATAAAATAATCTTCCCCATGGCGTATTGATATATTCCAAATAACTCTTGATATCCATAGTTTCTCCACATCGTTACTGTTATTATAATCATTATAGCATTTTCTATCTCATTTGCAAGTGGAGGTGTTTATTAAAATAAAATATTTTGCACCCTTGTGAATGATATAGCGTCGAAAAAATTATTGCTTCTTTGTACGGATGAAAACACAACTAAATTTGAATTGTAAAGTTTCTAAACTATCAAAATAATAATCTTGAAAAGAAAAAACCGATGGGATTTAATTTCCATCGGGTTTTGCTATGTTTCTGTATTGTATACAAATTGAAAATACAGTTATTAGAATCAATCCTAAAATAAGCAGAAGATTAATTTTAATAACAAATACAGATAAAAGGGTGTTTGTTAGGCCATGTAATAAAGCACAGCAGAAGGTATTCTTTGTGACTCTATATAATGCGCCTAGCCAAAAGCTTAAAATTACGCCTAGAATCAAAAATAAACCAAAGTTGATACTCTGCTGGGATGCACCGTCCACAAACCAAAGGGGAAGGTGCCAGAGGGACCAAATAAGACCTGTAAGCATTGAAGCTATTGGAAAAGAAAGCTTCTTTTCGAAAATCGGCTGTAAATATCCTCTCCATCCCAATTCTTCATTTCCCCCGTATATAAAAACTGCTTCAACATAAATCAATGGCAGGAAATATAAAGGAAGGGAAGAGTTCAATTCTAACGAGGATAATCCAAAAACAGCCAATTCCAAAACGGCAAAAATAAAGAAACAATTTAATGAAGCCTTATTAAGCTTGAAATAATTCTTTAAGGATATCGTTTTCTTATTGCATAAGTAAACTGCAATTACAGGACCAAATCCGCCAAGAATATGTAAAGGCTCAGAAATATACTTTGCTATGTGAAAATTGTATTCAGGGGATACCAGAACAGCCAGAATACACCAGCATAACCAACTGATAGAAAACGTATAAGTAAGATATTTAATTATACATTTATCAATATTTATATGGTCGAAAATCCATTTCCAAATTAATGTGGTCGAGCCAAATAAAACCCCTAAGCTATTGCAAAATATATCGTCAATTTCGCATTTTCCCAATGAAAATCTGTATTGAAGAAATTCTATACCTATGCTTATTAATATTCCTGTAAAGACTGTGATTAAAATTCTTAAGAAAAAGGGAATCCTTTTTGATATAATATCACTCAAAAAAATACCAAGGGGAACAAAAAGAAGAACGTTCATTAGCATTGTGCGGTACATTTCGGGATTTGCTTTTGCTAATTCAAAGGAATAAAAGGGTTGCAATTGAACACTATTAATTGTCACATCTCGATTTGCAAATGTTATATAAATAATAAGTCCAATGGAAACTGCTAAAAATACGTATTTTAAGAATTTCCGAATAAGGGAAAATTTGCGGCTTCTGTTGAAAAGAATAGATAACTCTGTCCAAATCAATCCCGAAACCGCAATTATTATTCCTATTACCCCTAAAGGTAATTTATAAACAAACCAAAGCATTATGAGTTACTGACTATGTAATCAATAAATTCTCTTACAGCACCGTTTCCACCGATATTTTTGCAGATATAGTTGACTTTGCTTAAAACAGGTGTAAGTGCATCTGAGGGGCATCCGCTGAAACCGCAGTTTTCAATGCATTCCAAATCGTTAATATCGTCACCGATATATGCGATTTCATCTAATGAAATTGCTTTTTGTTCTGCAATCTCTTTTAGCTGGGTAAGCTTATCTGAAATACCTTGGTATAATTCATTAATTTTGAGGTCTTTTGCTCTTTGTGCAACAATCGTCGATGAACGACCTGTTATAATAACAGGAACTATACCGTATTGCGGTAATATATGAGCAATAGCATACCCGTCTTTAACATTAAATGCTTTAAACATTTCGCCGTCAGCACCAAAATAAATCTTACCGTCGGTTAATGTTCCGTCAACATCCATAACTAACATTTTAATTTTCATCTTACAATACCGGCCTTGAAAATATCCTGCATTAAAATTGAACCAACGACCTTTTCATCCTCATCTAAAACAGGCATACTTGTTATTTTTAAATCACTCATAATCTGCAATGCATTAACAGCCATTTCGCGTTTGTCGATCCATTTTGGATTTGCTGTCATTACATTTTCAACGGTTTCGCTATAAACGTCAACCTCGCGTTCAAGCATTCTTCTAAGGTCACCGTCGGTTATAATACCTTTTAAGTGATTATTATCGTCTACAATGGTTACCATGCTCAAGCCCTTGGCGCTCATTTCGACAATAGCCTTATGCAAGGAAGAATTTATGGATATAACAGCGTTCTTTTCATTGGAATGCATAATATCGCTTACCTTGACTAAAAGCTTTTTGCCTAATGCACCTGCAGGATGATGCAAACCGAAATCTTCTTTTGTATAGTTTTTTGCACGAGACACTACCAATGCCAAAGCATCTCCGAGAACCAAAAGGGCAGTGGTGCTGGATGTTGGAGCAAGATGCATATAGCATGCTTCTTCAAATTCAGGGAAGAAGAAATGATAATCGCACTCTCTGGCTAATGTTGAATTGGATTTTCCGGTAATAGCTACAGTAATGCATCCGATTTCGTGCAACACAGGCATCAATCTGGTTACTTCTTCACTTTCGCCGCTGTAGCTCATCAAGATAACTACATCCTTGTCCTCGACCATTCCAAGGTCACCATGCATCGCTTCGCCGGGATGCATGAAAAAGGAAGGAGTCCCCAAGCTTGCCAATGTTGCAGCGATTTTTGTTCCTATATGACCGGGTTTTCCCATACCTGTTAAAACAACTTTACCTTTACAATTCAGAACCAATTCGACTAATTTGCAAAAATTTTCATCAAGTGCAGATTTTGTTTTCTCAAGAGCAAGTATTTCTTTATCAAAAATATTTTGTGCTTCTTTGATTATATCAAACTGTTTATCCATAAAGGACCTCGCAATATAATTTTATAGGACTGCGTTATATACTTTTTGAAGTTTTATAAGCAACTCCTTCATTTGACTTAACGGGACCATATTGGGACCATCTGATTTTGCCTCGTTAGGGTAGGGATGTGTTTCTATAAATAAACCGTCTGCCCCTACAGCTATAGCGGCCTTCGCCAAATACTCAACATATTCTCTGTTGCCACCGGAGCTTGTGCCGTTTCCTCCGGGTTTCTGGACGCTGTGTGTCGCATCAAATATAACAGGAACACCAAAATCCTTCATTACTCTCAAACCTGTCATATCAACTACAAGAGTGTTGTATCCGAAGCTTGTTCCTCGTTCACAAAGCATAACATTACCGTTTCCGCATTGCTTGACTTTTTCAACGCAGTTCTTCATATCCCAAGCTGCAAGGAATTGAGCTTTTTTTATGTTAACGCATTTACCTGTTTTAGCTGCGGCAACTAATAAATCGGTCTGTCTGCAAAGAAAAGCAGGTATCTGAAGAATGTCTGCAACCTCAGCTGCCATTTCGGCCTGCCAAGCTTCATGAATATCGGTACAAATATGCAAATTGTAGGTATCTTTAATCTTTTGTAAGATTTTCAAGCCTTCCTCGATTCCGGGACCGCGGAAACTGGAAATAGATGTACGGTTTGCTTTATCAAACGACGCTTTGAAGGTGTAGGGAATTCCCAATTCGTCGGTTATATCTTTCATTTCCTTAGCAATATACATTACCATTTCCTCGGATTCTATAACACAAGGTCCTGCAATTAATTGGAACATAATATTTCCTTTCTGCTGTTAGAGTAAATGATTTAATCTAAGCTAATCCATTTTCTTCCATATAACGTTCAACTTGAACTCTGTCTTTAGGTGTATCTACAGACAAGGTTTTGCAATGGGCATTGATATAATAGCAATCCTTGCGGTTTTCGATAAAACGGAAAGAATCGTTTTCTTCAATTTTTTCAACAGGTCCACGTGGAGTTTCATGATAATATTCAAGTGCTTTCTTTGTAAATGCACCAACACCGACAAATTTCTGATAAGCGTAATTCATTTCGCCCTTAGGAAAGGGAATAGGAGATCTTGAAATAAACAAGCATATTCCGTCTTTGTTAGTAACGATTTTCAAGTTTGTAGGGTCAACAACCTCAACCGGATTTGAAAAATCGGTCATAAGGTTAGAAACATAAAATCCGTCCTCGGGAATAGATTCAGGAATACATTTTACGATGTCCTTAGCCATTACCAAAGGCTCGTCTCCGTTAACCATAACATAAAGGTCTGCATCTACGCTTTTAGATACTTCATATAGACGCTCTGTAGCAGTTTCGCATTCAGGAGATGTCATAATAACCTTTGCTCCGAATCCTTCTGCGGTTTCTTTAATAAGATCATTATCTGTAGCAACATATACCTCTTCAAAGCATTCCACTTCCTTTGAGTGCTTCCATACCCAATAAAGCATGGGCTTGCCGCATATCTGTGCCAAGGGCTTCATATTAAAACGTGAGGATCCCCCTCTAGCGGGTATCATTCCGATTATTTTCATAATTTACACCTTCTTTTAATTTCTGTAATCAAATATATTATAAAAACCATGAGCTTTTTTTGATTTATAATTAAGTTGATTATTCGTTGATTCTCTTTAGAGGTATCGGCAGAATTTATACATTCTTTCATCGAATTTGATGCTACGATACTATAAAAATGCTTTTTGGTTTTGAAGATATTACCGAATGTTATCTGCTCAATATCTAATTGTAGGGATCGCAAAAAATGATAAAGCATTTTTGTTGAGAGATTACTTTGGAACTCATTTTTACAGTTAATGCGTAAGAACGATTTCCACAATTGATACTTCTCTTCATATTTGTCAAAATAATGCTTATCAAAACTGTGAGACATGCTATCCTGACGAACATCATACATATAATCGGAATATCCGGTATATACAATGCTATCAATATGAGAAGCATATTCTAAGGCAAAAATAAGATCCTCATTATAATCACCCTTATCAGCTTGTTGTCGTAATCGGATATTAAATGCTTCTACAATATCGCGAATATAGATAGCATTGCATAAAAAACCAGCAATTCCGCTTTGGTTAAATTGATAGTAATCTGATGTATCGAATTTTTGAAGAGGATTAATTATTAATTCTCTTTTGGTACCGAGATTTTTTAATTCTTTACAATAAGATCCCATAGCTAATGTTGATTCATCATCGATACAAGAAATTAAATGTTCTATCCACATTGGCGAAACTAAATCATCGCTGTCACAAAACATCAAATATTTTCCGCTGGCTTCAGCTATACCTCTGTTCCTTGCGGCGGAAGCACCTTGGTTTTGCTGATGAATTACCTTGATGCGATTATCAGCTCTAGCATATTCGTCACAGATATTTCCCGAATCGTCAGGGGAACCGTCATCAATTAACAGTAATTCATAATCTTTATATGTTTGTTGTAAAATGCTGTCAATACAGCGGTTTATATATTGCTCGCTTTTATAAACCGGTATGATTATACTTACTGTGGGCATTTAAATCTACCTAAACTTATTTTTAATTTTCGTATATTTATCTTCACCCAAAATTTTCAGAAGCAAATTATTAGGTAAAACCTTGATATTATATATAAAATCTGCGATTTTTGCTCTTCTTAAATATCGTTTTCTTTCAAGCTGATGTTCGGGTGTTGTCCATGATAAGCTGTAATGATGTATGGAATATGTATTTTTAGTTTTATACATTTTTCCGTTTGTCATATCCATTGGTGAAAAATATTCAGTTGGATAAATAGTGGCATCTGCAACATTCTGAATACGATTTTCTTCGACATAACCATGATTTTTTAATATTTCGGTATTGCGCTCTGTATTGGTGGTTATATCTATTGTTCCGTCTTCTTTGTAAAAGGACGCAGTGTTGTAATCTTCCATAATTTCTTTAAAAAGCGGAAACCCTTTTTCGCAGCCTATTCCCAATCCGCTTGCCACTTTAACACAATCATAAGCCCGTTCGATTCCCATAAAGGCTTTGTTTTCCAAAAGACTGTCGAGTTTTCGAATTACCTCAACATCGGTATCAAAATAAATACCTCCGTTTTCGTATAATATTTTCAAGCGAGCATAATCTGTAATGAAAGCCCATTTTTTTGCTTCGAAAGCATCTTTAACATATTGAGGACATACTGAAATATCGAAATTTTCCTCGTTCCATTCGATAATTTCATAATCTTTGCAATATCTTTTCCAGCTTTTGATGCATTTTTGTGCCAACTTCGGTTTTGGATTTCTGCCAAACCAGCAATAATGTATTTTCTTTGGAATGGGCATGTCTTCACCTTTTAAATAACTTATTTTTAATGGCAACTAAATACCAATATAACTGCATTCTTTTTGGATAAAGAGTTTCGAATAGGGAAGTGTGAGTTTTAACCGTAATTGAATATTTTTTCTTTTCGGATTTGTATTGAGTAATTAATCGTTTGCGCAAATCTTTCTCTAATTCTTTGTCGTTCAAATGTAAACGTACTTTTTTATACATATCTTCAAGGGATGTCAAATACATTTTATTGCATTTGTCAACAAGGATTTGATCGTTCTTTGCTGTAAAATATTCAATCATTTCCTGAGGAACCAAAAGCCAATCAAGATGCTTTTTCGAAAATTTTTGATGAACCGTGCTGTTTGTATTTTCGAAGTAATAATAAAGAATAGCATCTGTTGCAACGACAGTATTTGCTTCGTAAAGTATTTTGTAAACGGTTGCATTGTCTTCATTAATTCGCCCAACTGGGAGACGTACATTGTCAAAACATTCTTTTTTGAACAACTTATCACATAAAAGCCATACACCGCAAGGAATATCACCAATAAGTCCTTTTTTTACAAAATCAATACCACAATACTTTATAGAATTATTATTGACATTATCGAAATCATTAGATTTGTTGGTTCTTTTATATGAGCATACACTAACATCAGCATTTGATGATATCAAATTGTTATATAGAATCTCAAGAAACTTAGGATGAACATAGTCATCGCTGTCAATAAAGGATATATAATCGCCTTTTGCTATATCGAGAGCATAATTCCTCGCCGCCGCTTGTCCTTGATTACTTTGATGAATCACTCGAATACGAGAATCTTTTTTTGCCCATTCATCGCACATTGCAGGACAATTGTCAGGAGAACCATCATTAATAAGAATGACTTCAAAATCAGTGAAAGTTTGCGCTAATATGCTTTCAATACATCTGTCAAGGTATTTTTCAACATTGTATACAGGAACGATTATACTAACTTTAGGCATTATCCAACCTCTTAAAAAATCCCTTTTATTTCGTTAAAATATCTTTTTGTAATATCTTGAATTCGAGTGAAATATGCTTTTATAGCGGGAATAATATCGCCTTGTTTTATCCGAACCTTCCAATAATACTTTGCTGCACCAGTGAATTTCCAAGGGTCCCAAGGCTTATTTGGACCTGTATAGTGCAAAATCGCGATATTCTTTATATCTTCTTTAGGAATTTTGTTCACGCAAACAAGTTGATAATTGTATCTTTTCCAATCGAAATATTTAACATCATCGTGATATATGTAATTTAAAATATCTTGGTCTGGATAAAGAAGTTTATCTTTTAATGAAATTGAAATATCTATAATTTCTTTCTGTGAAGTAGTTTTTCTTAACCTATCAAGATTCATCAGCATAACGCCTGAATTAAAGTATACATATTCGGCAGGCAATCCTAATTCTTCTTTTCGTTCGAGAACCCAAGGTTTATAATGCATAGAATCGGGGCATACAACATAATGATTATCTTGAAAATCTTGGTTGTAGAAATTAGAAATATCATCCATTACAATTATATCTGCATCTAACCATAAAATTCGTTCTATGTCTTCAGGAAGAATAAACTGCGCTAGTATACGATAGTACATTTCAATACTTAAATAATCAATTAAAGGTAAATCGTCTAGTTTAATTTTAGAAACATCCAAAATAAATATTTGCATATTATGTTTTTTCAAAAATATCGAAAAATCTAAAATTTGATCATCTGACAATGTACTGTTCATTAGGTAAACGGTGATATCATCGTTTGTTTTATGACGTAAAGAAAACAACATAGTTTGTGCTTTGTCAAGATATTTTGAATTTACTGAAATTAAAATGTTTATCATATTTAATCCCCATTGGTGATGCAGTTATGAGTTAATCGATTCTTCTAAATAATCTAAAGCTTCTATACGCATTGAAGATAACATTGTATTTATAAATTCTTTATTTTCGATATGCTGAGTTGAAATTAAATCTCTTGGTACAATATTTAACATCTGATATAAAGAATCTATTCTGGAGTTCATGGATTGACCATCATCAATCCGTTTTACCGACACATATGGTGTTTCCATTAATATAGAAAAGACAGCACCGTGAAATGAATCGGTTAAAAAAAGATTTGCATGCTGAATAAGATATATAAATTCGTCAGGCGTAATGCAGAATTGTCGTATATTATTGGCATAATGTATGTCAATAATTTTTAATTTTTCATATTCAGGGTGAATTGAATAGATGTTTTTTAGCAATTCATCTCTTTCGGTAGTTTTACCTAAATAATATGTCAGTATATATTCAGCGTTAACGTTTAGCCACTTTGGTCTTTTGGCAATACTTTTCCAATGATTTTTAGAAATAAGCAATGTTGGATCGGGAAGTACAGGAATGTCTCTATTAGTAAGCTTTTTTACAATTTCTTTTCCTGCATATTCTCGAACAGAGATATATTTAATTCCATTTAAATAATTGGTAAAGGCTTCGACTTTTTTTTGCGGTATATTGTCTACGCCAAAACTTGCAGAATAGGCGATTCTTTTATTAGGAGCAGCAAAAGTCAGAAAATTAAAATCTAAGTTAAATGGAAAATAAGGGTTCCATATTTGATCACTTCCAGCGATAAATATGTCATAATTCTCATCTAATTCAGGCGATATGTAATCGATTGTCGAGTAAAATTTTGAAAATTTAAAATATTTCTTATCGAATCTTTCGAATCGCCATTGTTTTAGCAAAGAAGACTTCATTTTATTGTCTTTAATGCGAACAGCGTGAATGAATTCTTTAAGCCTATATTTTAAGGTTTTTCTATACTTATATGTTATATAATTCGGTATGGTTTCAACTGTATGACCAAGTTGTTTTAGAACTTCTTGTAGAGCATAATTTTGTAGTCTGTTTCCAAAATTATCTAGTTCAGTTATTGTTACAATGCCTACTTTCAAAACTATTTTCCTTTCAATAGTTCTATCAGTTTTGTTTTCCAACACCGAATAAAATGTATGCGATGCCGTTTAGTATATGGAATGTCAAAATATTCTCTGTCTTCTTTACTAATCCAATCATGAAAAGGAACGCCATTTACTCCGTATTTATCAATGAGCTTATCCCACTCCATAAATACGATATCTTTCCAAAATATATCAGAATTGCAGTTTTTAGGTGTTGCATGCGAAAGAGTAGGATTGCCTTTGGCGGCATCTTCTAATCTCCTTTTGGCTAATCCCAGCTTCTTTTTAACAGCCTTGAATATTTTTAACCCTTTATTAGTGTTAATACTGATAAAAGATATTCCTAAATTGTCATTTTGAATATATTCCGGAGCCGTTTCCTTATATGCCCAAAAGTCACCAAGTGTGATATCACCAACTCGATTTGAGTGAGCGTATTGACATTGGTGACAGTTTTCACGGAGAAACAAATCTTTTAAAAATAATCTTACATAACTGTTGTCATATTCCATGGTATTGTCACTATATAGTATTTTTGTACTAAAGCTTTCCCATGTGGGGTATTTGGCCCGAAATAATACGTTAGACACACTCTTATTATTGCAATCCATTTTATACTTGATGAATTTCCTGAATACCAGAGGAGAAGGAGCACCGTGGCACAAAATATCGGCAGTTATTAATTTATCATAATCTTTTTTTAAATAATTTTTTAGACCTGCAATTTGACAAGGCGTGCCAGTAAACAATACAAATTTATCATTGTCTAAAAAAGATTTTGTTATCTGAAAGCTATCTTCTATATTACTTTGAACGTATTTTGAACCTTTTAGGCGATTTAATTCAAAAGAATTCGTTGCATAAGTGTGGCAAACAGTCATATCTTCTTGTAATACGGCACCGAATACAATACCATTCTGTTTGAATATTTCTTCGGCTAGTATTGAAAATATGCCTCCGGATGAGCTACTTTTTCGTATTTCGTTGTCTTTAGCCAGACCAGCATAGATTGTAATTGGGGCATTTAGCTTTGGAGAAAAATTTTGCGGACAAGTTTGTTTGCACAAATTGCAGTTAACACATTTGTCGACATTGACTTGTGGATACAAAAAACCTTTATCATTTTCTATTAAAGCAATTGCTTTTTTTGGACATATATTTACACATGCCGCACATCCCGAACATAGTTCAGAAGTACAAATTTCAAAGAGTGGATTCATCTTCATTTTCCTCGTTGATGACACATAAACTGGGTAGTTTAATATGGCCCCAGAAACGTTGATCCCAGTGCATATTGTTATTAAAGCCTAAGATGTTTTCTACTTCGAAAGTGATAGCGCGGTCAATGTGGTCATAAAAATCCCAGCCGCCGTATTCATTGACATCATATATGGAAGGGCTTAAGCAATATCTACCCGGAACAAGTTGTGAAACATCAGCTTCTAATTTTACACAAATATCATCTCCATTTTTACATGAAATGATATCAGGTGCTAAAAACACTGAAATGGAGCTACCGTCAACAGCGAACAAACGTGATCTGAAGCTTGCCTTGTTAATATTTTTGGTGGATTTTGCGCGTATTTCAAAACGTAATTTTTCTCCAACTTTAATAGACCAAGAGTTTCGATTTAATACTTTAATGCTAGTAAGCTTGATTCCGGGTTTTGTTTTAACATTTCTAGTTGCATTTACAACATTAATTATCGAAGGACATTCTTGGCTCTTTCCCAAATAAACTTCAATCGCTTCTTCAACATCGCCCTCAAAAACAACTCTGCCTTTATCAAGCACAATACATCTATCACAAAGCTGACGGATAGTGTTCATGTTATGAGAAACGTAGAGAACGGTTCTGCCTTCTTTTTTTGCTGCATCGCGCATTTTATCGAGACATTTCTTTTGGAATGCCATATCGCCGACTGCAAGAACTTCATCCATTATCATAATCTCAGAGTCCAAGTGGGCAGCAACAGAGAATGCGAGCTTAACATACATACCCGAAGAATAACGCTTAACAGGAGTATCTATGAAATCGCGAACCTCGGAAAATTCAATTATATCTTCCATCTTAGCATCAATTTCTTCTTTGGTCATGCCAAGAATAGCGCCGTTCATATAAACATTTTCTCTGCCTGTCAATTCGCCATTAAAGCCCGTACCTACTTCAAGCATTGAGGCGATTCGACCGTATATATCGATTTCGCCTTCGGTGGGAGCGGTCACACGGCTTAAAAGCTTGAGCATGGTGCTTTTGCCTGCACCGTTACCGCCGATTATGCCCAGCGCTTCGCCCTTATAAACTGTCAAATCAATGCCGTTGAGAGCCATAAAGCTTTGACCGACAAGCCGTTGCTCCTGACCAATTTTTGTATTAGGATCTTCCTTACCGCGGATTCTTGCCCACCAGCTTTGAAGATCTGCTGTAAGAGTACCTCCGCCGATTTGACCTAACTTATATTGTTTCTTTACTCCGGAAAGCTTAATAGCAATTTCGCGGTTGTTATTAATTTCACTCATTGCAAACTCTCCTTATCAAACTGTATCCATAAAGGTTTTCTCGACCTTATTAAATATCATAATACCAATAATTACAACTAAGATTGTAAAAGCCCAGGATATTGCCAAATACATGGGCATTACAGTACCTTGCCCTAAAACTGCATAACGTATTACCTCAACCGCAGAAGTAATAGGATTCAATTTCAATATCATCGACATCCAACCGGAATCTGCGAGTGTTGAAAGGGGATAGACAATAGGGGTTATATACATCCAAAGCTGAACGCCAAAGCCCACCAAAACAGTAAGGTCGCGGTACTTTGTAGTCATACTCGAAATTATAATACCTAATCCTAATCCAAGTAAACCGAGATGTATAAGCTCGATAGGGATAGCTAACCAAGCAATCCAATTAGGACTTACAGCACCTATCGCTACATAATACACCAAAAATACGATAACAAGAAGCATTTGAACGCCGAAGCGTATCATTGCAGAAAGTACGTTGGAAATAGGTGTGGTTAATCTCGGGAAATATACTTTACCGAACACACCAGCGTTGGATGTAAATGTTGTAGCGTTTGTGTTCAAGCATGCAGCGAAAAATGTCCATATAGCATTACTACAAAGATAGAACAGTATTGATGGAACGCCGTCGGTTCCGATTCCTGCAATTCCGCCAAAAACAAATGCATAAATAAGGCTGCTGATTAATGGATTCAAGAAAATCCAAGCAGGTCCTAATACAGTTTGCTTGTATGTAAGAACAAAAGAACGTTTTGTAAACAAAAAGATAAGGTCCTTATATCTCCATACCTCTTTTAAGTTAAGACTAAACAACCTGTGTTTGGACGTTATATGAGTATGATATTTTGTTGCAGATTGATTAATTTCACCCATTGAAATTTTCTCCAATATTATTATTTTCGACTTTCTATTTGAGAAATTGCTTCTTCAAAATTTACAAGTTCAAAAGCATTTAATTTTGTTTGTCTGGATGCATTGTAAATTTTCACATCCGTATTATCTATAAAACGTCGAACATCCAAATATGCTTTTGTTGAATTTCCTAAATCATGTTGCACTTCTTTAGCAACGTCATCATCATATCCTTCGATGAAATAATTCTTCACGCTTGGATCAATAACTATTTCTCCGCTTTCGGTAATTACTTTATCAAAATTATGATCAATTCCTAGTAAGTAGATATGCTTATATCCCAAATGCATAGCAAGCTGCATACAAGCGATAGTTACCGTACCGCGCATATTAACTTGCTCGGTGCAATTTAACGAAAAACCTTCGGGTTGGTCATTTTCGCGTATGTCATTACGGAAAAAGTGAGTTGCGCCTTTAACTTTGATATCAAGATAATATTTGTTTTGCAATGGGATAAACTTAAATTTAGAAGGAATTTTCTTTACTTCTTCTAATTTATCACGAATCAAAACTGCATCCGTAGAAACGTAATATGTGGGACGCCAATTTGTTTTTGGGAAAATCTGATATATGCGGTTAACGGCAAAGGTATCAATGCCTTTGGCGTAGAGTGTTTCCAAATCCTCGACGGTCAAGCTGGGACCGTTTCCGATTATAAAACAGCTTTCGTTGAGATGAGAATTGTGCAACTTTGCCATTCTTTTTCCGTATGGTGTATGCTTAAAGTTTTTTAATATCAAATTTTGCGTTCGCGCTTGTATGGATAGCAATGGATGTATCATTTGATTGCCTCCGTTTTAAAACTATTTATGATATTTTTCGTTTTAACTTATAGAAAAATTCAATAAGCTTCATTAACAATGTGTTTGCATGTATATAGGTTGCTATTTCTTTATAATTATGTTTGTGCTGAAGTTCACAGTAAAAAGAATAATACGATTTTAAACGTTTGAAAAATCCTTGTTTGGTAAACTTCATTCGTTCATGCAAAGTAAGTCCGTATCCTTTTGGGTTGTTCACATATATTGTGTCGGCATGTTTAGTTAATCCATCATCTAAATAATTACATACCCAAACAATATCTTGGAAATACCTTGTCAAATAACCTGCCGCAGCCATACGGTCAAATGCGACGCATGGTGTCATATATTTTTCTCCGTCAAATTCAGGATATTTGAACTTTCTAAAAATATTAGTATACAAAGCTTCAGCGTGTTCACCAAACAACATAGTGTTTCCGGTATATTTTTCCAAAACCGAACAATCAAGATATTCTCCGGGCAAGGGAATATTTGGAGTTTCTGTTTCCGAAGTACCTCGGTTACCCGCTACTCCACAATATTTGTTCTTATCTTCAATAGTGGATTCCCAGTATACTATTTTTTCCAATGCATCATCAGTTAAATAGTCATCCGAGTCCATAACGAAGAACAATTCGCCTTCTGCCAGATCTAAGCCATAGTTTACAGCTCGGCTTTTTCCGCCATTCTCTTTAATGTAATATCTTATGGGAAAGTGATTATTATCTTCAATAAATCCTTGTACTATATCTGCGGTGTTATCTTTTGAGCCGTCATCTACAATTAACCATTCGAAGTCATGGAAAGTTTGGCGTTGTATTGAATGATAAAGTCTAGTTAGTAAGTGCGCCCGATTGTATGTAGGGGTAAAAATAGTAATTTTGTAGTTATACATAAAACCTCATATATTAATTATAAGCTATCTTTTGAAAATTTTTTTACATCTAGCGTTGATATATGAAAAGAAACCTTCGCTTTTTATGCATGAAAGGATACCGTATAAATTATCAGTATTTTTTTTTCCAAGAATACGAGCAATTTTCTGAAATCTATGAAAACTTTCGCGTTCACTTTGGCTTTGCCAAGAGGCGTTATACCAATGTATAGAATGAGTAAGTGTTGTTTTGTTGAGTTTCCCAGAATAGTAATCGATGGGAGAGAAATACTCGGAGGATAAAACTGATATGTTTTGAATCAACTGGTTTGAGTTATTAAGAGACAATCCATATTTTCTGAATATATCAGTAGTTAAAACTGTACATGCAATACTTGATAAATCGTTTATATATTGATTGAAATCAATATTATTATATATATCCAGAATTTCTTTAATAAGAGAATTTCCTGGTTGTAGACCAAAGCCTAAACCAGTTGCAATTTGACTTGTAGTTTCAAAGCCTACAAAGCCTTCTGAATTCAATTTAAGTATATCTGTATAAGGCTTGATTACTTCGACGTCAGTATCAAAATATATACCACCGTATTTGTATATTATATCTAGACGAGCAACATCGCTTACAAATGCCCATTTTTTGTTCTGATAAGCCTTTCTAACAAAATCATTAGCATTGATATCGTAATTATCTTCATTCCATTGTATTATTTTGTAATCAGGGAAGAACTTTTTCCAACTGTTAATGCAAGCTATAGCTTTTTCGTCGAGTGGTCCTTTTCCAAACCAACAATAATGAATTATTTTAGGAATATTCATTATTCAATCCCTCCGATAAATATCTCTGGTATATACTTTATTCCAACAATCGTCTAGTTCTTGATTATGGCGATTGGCGATAATAACATCGCATTTTCCCTTGAATACATCTAGATCTCTTATAACTTTGTTGCCGAAAAATACATCTGCATCAAGTGTAGGTTCGTAGATAATTACATTTGCACCTTCAGCTTTTAAACGCTTCATGACACCTTGTATAGATGATTGACGGAAATTATCCGAATTGGCTTTCATAGTTAAGCGGTAGATTCCAACGGTAGCGATCTTTCCGGATTTAGGATCGTGACCGGATTTCTCCAAAATTCTGCCGGCTACGAAATCCTTGCGTGTACGATTGGATTCAACGATCGCTTCGATAATATTTTCGGGGACATTTTCATAATTGGCAAGAAGCTGTTTTGTATCTTTCGGCAAGCAATAACCGCCATAACCAAATGAAGGGTTATTATAGTAGTCTCCTATTCTAGGATCTAAACATACGCCTTCAATAATCTGTTTTGTATCTAATGCATGTAACTCGGCATAGGTATCAAGCTCGTTAAAATAACTTACTCTTAGTGCCAAGTATGTATTTGCAAAAAGCTTGACGGCTTCGGCTTCTGTTGTGTTTGTAATAAGAGTCGGGATGTTTTCTTTTAATGCGCCTTGCTCAAGAAGAGATATAAAGATTTTTGCTTTTTCTTCCGTTTCGGGAGAATTTTTTGGTATACCAACAATGATTCGAGAAGGGTACAAATTATCATAAAGAGCTCGTCCTTCTCGCAGAAATTCGGGACTGAATAAAATACGATTAGTATTATATTTATCATGAAGATTTTTTGTATAGCCTACCGGCACAGTTGATTTAACAATGATAGTACCGTGAGTATTACAGGAAAGAACCTGCTCGATAACATTTTCTACCGCAGAAGTATCAAAAAAATTCTTTACAGGGTCATAATTTGTAGGTGTAGCAACTATAATGAAATCGGCATCGGTATAAGCATCAATGCCGTTGACCGTTGCAGTAAGCATTAATTTTTTAGTTTTAAAATATTCTTCTATCTCAAAATCAGCAATAGGTGAAATACGTTGATTTATCATTTTTACCTTATCGGGAATAATATCAACCGCAGTAACCTCATGGTTTTGAGCTAATAATATTGCATTAGATAAACCTACATATCCGGTGCCAGCTACCGCTATTTTCATATAGAGTCTCCTTAATTTATAAACCGATTTTAAGTAAATTGCGCAAACGGCAAGCGAAAGTAAAGTTTAGATACGCCATTACAAGCCAGCATTTGTGAGTAATTGATAATCCATCCAAGGAAGTATAGTATTTTTTGAAGCAGCTTTTAAGTTTAGTAATTGCAACGTTTTGTTCATACGATGACAAAAACTTAATTGAAAGCTGACCATGGTAAATACAACTAAACAGCAAATTATCAATAGCCTTGTTAGTAATTTTCGGATAATTACTTTTGATAAATTCGATACGTTGCTCTTTGCCTTCGATTGAATCCAAACGACTAAGCGAATATCCTTCGCTCATTATGCTTTTATTTCGCTGACGATAAAAATAACATCTGTCCCCAAATATACTAACCTTTGAAGCTTTGGCGATGGCTTGATAACTCCAAAATACGTCTTCGTGGTATTTGCCAACAGGGAAAAGAATGTCTTTAACCAGCACCGTTTTATATAATTTGTACCATACCGGCTGCTTCAAAAACGTTTCATCAACAATAGCGTTCATTGCGGAGATGTTATCTAGTGTTATGTTATCAGCAAGCGTCATTGGGTGGGGCATTCTGCCGTCATCATAAACCATTTCGATTCCGCACGCGGAGATATCACTATTGTTAGTAATAATACTCGAATACAGTAATTCAAGCATATCAGAACGAATATAATCATCACTATCAACAAAAGCGATATATTCTCCATTAGCGATATTCATACCTGCGTTACGTGCATCTGACAATCCGCCGTTATCTTTGTGAATTACTTTAATTCTTTGATCTTTTTCTGCCCAAGCATCGCACATAGCAGGGCAATTGTCGGGGGAGCCGTCGTCAACAAGAATGATTTCCAGATTTTTATATGTCTGATCAACTATCGATTGAACACATTGATTTAAATATTGCTCAACTTTATAAACAGGTATGATGATACTAATTAGTGGTTGATTCATGGTTTGTATTCCTAATCATAATTTGCCATTATTACAATTCTACATCCCAATTTGGAGTTCTTATATGATCATAAATCTTGTATAAACAAATATATAACCGAGGAAACGATTTCATCATCATATAATTGAATTTTTGCTTATTTGAAGCTTTGGTTAAATGGCATTTGATTGAATTGATTGTTTGTTGGATTTCCTTGCGCAACTGACCCGAATTGTGATACATTTCAAATAAACATACGCGATACAATCCTTGAAGGCAATAAAAATACTTCGTTGCGGCAATATCTTTTAAATCCGGTGGACAATTGAAATTAATGCAATCTTCATAGATGATTTTTGCTACTTTTACTATGTCAACTTGCTTGGGATAATTTTTAATCATACGCGAAGAAGAATTTGGATCTTCGTTTACGTGATATAGACATATATCCTTAAAAACGGCTAATTTGGAATTTTTAAATAAAAAGTAATTCAACAGAACATCTTCATTTACCCTTATATTATTAGAACACTCCACATCATCAAACAAGCTTCTTTTATATAGTTTAGAACAAAGACTGCCTGTGAATACCCTACAACTTAATAGGCAATTTAATGCTTCGATATTGTTTTGGAAGAAAACTTTTTCTGTGCCATTAATAGAAATATTTACATTATTTGATTTATGTTTCATGTAGCCACAATGTGATATATCGGCATTGTATTCAATTGCCATTGAGTATAAGACCGAGTACATGTCTTCTTCCAAATAGTCATCGCTGTCTACAAATGCTATATATTCGCCGGTGGCTTTTGAAATGCCGTTACTTCTGGCTGCAGAAACACCTTGATTTTGTTGGGAGATAAGAATTATACGATTATCCCTTTTTTGAAATTCAATTACAATGCTTCTGCTATTGTCTGTAGAGCCGTCATCAACACAAATTATTTCAAGATTTTTATAGGTTTGATTAATAATGCTTTGAATGCATTTATTTAACCATTTTTCGGTATTAAAAATTGGGATAATGACAGATATTTTAGGTTTTTCGGACATTGTATCCTCCGCGTGATCAATGTTTTTTTATCTCGTAATAAGCAATAATTTTATCCGCCCAAATATCGATTGTGAAATCTTTATTAATCATTTCATACGATTTATTCACATCGTGCCAAGAAACAATTTTTCCTTCTAAAAAAGATTTCATAATTTCGTACAGTTCATCAACGTTTTCCGATTTGAAAAAGCTCACAATTGGCAAATCTTTTGCCCATTCCAAACCGGGAATATCGCTACTTATAACAGGTAAACCGGAATATGCGGCTTCGCACACCGCGTATGAAAAGGTCTCTCTGCGGCTTGCTTGTATGAAAACCTTTGATGAATCAAATAACTTATTTATATTATCGGTTGGTTCACAACGCACTAGATAAGATGGTTTTCTTCCATTTAAGTATTCATCTAAAATTGGCCAAGTCTTGCTATTGCCATTTAGTAGTAATTTGAAGGTATATCCTTCTTTTTCTAAGCGATCACAAGCCTGCAGAATAATATCGTCGCCTTTTCTGTAAAAATCCCAACCAAACGTTAAAAAATCATATTCTGGTTTAGAACATTGTTGGTTAGGCATGATTCGAGCGGTATTTATACCATTGACAATGGTATATGCCTTATCCTCAGGAAACCCCATTTTAACCACGTTATTTTTATAATGATCTGCTACTGCTAAAAGGGTTGCATATTTACCAAAATATCCATATTGTAATTTCCATAGTATTCCGCGCAAGCCGCTGATTTCTGTAATTGGATCATGAAGATGCCAAAAAACTTTCGCTGTTTTAGGCGCGGTTATTGTACAAGGAATATCATATAGCTCAAAATGGCTGTGAACAATATTAATTTCATTTTCCTTATAAATTTGACGAAATACTTTATATGTTTTTGGGAGAATTCTAGCTTTAGCTTCGGGTAAAAAATATACTTTAGTTCTTTTTTGTATATCTCTGCACCATTCTTTATCCTTAGCACGGTCAATAAAAGCATATATAGTTTTAACGCCGCGAAGATTGAGTGTTCTTTCAAGTTTTTCTAATGAAGCGATAAAATTACCGGCGTATTCTGCACCATATGCACAAACCTGTAAAACGGTCATATTTCCCCTCACAAATTTAATAACATTTCTTCAACAGCTTTTACGGTATTTTCTGTGCTGAAGGTTTTGCCACGTATTTTTGCCATTTCTTTATAATGCGCTAAAAGGGAAGGATCGTCTAATAGTTTCTTTATTCCTTCGTAAAGTCCATTTTCATCATTCTCTGTAACAATCCCATATTCATTATTCTCGCCAAGCATTTCTTTCATGCCGGATACTTCAACAGTGCATACGGGTGTCCCAACAATAAGCGCTTCAGTTGCCGCAGTAGAGAAGCCTTCGGCATGGCTTGCACAGATGTATAAATTGCATTTCGCAACATATTTGTATGGGTTAGTCTGATACCCCCAAAATGTTACAGTATCTATAATACCGTTGTTTTTACACCAGTCTTTTAATTCGCTTTCCAATTCTCCCGTACCTAATGCATGAAAATGAACTTTATATCCGTCTTCCAAAAGTCTTTTTTGGATTCTTAACATTCGGTCGAAGCCTTTTGTATTAACAAGTTTTCCTATTCCGCACCAATCAATAACATCTGACTGAAAATCGTATTCTTCAACAGTTTCATAAGACTTCTTGATAATATCTTTTGTTTCGTTAGTATTGTAAAGAACAGTATTGTTTTCAGTCTCGCATATTTTTTTAAATGCATTCATTACTGTTTTCGATACATATACCATTTTGTCTGCACGGTTATAACAAAATTGTGCTTCATTATAATTTCTAAAAGGTTTGGATAACTCATTTTTTGTAGGAATAGTTATATGTATCCACGAAACGACCTTTACATTATCAGGAGCGCCGGCAACTACTCTTGCACAAGGCCCTTCTAGATATGAAGCTACAATATCGTAATCGTCCTTGATAAGCCATTTGTAAAGTGTTCTAGGTGAAAGCAACTTCATATAGTGAGAATTTCCGGGAATCGGATGCTTAAAGCAGCTTTTATAATTTATATGCTTCTTTAAAAATTGCTTATTAACGCCAACATCGAACAACGTCATGACCGTTATATCAAACTTAGAAGTATCCATGTTATTAACAAGATTAACAAGGACCTTTTCGGCACCGCCTTCGCAAAGATCGTGTATAAGAAACAGAACTTTTTTCATTATTAACAAATACCTATCGATTTTTGATTTTAATCAATATACTTAGAGCAAATCCAAAAGGAAGCGAGGCTATTGTTAGAAATTTTCTCGGGGATTCTTTAATGAAATCTTTATCCCTTGCAATTATAGAGCTGGAAATATAGTGGACACAATCGATAATCTGCCTCTTTTTAGATTGAGGATATTTCATGCAGATTTTTCTCCAAAAAGCAAATCCTTTTGGACTTCTCATATACTCTTTATACATAGTTCGTCCGTGACCGTCGGGTTGGTATTCTACATTACAAAGAATTTCATTTAGTACTGCAAGCTTATAATCTTGGTCGATCAAACGATATTTATATGCTAAAGCTACATACCGCTCTCCGTCAAAAACAGGGTAGGGTGGATATTTATTTATAATATCGGTTCGATAAACTAATTTTTTATCACCGGTTCCACCATTTGAATAATACCCGCTTAATGTTGTTTCATTTAAATCATTAGGAAAATCAGTTCCGATAATATTACCGTCAAAGTCTGCGTCCAAACCAATTATGCCTGCATAATTATGCTGTTTGACTTGGTTCCATTTATTCAATATTAGAGAGATTGAATTTTCTGCAAGGCAGTCATCTGAATCTATACAAACATTTAATTCTGTATCGATATTTTCGTATGCAACATTATGAGCCGTGTGCATACCACCATTTTCTTTGTAAATGTAACGAATCTCAAATCCGCTGTTTTGATTAGCCCATTCTTTTACAAGTTCAGCGGTATTATCGGTGGAGCCGTCATCGACTATTAACCAAATAAAATCCTTGCAGTCTTGATTAAGTAAAGATTCGTAAGTTCTTGCTATTGTATGTGCGCGGTTATATGCAGGAGTAAAAACAGTAATCGCTGCCATTTATTTATTCTCTTCCCACTTATTTATATAGTATTCTTCCAACCATTTTGCATTTGCTTTTATATCAAAGCCTGCTTTGGTAATTTCAGATGAATGATCTTGTCTGGGTAGACCTTTCAAAGATACAATTAACTCCGCCCATTCCTTAGAAGAAGAATTAAGAGAAATACGATTTGTCAGTTGTGTCATATCGCATTGAGCAGAAAAGTGATCGCATATCACACAGGGAACACCGCTCGCTTGCGCTTCGATAAGCGAAACCGGCAAGCCTTCATAGATAGAAGGCATAACGAATACATCGGTTGCCTGCAAAATGCGGTTGACATCGCTTCTAAGTCCCATGAATTTTACGCTATCAGTCAACCCTAAACTACGAACTTTATTTTCGGTTTCTTGCATTAATTCGCCGTTGCCAACCAACAGCAAGACTGCATTGTCAATGATTTTTTTTACTTCAGAGAAAATGTCAACCAAAAATGAATGGTTTTTTACAGCGGCAAAGCGACCTATATGAGTTAAAACAAAAGCATCTTCTTTAATAGAATTCGCATTTCTTACTTCGAGTTCAACATCATCAGAATGCTTATACAATTCTGTATTTATAGCATTATTTAAAATTTGATATTTATTATTTTTAAATGTCCAGTCACCGGCTTCTTTACTACAAGCGAAATAATCTGTTGTATATTTAGGTATTTGGCTTCTATAATATAGTTTGAGCGGATATTTAACATTTTTGTCTTGGCTACTGCTATGGCTGTGCGCGATTCTCACGGGAACATTGTTTTTATTGGCTGCTTTTAGAATTACCGAACTCATGCAATCTTGATGAACATGAACGATTTTATATTCGGGATGATTAGCAAAAAATGCATTTAGTTGTCTTAAATAATTATTGCTCCACGGATTCAAATAAGGTAATTCGAAAATTTGCCCGCCAAGTTTTCGCATTTCGTCGTCATAGGCTTCGTGTTGATTACGATGACGAAGAAAATCAAATTGAACCTTAGAACGGTCAATATTACGATAATAATTCATTAAAACCGTTTCAAGACCGCCGCGGCCGGTATTTGTTACAACTTGTAATATTCTTATCATTTGATCCCTCGTCATCTATTAATAATTAATTTGTTTTGATATTAATAATTAATTTGTTTTGATATTGACGATGTTGTTGTTATGCAATCGGGAATTAAACATATATGAAATATGCATATCATTACAATCGGTCTTTTCAAATCCTATAGATTCCAAACTGTTTCTAAGCAAAATGTTCTTTTTGGTAATTTGAACAGGGAATATTCCTGTTTGACAATTTTCGGAATTTAACAAGTGAGCGAACAATGCACTTTCAACAAATTTACCTGCGACACGGCAGGACATGGCAAACTCTGTAAGAACCAATGTTTGGTTTTCAATTCTATATTGACCGTATCCTACGATACCGTATTCTCCAAAATTGTCCGAGCAGGAAAAAGCAAAATTTTTGTGATTCATGCGAGAAATTACCTTGTCAAATTCATCGGTACTGTATTTCACGCCAGTCATATTCAGTTGGTTGGTACGTACAACCAATTCATAGCAACGTAGTTTCGCTTCAGGTGTTACAGGTTCAAAAATATCAATGCACAATTTACATTGCTTTAAAAACTCTGTAATATCGGTATTATTAGATTCCTGCAAAATCTGCCTTTGCTCCTCGGCACGGTACATCAGACGACGTTTTTTACTTTCTTCTGTAATTGTAACATTAAATTCGTCATTCTCTAGTATAGATGAAACGTCATTTGCATCATATGTTCTGATTTGTGACCAAACAGAATTAACTTGGTTGCGTTCAAAAGGTGTATCGTCTATAAAGGCGAGTGAATCGATTCCGATATTTAAGCTTTTGGCGATTTGTTCCATAGAATCACTTTTTGGATTCCAATTAATTTGGGGATAAAGGAAATACTCATCAATACCCAAATGCTTCAAAACCGCCATAGCGGGCTCAAAATCGTTCTTACTTGCTATGGATTGGATTATTCCGCGTGCATCTAATTCTTTTATTGTATCTAAAACACCGGGTCTTAATGTGAGTGTCTTAGTATCATCTGTCTCGATGAGTGTTCCGCCCCAAAGTGTATTATCAAGGTCCCAAACCAAGCATTTTACTTTGTCAGAAGGTTTTTCTGAAACAAGGGTTTTGCCTTTAACAAAATCACACCAAAGTATATCCAACTCTGCTTCGATATTGTTTTCAGGATAGATCTTTACAAGGTGATTGCTTTTTGAGCATGCTTCAGGAAGATTAGATATAATTTTGAGGTTTTCGCCTTTGCTGACAGCAATTGATGTTTTATAAACAGAAGTGTTTTCATCATATATTTCGATAATCAACGAAAAACTATCTTCTGTATAGCTGTAACCGTGAAAGAGAAAGGCATCTGCTGTATTATCAATGCCGCTGATTTTGCGCAAATTCTTTCTGCGAAGAAATTCCGGGATGCGTATACATTCCCAACGGATCCTTTGGGGAAGTGAGGAATTGTTTATTTTTTCAAATAGATTTCCCAATTTCTCGTTTTTGTTCTTAAGGAAAATATAATCCGTTTCTTCAAGCATAGCGGGGAAGAGAACTGTCATCATATTGCCCCATTGACGGAATTTAACGTGAACCCCTTGTCCACAGCAAGCTTTGCTATCATTAAAAACTAAAAGTCCGTTTTCAAATCTTTTGCAACGTCCGTCTTTTCTGGGAGCATAATGAACGCAGCTTTGAAAGCAAAGGGGCGCCGAGCATTCGAGGCAATGTTCTTCCCACATTGCAGGTCGAATCGCTGAAATTTGAAAATGCTTTCTCACATCATCATTGCACGGAATTCTATTATATTCTTTCGAAATGTCGGCGTAATAAAACTGATACATGGCTTTTCACCTATCTGAAAATTCTTCGGCAGCTTCGTTCATATTCAGGCTTTGCATTCCGTATTTTTTGTTAAGATAATCGTAGTAGCTAAAAATCTCTTCTAATTGTTTCATGTGAAGATCTGTATAAACACCTATGTTATGTGGGTGCCACCACAGATGAAATACCAAATTATTTTTTGCGGCATGCAACATTTGTTTCTTGATTCTGTGAACTTTAAGCTTTTCTAAAAATGCCAAGGGCTTAAAATACGGTTTGAACATTCTGGAACCAACTAAATTTGATATTCCTTCTTCGGTTTTGGGTATGTATCCGCCGTAGCCTGTTAAAGGAAGATAAACATCAGCTAAACGTAAAATCCGCATCAAAGGGCGGAATTTGATTTTTTCGTGTATCCAGTCGTTTTCTTCGTCACGGTAAGCTTTGAAACCTAAACGACACAATACTTCTGTATATTGAGGTTCACATTGATTCCTTGGTAAAACAATTGAATTTAATTCATATCCGTTCGCTTTCGCAATTTTTAGAGCAGCCTCCATGTCAGCATGAAATTGTTCTACTGTCTGTCCTTTTTCTCTGCAGTAATAGTGCGAAAAAGTGTGACTTGCTATTTCCTGTCCTTCGTGTTTTGAAATTTCTTCGATTATAGAAGGCGCGAAAAAGCATGGGGAATCTTCTTCATCATTACCGATAGAATTAAAGCATCTGTATGTAGATAATATATCATTCTCATAAGTTGGCATTTTTGAAGGAAAAAAGCTCTGTGCCTCGGATTTACTGCGGGCAAAAAGATAGCCTACCGTTGCCCAAGTTGCGTGAATAGAATGCTTTTTAAACATATTGAGCATTCTTGGAATAGCATCACGCGCCCCAAGAATATTGTTTTTATATTTACTTAATTCAATACAATCCTGCATTCCCCAAAAAAGCTCAAAATCAAGGGAAACGATCAGTATAGGTCGTTGCATAAAATTGACTCCCGATCATATCAATGTTTTTACAAAATCGATAACGCTAATAGCGCTATATCCTGAAGAAAAACCACTATTGTCATAAATGAAAAATCCAATATATGCTATTCCTGCGAAAATTGAGATTAACTTGGCTGTGCGTTCTTCAAAAACTTGCTTAATAATCCATGGTAACATTATAATTGAGCCGATTTCAAAATAACCTGCACAACGTCCGAACATATTTGCTGCCATAAATATACCTAAGCTCATTACTAAAAAGCTCAGTAAGCTTAAATTCATCAGAATGCTTTTTGGTGTTGTGTAAGAATCATTCAAATTATCTTGAAAAAAGAATGATAGCAAGGGCGGTATTGCGAAAACCGCAAGACGTAATGGATTGATACCGGTATTATCGTAGATTTCTTCTGCGGCGATATCCTTGCCCATGCTGTCAGCAGCCGAGAGAAAGGCTGACAAAGAGGACTCGAATGTCATAAGTATAAACACAAAACCGAAAATAGTTATATAAGTGAAAAGTGTCCATGGCGTTTTTGTAAATAGCGGAAGTATGACAAAAAATATCGCATAAGCATGAAATAGGGTTGCTATCAAAACGATTGCATAAAACTTGATATATTTTTTATCCATCAACGCTGTAACAGCATAGGTTAAAACAGCAATCGCCAATGTCTGCTTCATAGCACCCATAAAATCTACGAATAGCCCTACCGAAAAGAAAATTAACATACTAAACGGGAAATTATTACTGTGTTTTCGAATAAAACAAACGATGCTCGCGATAGAGAAGAATGCAATTACAAGAAAGAAAACATTAACGTTTTCGGAAACATGATGTCTGAATATTGATTGAGTTAAATAAAAGAGGGGATTATCGGTAAATTCGGGATCGGTTTCCAAATATTCAGATACCGCAGGAGCGATTGCGTAATGACGGCGATATAAATATGTGTCATTATAATTTCTTCTTAATCCAATAAATAAGCTTAACATTGTAATCATGGTGATCAGCGGAATGTCAAGCTTTTTCTTAGATGTTAGAGCGATGGATAGTATTCCTTTTTGCGAACAATATGCCAAGCACATTGACACGCCGAGAAGTATCAATAGTTTCAACATGGACACATCGCTCCTAAATAGTTTTTATCAAGTTGATTATAACATATATTATGTAAATTGCAACAAAAATCATCAAAAAAATTAACAAAATCCGTAATTAGACGGTTATCAACTACGGATTTTGCATTATCATTTATGTATTTTGATTTTTCCTGTTAACAGAGAAATAAATAGGGGAATAATTGCATACGCGAACAAAACGATCATTGTGTATAAAAGAGGCGAGAGAGTGTGTGAATCTTGCAAAAATTGAATAGGTATATTGTAGGGTTCGCGAAGATTCATCAAATTGCATTGAAATATAGAGTTTAAAATTATAGCAATAAAAGAAAAAGTAAAAACAAATGACATATAACCGGTATAAGCTTTTGCGGTCAATCGTTTTTCTTGAAGTATTGATGAAATGCCCATGAAAATCATATAGGAATGGAACAAGAGGCTGTAAAGTGAAAAATAGTGCCAAATCGGATAATTCATCAACGATGTTGTGGGGAAAATCAAAAAAGCAATTCCTGCAATAGGGCAGCCGTATGAAATGAAAGCATTTCCTGCATTTTTTATAAAATCATTCTTTGAAAGAGACATCCATAATGCAAAAATAAACAAACCGCAATAGGAAAGAGGGAACCATGCATCAAGATATAGATCGCCGTAAACGAAACTGTGTGTAATTTTAATTGTTTCCAACACAGTTAGAATCATTGCAGTTTTTTTGATAAAGGAATCGCTTCTTACGGCATCAAGTTTATTTCGGTTACAATACAGTAAAACAAAAATTACTGCAATACATAATACAGATGAAACGATATGAGGAATAGTAAACATACCGCAAGGGTCAAACCTTCCGGCAGGAGCAAAGAAATAATATCCAAAATAATAATCCGAGGGCATTTTTACCTCCTTTACATCTATTCCTGTATGTTGATTCGTATACCATTGACTTCTACATCACCGTCTGCTCGTATCAAAAGATATTTCGTGCCGTCGATTATTCTGGTTTCGACAAATTGACTGCATTCAGGGCTTACCTTTACAGTAACTTCCGGAGTTTTAACTTCGAATTTTTTCATATCTATAACGTTTGCAGGGGATATGGCAGCATCGGTTCCGAAGTCATCCTCAAATTTGTTGGTGAACTCGGTAATGGTTTCTTCCGCAATGCCGCCACAGCGGAGAAGGGACGACATATCTTTTGAGGACAGCTTTAAAGGTTCTTCTTCCTTATTGTTTTTGTGATCCTCGGATAATTCGATTAATTGACCCTGAACAGCTTGTATCAACTCCAAACTGCAATCGTCGGCTATTGTGCTGCATAATATTTCGGCTATATTAGCTGCTTGCTCAGAGGCAGGCATGGGGATATTGGTATTGAATATCGCATTCACAAAAGATTCGTGAGAATCGGAAACATCCTTTGTGTAGAAAAGAGAACTATAAATATTGGCTGATTTTGATTCAAATGCAGGGAACATAAATCCGATTTCGGGAGCGCACACCAACGCATCTCTTGTGATATTTTTGAATTTATTATCTGAAATGCTGTAGCCCAGAGAAGGTTTCGCATTTTTTATGGGGCATACTGCGCAGATTATGTATGAAAAAACATCGGGCGATTCATTTTTTTCGCCGTCTGCATTATAGGTGAAAATATCATATTTATCGTTGGCGAGAAGGATGAAATAGCTTCCTTCAGTGTCATAGCTTTCGATGATTTTTTCATAGATTTTATTAACAGCGGTGTCATCACAAAGAGAGCTGCTTCTCAAATCTGTTAAAAGCTTGTGCTCGTCACCCTCCAAAACCTGCTGATTAGAAAATGAGACATCAATAAGATTGCGTCCTAAACTGCCGGAAAGAGTTTTTCTCAATATGGAAATAAGCTCTTCCGATTCATCAGTAGATATCATTCCAAGTATCTGGTTAAATTCGGATATAATGTTTTTATTTTCATTTACATAGCATCCGCGTATACGTCCAATATTGTTTTTGTCAGGGCGCATTCTTCTGCGGATCTCAGAAATTTCACGATCGTTCATATAAATACTCCGTATAATCTTTGTTAGTTGCTTTAATATAATAACTCCTAAATTAACCTGTGTCAATAAATAAAAAATTAATTTTTGTTGAATGAAAGATACTTTATTTTTGATGAATATTGAAATTGGTAGAATAATTTGTTATAATACAAGTTTATTGGAGTAGATAAGGGTTTGTCTAATATGTATAATTATTTTTCATTGAAATAAATAAATTTTACCAAAAACTTTAGCGATTTACTTGACTAAAGCGAAATAGTGTGTTAAAATATGAACATTAATAACAAAAATAGGTGAACATTATGAGTTCGAGAACTGTTGTCCTTCGCAGAGATGAAGAATTTGTCCTTGATTTGAGACGCTTGTATGAATCCTTTGGATACAAGAAATTTAAAATGAGCAAGTTTGAAAAGTATGATTTGTATATGGAGAACAAATCTTTTCTTAGAAATACAAACATTATAACTGTTACCGATCCTGCAGGACGTCTACTTGCTTTGAAGCCCGATATTACATTATCCATCGTTAAAAATATTCGCGGTGCCGATATTCCCGAAAAGGTTTATTACACTGAAAACATCTATATTGCCGACAGCAATGCCGGGGAGATTAAAGAAACTACTCAGGTAGGCTTGGAATATATAGGCGATTTAGATATCAGAGCATTGGCCGAAATTTTAATTTTGGCTGCAGAAAGTCTTGAGGCTTCGGGTGAGAATTACCGTATTGCAGTTTCTCATATGGGCTTTGTTTCGGAAATTTTGGGTTCTTTGGGAGTTACTGAGACCGAAAAAGAACGTATTTTCCAACTTGTATCTCAAAAGAACCTTCACGGTATCAAGGCTTTGTGTGCATCACTTTCTTTAAGCGATGAGGCTGTTGAGCGACTTTGCGGTTTGATAACGGTATGCGGTGAGCTTTCCAAGACTATTGACGGTGCAAAGGAGTTTGTTTGCGGAAACGCTTCGGAAGCAAGCTTGAATGAGCTTGAGGCTCTGTCTGCTATAATCGATAACTTTGGTTTATCCGATAAGTTTATTCTGGATTTTTCAGTTATGAACGATATAAGTTATTATAACGGATTATTATTCCAAGGATATATTGACGGTGTGCCCAAAGCCGTTTTATCGGGCGGACGTTATGACAATTTACTTCACAGATTCGGTTGCGAATCGTCCGCTATAGGATTTGGTATTTATACAGAGCTGTTAAATCAATATAATCACACCAGTAATGAATATGATTATGAATATTTATTGCTTTATGCAACAGATTGTGATCCTTTTGCTGTTATGACAATGCAGAAGGAATTGTCGAAGGATGGCAAACGGTGCATCGCTCTTTCTGTTGAACCCGATTGGGTAAAATATAAGACAAAGGTCATTATGGCTTCCGATGGGAGTGTAAAACATGAGTGAATATTTGAATATTGCCCTTCCCAAAGGAAGATTGGGTGAAAGAGTTTTTGCTTTGCTTGAATCATTGGGATATGATTGTCCCGAAATGCATGACGGTGGCAGAAAACTGATTTTTGAAAATCCCGAGAATAAGGTTCGCTATTTTTGGGCAAAGCCTTCTGATGTTGCTATATATGTTGAGCGCGGCGCTGCTGATATTGGTGTTGTAGGAAAAGACATTTTGCTTGAATATTCTCCCGATGTTTATGAGCTTTGTGATTTGGGCTTCGGAAAATGCAAAATGGCTGTTGCCGGTAAGAAGGGTATGCGTACACCTACAGACCGCACTCTTCGTGTTGCTACAAAATTCTCGAATATTGCTTGGGATTATTATTCAAAGCAATCCAGAAACATTGATATAATCCATCTAAACGGTTCTATTGAAATAGCTCCTCTTCTTGATTTGAGCGATGTAATTGTTGATATTGTTGAAACGGGAGCAACCTTGAGGGAAAACGGTCTTGTTGTATATGAAGATATTTGTGATATCAGCGCACGTCTTGTTGCAAATAAGGCTTCGTACAAATTCAAATCCGAAAGTATAAATAAACTTTTGGAATCAGCCATGAAATACATATCGGAGAATTCCAAATGATTAAGATTATCAAAGATTATAACGAAGAAGAAATATTTGACAGAAGCTTGCAGGCTTCCGATGTTTCGGATAAAGTAAGTGAAATTATTAGCGACATACGCCTAAATGGTGATAAGGCTGTCCGTAAATACTGTTTAAAATTTGACGGTGTTGATTTAAATTCATTCGAAATAGATTCATCTTTGATGAAATCCGCATATGAACGTGTTGATGAAGCTTTTAGGGCTGTTCTTGATGAAGCTTCAGCAAATATTCGCGAATACCATCAGGCTCAAAAAGAAAACGGATATGAGATCACCCGTAATAACGGTGTAAGACTCGGCAGAAAGGTAATACCTTTGCAGAAGGTTGCATTGTATGTTCCGGGTGGAACAGCGGCATACCCTTCTTCTGTTTTGATGAACTGTATTCCGGCTAAAATCGCAGGAGTTGATGAAGTTATAATGACAACTCCTTCCAAGGACGGATCAATTCGCGAAGATATTCTAGCTGCTGCGTATGTGGCAGGCGTAGACAGACTTTTCTGCATAGGCGGATCTCAAGCTATAGCGGCATTTGCCTATGGAACCGAAACCGTTCCAAAAGTTGATAAAATTGTGGGTCCGGGTAATGCTTTCGTGGCAGAAGCGAAAAAGCAGGTTTTTGGTGTCGTTGATATTGATATGATAGCAGGTCCCAGCGAAATTCTCATAGTTGCTGACGGCAAAGCTCATCCTTCGGCTGTTGCCGCGGACATGCTTTCTCAGGCAGAGCATGATAAGAATGCTTCGGCGGTGCTTGTAACTAATTCTTTGGAATTAGCCGAGGCGGTTTCTTTGGAGTTGGAAAGACAGCTTTCCTTGCTTCCCAGAGAAGAAATTGCAAGGGTATCTATCGATAATAACGGAAAGATTATTGTAACCGATACAATTGATGAAGCTATTGAAATTTCCAACAAATTGGCTCCTGAGCATCTTGAGCTTTGCTTGGAAAACGCATTTGAAATGCTTGAAAAAATAAGAAATGCAGGCTCGGTATTTTTGGGATATAATTGTCCTGAAGCTGTAGGCGATTATTTTTCGGGTACTAACCATGTTCTTCCCACCAGCGGTACCGCAACTTATGCAAGCGCACTTTCAGTAGATGATTTTATTAAAACGATTGAATACACATATTATCCTCAGGAAGCGCTTATAAAAGATGCAGATAAGATCGCGATGTTCGCAGCTCGCGAGGGCTTGGATGCTCATGCGAGAAGTGTATTGGTTCGTAAGGAGCTTTTAAAATGAGTTGGGCATTAGATGAAAGACTTTCGTCTTTAAAGGCTTATGTCCCCGGAGAACAGCCGAAGCCGGGTCAATATATTAAGTTAAATACAAATGAATTCCCCTATGCTCCTGCTCAAAATGTAGCGGTGGCTTCTGCAGATGCAGTAACTAATATGAATCTTTACTCGGATTTGAATTGTACTGCATTGAGAGAAGAATTTAAAAAGGTTTTTGGTTACGGTGATAAAAATGTTATTTTCACCAACGGTTCCGACGAGGGATTGTATCTTTCCTTTTTGGCTTTTTGCGGTAAGAACAGAGGTGTAGCGTTTGCCGATATAACCTATGGTTTTTATTCGGTCTATGCTGATTTGTGTGGAATTGAAAAAGAAATCATTCCTCTTGCAGATGATTTTAGAATCATTCCCAAAGATTATTACAATTTAAATAAGACTATTTTTATTGCTAATCCAAATGCACCTACAGGATTAAAGCTGACTCATGAGCAATTGGATGAAATACTTTCGAAAAATAAAAGTATTGTTGTAGTCGATGAGGCTTATGTTGATTTTTCTGCTGACGGAAGCTGTGCAAAACTTTTGAAAAAACATGAAAACCTTGTAGTTATCGGAACTTTTTCAAAATCACGTGGGATGGCGGGCGCAAGACTTGGATATGTGATTTCAAATGAGGAAATTATCGAGGATTTGGAGAAAGTAAAATATTCAATAAATCCTTACAATGTTAATTCATTGACTCAGGCTGTAGGAACGGCTGTATTAAAAAACAACGATTACTATTTGGAATGTATTTCCAAGATATGTAAAACAAGAACTGGTTTTTCTGACAGATTGATTGAATTGGGATTCTGTGTAATTCCTTCCGAAACCAATTTCGTTTTTGCAAAGCATCCTGATTATACCGGAGCATATATTTCCGAAGTATTGCGTAAAAACGGTGTTTTGATAAGACATTTCGGAAATGAAAGAATCAAGGATTATGTAAGAATAACTATTGGTACCGAAGAACAGATGAATACTGTTATAGATACATTAAAGGAAATTGTGGGAGGTTAAAAATGAGAATTGCAGAAATTAAAAGAACCACAAAGGAAACCGATATCGAACTCAGCTTAAACATTGATGGTACAGGAATTGCGGATATAGATACAGGTGTGGGTTTTTTTGACCACATGCTGACTTTATTTGCGGCTCACGGAATGTTCGATTTAAAGGTTAAATGTAACGGTGATTTGAAGGTTGATGGACACCATTCTGTTGAAGACATCGGAATTTGTCTTGGAAAAGCTTTTTCTGATGCATTGGGAGACATGAAGGGTATAAAACGTTATGCTGATAGAATTATTCCGATGGATGAAGCTTTGATATTGGAAGCTGTTGATATATCAGGCAGACCTCATTTGGAATTTGATCTTGAGCTTCCTTCTGCAAAGGTCGGCGATTTCGATACCGAGCTGGTTGAAGAATTTTTCCTTTCATTTGTTAGAAACAGTAAGATGACATTGCACATCAAAAAGCTTGCAGGGAAAAATACTCACCACATAATTGAAGGCTGTTTTAAAGCGTTCGGTAGAATTTTGGACGATGCTACTGCTATCGATAAACGCAGAGCAGATGTTTTGCCCTCAACGAAAGGGGTTCTCTGATGGTAGGTATTATTGATTACGGTGTCGGTAATTTGTTTTCTCTTAAGTCATCTTTTTCTTATATAGGAATCAATGCCGAGATAGTAAAAAATGAAAAAGAGATTGCTGGCTGTGATAGAATTATTTTGCCCGGTGTCGGAGCATTCGGCGATGCTGCAAATGCATTGAAAAATACAGGCTTGGATGTAGTCGTAAAGAAGATTGCCAATGAAGGTATGCCTTTGATGGGCATTTGTCTCGGGATGCAGCTTCTTTTTGAAAAGGGTCTTGAGTTTGGTGAATACGAAGGCTTGGGATTGATTCCGGGTAAGGTTGTTTCTATAGAGCCATTGATAAAAGGAAATAAGCTTCCTCACATCGGTTGGAATGAATTGCGCTTGTCTGAAAATAAGGGCGATATATATAAATATACAGATAATGGCGAATTTGTTTATTTTGTCCATTCCTTCCATGCTGAATGTCCCGAAGAATATATTACTGCAAAGACAGAATACGGCTCTTTGTTGACCGCTTCCGTGCAGAAAAATAATGTAATGGGAGCTCAGTATCACCCCGAAAAAAGCGGTGATGCAGGATTGATGATTTTAAAATCTTTTTGTGAAATTTAGGTGTTGTTATGCAAATATTACCTGCAATAGATATATTTGATAAAAAGGCTGTTCGTCTTTTTAAGGGCGACTATAACCAAATGACTGTTTACGGCACTCCCTTGGATATGGCAAAATCTTTTGTTGAAAAGGGCGCAAGCTATATTCACCTTGTTGACCTTGAGGGTGCCAAAGCAGGGGGGGCTACAAATTTTCAGACTGTATCTGAAATAATTTCCACCGTGAAGGTTCCTTGCGAAATCGGCGGTGGAATAAGAAATATCGATACTGTTGAAAAGTATATGAACGTTGGCGCTGATAGAGTTATCCTTGGAACATCTGCTGTTTCTGATAAGGCGTTTTTGAAGGAAGCTATATCAGAATTCGGAAAGAAGATCGCAGTTGGTGTGGATGCCCGTGACGGCATCGTTTCCATAAGCGGATGGACTGAGCAAAGCGGTATTTCTGCAATAGATTTTATCGGAGAAATGCTTGATTTGGGTATTGATACTATAATATGTACCGATATTTCCAAGGATGGCGCTCTTTCGGGAACTAATACCGATTTGTATCGAACGATTCTAAGTAAATATACTTTGAGGCTTATCGCATCCGGCGGTGTAACATCAGTAGACGATGTTCGTGAGCTTACACAAATCGGTACATACGGCGCTATTTTAGGTAAAGCTATTTATAACGGTAATATTGATCTTGCAGATGCAATTTCTGCGGCGGAGGGTAAGATATGATCACTAAGAGAATCATCCCTTGCCTTGATGTAAAGAACGGCAGAGTTGTTAAGGGAAAGAATTTCCTTGGCTTGAATGACGTTGATTCACCTATAAAGCTTGCTTCGGAATATAGCGCAGGCGGTGCAGATGAGCTTGTTTTTTACGATATAACAGCATCCTTTGAAGAAAGAAAGCTTTTTGCCGATATATTGAGAGAAACAGCTTCTAATGTTTTTATTCCTCTTACAGTTGGCGGCGGCATAAATACCATCGATGATTTCACCCGCGTTCTTGAAAGCGGTGCAGATAAGGTGAGTGTAAACTCGGGCGCTATAAAGAATCCCAGCTTGATATATGAGGCTGCAAAAAAGTTCGGAAGCCAATGTGTTGTTCTTTCTGCTGATATAAAGAGAGTCAACGGTGGTTTCAGAGTTTTTGCAAAAGGCGGCAGAGAAGATACAGGGATTGAGGCAATAAGCTGGTTAAAAAAAGGTGTGGAATCGGGTGCCGGCGAGCTGGTCGTCAATTCGATCGATACCGATGGAGTTAAAAACGGATTTGACTTGGAGCTTTTGAATGAAGTGTGTAATGTTGTAAATGTTCCTGTCATTGCTTCGGGCGGCGCAGGTAAAGTTCAGCATTTTATAGACTTATTCAAACAAGTACCCGATATAGATGCAGGCTTGGCGGCATCTGTCTTCCATTTTGGAGATATCAAAATCAATGATTTGAAGCGCGAATTGAAAGCCAACGGAATTAATGTAAGGATAGGTAAATAACAATGAATATCAATGAACTTAAATATAATGAAAAGGGACTTATTCCCGCAATAGTAACCGATGCGCGTACAGGCAAGGTTTTAATGCTTGCTTATATGAATCAAGAAAGCTTGGGAATTACACTTAAAGAAGAGAAAACCTGCTTCTTCTCCCGCTCAAGAAATGAGCTTTGGAGAAAAGGCGCCACATCGGGCAATACTCAAGAGGTTGTTTCTATTTCAACAGACTGCGATAAGGATACTCTCCTTGTAAGCGTTATCCCTGCAGGTCCTGCTTGCCATACAGGAAATGAATCTTGCTTCTTTAACAGTATTGTTGAAAATGCCGCTCCCTTTACAATCGAAGGCTTGATGGAGCTTATCAAAGGTAGAAAAACCGATAAAAAGGAAGGCTCTTATACAACTTATCTTTTTGAAAAGGGAAGAGATAAAATCCTTAAAAAGGTTGGCGAAGAGGCAACTGAAGTCATCATTGCAGGTAAGGCTGATGACAAAGCAGAAACCATTTATGAATTAGCAGATTTGATGTACCATGCACTTGTATTAATGGCTGATATGGAAATTTCTGTCGACGATGTTATGAAAGAGCTTGCGTCCCGTCATGTAATTGACAAAAAAGTAAAGCAGGAAAAAATGGTATAATTGTAAAGGCACAACCTAAAAAGTTGTGCCTTTTAAAGTGGTATTTTACCAGCCAATTTCTTTTAATTGCCGTATAACATCGTAAGGAAGGTCATCTTCTTCGCCTTCATCAAGCTTAAAACATAAATACGCTCCTGTGAACCCTGGATAGGTTTCGTTAATACCGTCGTGAATCACTAATATTTCATCGCCCGATGAAATTGATTTGAACAAGTCTTTATCATTGGTATCTGACATTACAATAGGTGATTTTTCGTTTATAATAATAAGATAAGAACCGTTATTCGAAATATAACATCTGCCTTTAGATATTCCATATCCATTAACGGTTATTATAACAATTATCGCTAATAATACTAAAATTAGGGATGATAATAATGAAACAATCGTTGTAAGAAGCTTTTTCTTCATTTGGCAAGCTCCTTTATTTTATATCTCCAAAAGGTATCCATGCGATAATCGATGTCGCCAAAAGTAAAACTGTTATAAATGCTCCGAGATATGAAAAAAATTCAATTCCAAACATCAATGGCATCAAGGAAGTGACTACAGAAATTGTGGATATTATTTGAATAGTAAACAGAATTTTAGGTTTTTGCTTAAATAGATATATCAAACTAAAAATCAGCAAAACTGATGTTAATAGAGCTGTTAAAAATGGACCGAAATTTGCATATCCGTATGGAGTTAAGTCGAAATACGAATATGTTTTTCGTGTTATAAGCTCGCAGGTTCCGTCACCACCATTTGAAAAGTTCAAGACCGCACCATAGGGTAAAGCCTCAAGTATAATTACGACTGCTAAAATAATGCAGATCAGCAGACTCTTTTTCATAGTTTAACCTCCTATTCAAAGTAAATATTAAATTCGTTATAGTTAATGCTGTCATTATATTTCATGGTTTTTTCTAACGCTTCTAAAAGAAGCTTTTCGTCGAATTGCTTATAATAATTTTTGAAATTTTTTGATATTGTCAAATTGTAGATACGATAGTCGCCTATTTGATGTTCAACAACACCTTCTCCTTGGAATTGAGAAACAGTTGTTTTGGAATTGCTTTCTATATTCACTTTTATAAACTGAACTTCTTCGCCAATTCCGTTTTTGTCACGCCAATAATAGAATATGTCTTCAGGCGAACAGGGTAAATATACCTTTTCGCTTTTTATATTGCCGTTTTCGATGTAATATATATCAATAAAATCGTAAGCCAAAGCTATTTCGGTATTTGACATTTCTATATATCTATCGTCGGATGAATTGTACCCGATAAAATTGGGAATATTAGGTATCAAAAAGAACAGAACAAGACAAGCAGCAACGGAACCTATGGTTATCCAAGCACGCTTTCTGGATTTTTTGATTTGTTTGGCATTCAAAATAGATTCGTCATCGATTATGCCAATTGCGTCCAAAAGGTCATCAGCCTTCATAATATCCCTCCTTAATCAAAATCTTACGGAGCTTTTCTCTTGTTCTCATTAACATGGATTTAACTTTGCTTTCCGAAAATCCGAATTGCTTACTTATTGAGCTTATGGAATCAATATACCAATAACGGCAAAGGAAGATTTTTTTCTCTGTTGTTGAAAGTGAATCCACAAAAGAATTAATGATTTCCTCCAGAAGCTTTCTATCCATTTCGCTGTCCACATTTTTTGTGTCAGCTACACATTCCTGTAATTCATCCAAAACAAGAGGTGTTTCTCCGAATCCTCTCTTTTCGGCATTGCGTTTTCTCCATTTATCGATAGATATTCTTCTTGTAATCTTACCGAGGAATGTCGCAAGAATTGAAGGCTTATGTGGCGGGATGCTGTTCCATGCGCTCAAATATGTATCGTTTACGCTTTCTTCTGCATCGTATCGGTTGTTTAATATATTATCTGCAATTGTATAACAGTATTTACCGTATTTATTATCGGTTTCTTCAATAGCATTTTCATCTCGCTGAAAATACAGCTCAATTATCTTATTGTCATCCAAATGAGACACCTCCTTTTGGTTCTCTCATCTATATACTCGTAATAAATACATTTTGGTTGCATTGTTTTTAATAATTATCAAAAAAGCATCGAATTAACTATGCAATCTTGATTATATATCTGCTTCATCATTGGTAACATCGCCGTTTCCGCTGACGGAGATAGCTTCACCAAGGAAGGTCGGTTCGGGTTTGAATAATGTTGAACCAAAATCCTTTACTCGTGCCATTATTTCGCGTATGTCTCTCATGGTTTGACCGCCGTATGTATGATAGTCAGATGAGACCCCATAGGCTTCTAATCCTAATTGTCTGGCGATATAAACAGCTCTGTAAAGATGATATTCTTGGGTAACAATAATTATCTTTTTCGCTTGAAATATTTCTTTTGCACGATACATACTTTCATAGGTCGAGAATCCTGCATGATCCATAAATATATCTTCCGAGGGAATATCTGCATCTATAGCATATTGCTTCATTACTCCTACTTCGTTGTAGTCGGTCTGACCGTGGTCACCGCTCATTAATAATTTAGGAGCAGCGTTGCCTTTATAAAGCTCTATGCCTCTTGTCAATCTATCTTTAAGCATATCGCTGGGGCTTCCGTCATCTCGTACACCGCAGCCTAAAACTAATATGCAATCAACATCTGTCATTTCCAAAGCATCCTCAGGGGAGAGAATACGATTTTCAACTGTGTTTTTTACATATGAGTTTATAAAAAGAATTCCGCTGATGATCATAACCACGCAGACCGAAAGGGCAATTAAAATTCTCTTAATGACCTTCTTTTTATTTCTGATTTTTCTACTTTTTCTCATAATTACATGTTCCTTCGCGTTATTGTATGAATATTATATTTTAATCAAAATCCAGTGTCAACAGCCTTAATACAATCTTAACAATTGTATATAAATTTATAATTTTTCTTTACAAAAACTATTGACAAACAATTACAGTTGTGATATAATCTCGAATGTTGTCTGGAACGACAATATCTGGGTGTGGCGCAGTTTGGTAGCGCGCTACCTTGGGGTGGTAGAGGCCGCAAGTTCAAGTCTTGTCACTCAGACCAAAATCCGAGAGTCAAAAGATTCTCGGATTTTTTGTTTATATAGATATTATCCAACTTGACTTTTAAAAACAGATGTTATATACTTCAGTTGTAGTTAAAATTGAAAGGAAAAATAGGTTATGAGAATATTGTTTCAGGGTGACAGTATTACAGACTGCCAAAGAAATAGAGAAGATTTTTGGGATTTAGGCGAAGGATATGTTAAATACACCGCTAGTGCCTTAAAGGAAAAATATCCTGAAATGGATTTTGAGTTTATCAATCGCGGTATAAGCGGAAACAGAACCGAGAATCTACTTGCTCGTATTAATGAAGACTTGGTCGATTTGGTCCCTGACATTGTTACATTGATGATAGGTCTTAATGATACTTGGCATAGATACCAAATCGATTTGGTTACCGATATTGATTATTTCAGAAGCAATCTTACATCCATACTCGAAAATATAAAAAATGAAACCAATGCCAAACTTATAATGATGGAACCCTTTTTGCTTTACGATATGGGCAAAGATGAAATGCGTCATGACCTTGACGAGAAAATAGTTGTTTTCCATCAGCTTGCATTGAAGTATGCCGATTACTTTATTTCTATGGATGGCAAATTTACCGAGGCGAGAGTTAACGGTATTGATAAATATGACCTTTCTCCCGATGGAGTACACCCCGGAGAGGCTGGCAAGCAATTAATTGCAAATGAACTTGTGCTGATAATTTCAAAGGTTATTGACGAATTAAAATAGGAAAGTGAGGATAAATTTATGAAGATTTTGTTCCAGGGCGACAGCGTTACCGATTGCGGTCGTGTATATGATGAATCTAATCTCGGTGAAGGATATGTAAAATATACTGTTGAGGGCTTGAAAGAGGCTTTGCCTGATGTTGATATAGAATTTATCAACAAAGGCATAAGCGGCAACCGCACATGCGATCTTGTGGCAAGATTGCAGAAGGATTTTATTGATATTCAGCCTGATATTGTCACAATTTTAATTGGTGTTAACGATACATGGCGCAGATATGACAATAACGATCCCACGACAGCCGAACAGTTCAAGGAAAATTATGAAACTGTTTTAAAAAGAATCAAATCCGAAACTAATGCAAAGATAATTATGATTGAGCCTTTTCTTATATATGGAATGGGGAGAGATAATTACCGTGAAGATTTGAACGAGAAAATAGATGTTGTCAGAATGCTTGCAAGAGAATATGCGGATTGCTATATCCCTTTGGACGGCATATTTGCCTCTGCCTTCGTTGAATATGAAGACCCTTCCGTTCTCTCGCAAGACGGCGTTCATCCTGCTGAAGAAGGCAAAAAGCTTATTGCATGGCATCTCCTTCAGGTTCTTTACGATATGATTGGCGAAACACTCCCAGAAGAATAAAATATTTAATAAAAAGAGAGAGAAACCTTTTAACAGTTTCTCTCTCTTGTTTGTATCTGGCTATTCAAAGCATTCTGTGTATTTATTATTTTTGCGAAGTTCGTTACGAAAACTTTCGGAAAATAGTGTTAATTCTTTTTTCCAAAAGTCTTCGCCAATGGGGATAAGACTATCTTCCGCTTTAAACAACAGATTTGATACCAAAGGAGCATTATAACTATATTTTCCCTCTTTAATAATCATTTCATATTGCTTGTAATGCACAAATCCTTTATCAAAATAATCCAGCGCATCTTGATTATTATTTTGTGAGTTCTCGTACTGAGCCAAACTAAGATATAAATGCCCTATGTCCCAGTGATAAACGCCGAATCTTCCTCCTATAAAAACAGTTTCATATAGATTTATAAGTGATAATAAAATTTGTCGTTTGTAATTCGAAGCAGAAAGGGAAGGTTTCGAAGAAATGGATTGGTGTATTACAAATCTTAAATTTGAAAGGAGAGTCACAATACTTTCTCCTTGATAACGCGCCTTTGTCTCTCCGACAGTTGCCAAGGGTAATAACATTTCTTTGCAAATTGCTAAAGAGCTTTGCTTGTCTGCAAGTGTTTTGGCTTTTTCAAATTCGCCCATTCTGCAATAAAGGGAAGTTAAGTGAATAATAGCGGTATTGCGGTCTTTGGGTTCTGGATTTGATTTCAAAAGCTTTTCATAGAAATTTATTGCTTCCTGCCAATAAATATTATGGGAATTGTATTCGATATCTTCTTTTATGATTCCCGACTCGTCGGCAACTTGCCCTTTTGCGCCGTATTTATTATATCCGTACATATTCAGTGCTTTGGCAAGTCTCAAAAGTATTTTTGGTTCGTTAGGAAACTCCTCGGAAGCCGAACGAAGCATATCTGCGCATTCTTTAATATCATCTGAAATAGTTCCAACAATGATTCTTCCTTGATTTTCAAGAATTCTGTCAGCCTTTTTAAGAATAGCGTTGATTTTTTCTTCTCTGTCTGAGCTGTATCCGAATAATTCATCAATGGAAATATGAAAATAATTGGCAATTGCCGGAAGCATTTCCATATCGGGATAACCTCCATTTGCTTCCCAACGGGAAATTGCTTGAGATGTCACACCCAATGCTTCGGCAAGCACTTCCTGTGTTCTCCCGTCACGATGACGGAGCTCGCGTATTTTTTGACCTAAACTAAGCTGCATAAAAGTACCTCCAAAAAATGTTTATCACCGGTGTGTCTTTATTATAACAAACGTTGACGAAAATACAATTATCAATTCATTGTTTTAAACTCAATTAACCGTAGAGTTGTGTCAGCAAAAACCGAGAGTATAAAAACTCTCGGTTTTTTGTTGGAGTATGTTTGTTTGAAGGTTAGTATTTATATAAGAGGTGTTTTATTTGGAATCAATAGGAATCCAAAGCTCGCGATAACGTTCGTCGCTTTTATCGCCACGATACCAATGTGTAACAACAATTTCGGGAGAATTTGCTATTTGGTAACCTGAGTTAGGCAGCCATTCGGAAACGATTCTTTTTCTTAAATCCAGAAATATTGTTGTAGGATAAGAACAGCGTTCGGTTTCAAAAATTGCATAAGTGCATTTGGGAATTACTATATTTTCATAATACTTCGAAAATTCTTCTCCCAAAACTCCGTCTTTGTTAAGGTTGTTCCTATAATATTCGGTCAATTCGTTTGCAATATAAAAATCGTATCCGTCATCATCAATATTCGTAATAATATCAAAACCCTTTTCTATGTTGCCCGATAATCCTTTCAAAATGTATTGCAACGGTCTGGTTTTTACATACATTTCTTTTTTCCTGTTCTGCTCTTTCACCGGGAACACCTAAGAAATGACGTTTGTATCCTGTTAAGACCATTTCTGGTTTTTCTTCGATTCTGTAATTCATAACTGTACCACCTTCTAATGAATATTTAAGTACAAGTCGGGAAAAGGATTTTAGGTTACTGCCGTTATTTTTAGCTTGCGAAGGCAATATACCATGGAATTTTTGGAATGCTTTTGCAAAGCTGTCCGGACTTTCATAGCCATATTTCAATGCTACATCAATAACCTTGATATCACTTGAAGCGAGTTCGCTGCCTGCAAGCGAAAGCCTACGGTTGCGGATATATTCACCAATCGTAAAGCCGCAGAGGATACTGAATACACGCTGAAAATGATAGCTTGATGAAAAGCTTTGCGCCGCGACTTTTTCATAATCGATGCTATTGGTAAGATTATCTTCGATATAGTCAATGGCTTTTTGCAATCCAATAATCCAATCCATTTCAATTCCTCCTTGTCTGTAATTATTCTATCATGAGGCAAAATTAATTTCCCGATATTTTATGCTGTGATTAATCGGGGGAGTGGTATTATTCAGTGGATTTTGAGTTTTGTCAAAAAATCATGGGCGGATTTTAACATATCTTGTGCATTTTCAAAGGTGAGTTGTTCTAATGCATCTTTTAATGGGAGGAGTAAATATTGGAAATTTTCGAATCCTTTATTATGTGTCGGTATTTGGTCTTTAAAATGCGCCAAGAAATAAACAACTGTTTTTTGAGTGCCATAATTTGTTTGATAGGTTATTTCATAGCGAAAGTCATTATCTATAATAGGGTTTATTGATGTTTCTTCCCAAGTTTCTCTAAGAGCCGTAGCTTCTTCACTTTCATTAGGTTCTGTATGACCTTTGGGGAATCCGCAATATCCGTCATCCAACGCTCTTATAAGTAAATAATATATTATACCGTTCTTGATTGTATACGGTATTGTACCGCAAGATTTTTCATACATATTGTATTTTCCTTTCATTGAAAACTTACGAATATTGTATCATAAAACATTTATTATGTCTATAAACCTATGATTGAATTATAGTTCCAAATAGGCGCAAAAAACAGGACACCGAAAAGGTGTCCTGTAGGGAAGTATTTACTGAATTAGTTGAGTTCAGCGAAGTACTTAATGGTACGAACCATCTGAGAAACGTAGGAGTTTTCGTTGTCGTACCAAGAAACAACCTGTACCTGATAGGTATCGTCGTCAATCTTAGATACCATGGTCTGTGTTGCATCGAAGAGAGAACCGTAGGTCATACCGATAACATCGGAGGATACGAGTTCTTCATCAGAGTAACCGAAGGATTCAGTAGCAGCAGCCTTCATAGCAGCGTTGATGCCTTCCTTGGAAACGTCTGCGCCCTTAACAACAGCGATAAGGATTGTGGTGGAACCGGTGCAGGTAGGAATACGCTGTGCGGAACCGATGAGCTTGCCGTTGAGTTCGGGGATAACAAGACCGATAGCCTTAGCAGCGCCGGTGCTGTTAGGAACGATGTTCATAGCGCCAGCTCTGGATCTTCTGAGGTCGCCCTTTCTCTGAGGACCGTCGAGGATCATCTGGTCGCCGGTATATGCGTGAACGGTAGTCATGATACCGCTCTGGATAGCAGCATAATCGTTAAGAGCCTTAGCCATAGGAGCGAGGCAGTTTGTGGTGCAGGAAGCAGCGGAAATAACGGTGTCTTCTGCAGTAAGGGTGTTGTTGTTTACGTTGTAAACGATGGTGGGAAGATCGTTGCCTGCGGGAGCAGAGATAACAACCTTCTTAGCGCCTGCAGTGATGTGTGCAGAAGCCTTTTCCTTAGAGGTGTAGAAACCGGTGCATTCGAGAACTACATCAACATCAAGAGCCTTCCAAGGGCAGTTAACTGCATCC